>NZ_JBEPOO010000001.1:2430836-2734691 GCF_040546815.1 Devosia sp. 2618
TATATCACAATGTCCAGCCTAACACTCGCCTTTAGCGCGCGCGTCTTATGGCCGACGGCGCATCAGGGACAGACTATCCCTGACTTAGGTGGAATGGCGCAGCACGCCCGAGGGGGGCCTCAACACGGGGTTCGACTTCCCGACGACGCTTCAGCCGCGACCTTGCGGAGGGACGTTTCTATCTCTCCGCCGCGATAGGAGGGCGCCGTAGTCCGCACGGGCGTTTTTTCGGCCAGCTTTTTCAATGGGCGAGATTGGCGATGCGGCGCACGTTGGTGACGGGCACAGTTTGTTCTAGGATGTGAGCTATCGTAGAGAAGCGCTCCGCCATTGTCCTCCACAAGACGGCACTGACGACGTCGGTACCGACCGTTAGCCCGCGGCGCCGGCCGGTTTCTTCCCGCATCTTGGCACTCAGTCGTTACCCACCGCCTATTCCCGCCGTCACGGTACACTCAGTGCCCAACCAGCACGACGGCGAAACCAGGCCTCGCATTGACCGAGGGCTTCGCTTATCAGGACGAAACGAAACCGCAGGAGGTATGGCGCTTGGCGAGCCAAGCGAGCGGCTGCCGTCCACGTCAATCGTAGTCTACATACCGGACCATGATCAGATTCGGCCACCGCATTAAAGGTGATCGCATAACGCGCATAGCTAACGACGGTGCGGTCAAGGCGCGGACCTCGGTCTATTTGCTCTCGCCGCAGGTCCTGATGCTGTGCAAGATGAGGGCGATTGGGGCCGTGGGCAATGTTGTGGACGATCGATGTGTAGCCACTAATCTTGTACCCATTCATGGGTGATACGGTTCTCGATCAGTTAGTTAGAAACATGGTGAGCGTTAGAGGCGGCGAACACTATCTAGCACCAGGAGCACCGTGTCCTTTCCAACGCCCGATCCAGCGCCAACGGATATCCCACCGCCACCTGACGTGGCGCCGATTGCTGACCCCGATCAGGAACCGTTCCAGCGTCCTCCCGAGCCGGACGATGAAGACTATCGAGACCCCGGAACTGTGCTTGTTTCCGAAGATATCCCGCCGCCCGTCTAGACCCAGACCAGGTCCTTTCCACCGCGATGGCTCCGAACGGCGCGATTAGTGTCGGCCTCGCGATTGCGGGCGTGCTACACGGCGGGGCAATCGAAAAGGATCCGTGATGCCAACTTTGTTTTTTGTTCAGGGCTTTCGGCAAAAAGGCCGGAAGTTTGAACCGGATCAGCCACAGCAGGCCAAAACTGCCGAAGCCGCGATAGCGTCTGCCGAGCGGATTGCCCCAGCGCGCACCGGGGTATGGGCCTATTCGGCCAACGTAGACGTCGAAGCCGACACCTACGATGAACCACAGGTGTTGTTCAAGGCAGGTACACTTCCACCGGGCGTCGCTGATTGAAACTCATGGCGGTTCTATGAGCACAGGCACCAAGGCGGATACGCCCAAACTCGCCCACGCCGTTTTGCGATCTGCAAGCGCTTTTCCCAGCCATCCGGGTGCTTTGCCTTTTTGACCGCGGCCTTTGAAAATCGACTTCGCCAGCGCCGCGAACGCCCCCCCCTCCCCAAGACTTAGTCACAAGGTCTGCTGCGTTGAAGTCTGCGTACTGTTAAAGCCGCTTGTCATAAATCCCCAGTGTTCTTCGGACCACGGGCGATAATAGGGTTGCTCCCGGCGAGCGGCATCTTCTTTTCGGCTCGGGTCAAGACCATTTTCGGCCAACTTCTGGCGCACATCCTTCGCAAGCGTTGGGTAACTTTATCTGCTTGCCGTTGGTATGATCTGAACCCTTAGATATTGAAGGACGATCGAACGCTTGGCTCAAGAAGCTGCTGGCCGAAGCAATGCTGGACAACGCCATCCTCAAGGATGTCGCCGCAAAGAATGGTGACGCCCGACGCGAAGCGTGATGCTGTGGCCCACGCCTGCTTGCTGCATGGCGTGAGCCAGCGGCGGGCGTGTGAAGCTCTTGAGGTTGATCGATCGAGCATGCGGAATCGCAGCACTAGGCCCGCCGACCAGGAACTGCGCGAAGCGATGAAGTCCGTGGCGTCGGAGCGTCCGCGGTTGGGCTATCGGCGCATCCACGTGATGTTGCAGCGCCAGGGGATCGCGATGAACATCAAAACGCTCAGGCGGCTCGATGGCGAGTGGAGGCTTTCAGGTGCGCAAGCGCGGCGGTCGAAAGCGAGCTCTAGGCACCCGGCGACCTATGCTCGTTCCTGACCGGCCCAACAAGCGCTGGAGCCTCGACTTCGTCTCCGATGCCTTCACCGATGTCGCCGCTTCCGGGTGCTGACCGTGGTGAACGACCATACGCGGGAGGGCCTGGCGCTGGTCGTCGATACATCGCTATTCGGCCAACGGGTATCACGCCAGCTCGACGGCATCATCGCCAGGCGCAGCCGCCCCCTCACCGTGGTCAGCGACAACGGGACCGAGTTCACCAGCATGGCGATCCTGCGCTGGCCTCAGGATCGGCAGACTGATTGACACTATATTGCTCCCCGCAAGCCGATGCAGAACGCGTGAGGGGCATGCCAGCCCAAATTCTTCCATAACGCCTACCCAAAAGCTTGATGTAGCTATTGAAGTGGCTTTGGGGCAAATTACCGGACAGTTCAACACGATCCCCTTCTTTTCAGAGATAGGCCGTCGGGCAACCGCTCGGAGCTGCCATGATAGCACACTCTGCCGCGAAGCAGAGTTTACGTCCGTGCAGTCATGAGCTCGGAATGTGCCGACGCCCGTGCCTTCGGAGCTCGACAGGGACCTAGCTATCGAAATGCTCAAGTGGAACTACAACCTGCTTAGATGCGATGCAACCAGCTTCGCATGATCGTCAAAAGCTATATTTCGCTGGCAAAAATCTACTCCACAGATAAGGAGTAGGTTGGAAAAATAACGTCACACATCACGTGCTTATTATCTTCAGCGGGATATAATGGCATGCCCCCAGAATACAATTAGAAAGAAACATGCGAAAAACTGAGCGTACCGCACGGCGAAGACTCAGCGGGGATTTGACCCTTGTTACGTCTCTTGGAGGCCGTACTCGGCAACATCGATACCTTGCCCACTTCCGCTCGTTCTTATGGACGTCAGTGCTATCGATCGCGTTGCAGGTGGTGACCTACCTGTTGTCGGACGTCCGCTCCAACGATATGCCTGCCGAAAGAGTGATCATTACGATGACGGCTCTGGGCCTGCCGGTCATCATAAACTCGCTCGTGCTGGCTGCCTTCCGTCGCCACGACTCACCGATCATTTCGGCTGTCGTGGTTTATGGCGCGCTGTTTTGTGCCATGGTCACTGTTATATCGGCTACACGGATGCAGATAAGCTATGGCGCCCTAGCCTCCTGCGCCGCGATAGGGACCTTTTTTGCGTGCGCCGCAAACTACCGCTTCCACTTACTAACTGGCGAAAAAATACGCATCATGCCCTTCGAGGGAGCGGAGCAGATTGCTGAACAAATTCCAGGGTCGCAGATCCTGACACCGGAGGAGCTGGAAAGCTCGCCAACAGAGATAAATTTCGACGTACTGCTAATCGATGATCACTCGTACAAGACGGCCGAGTGGGCGGAGTTCATCTCGCGCATGCATGTTCTGGGCATCGACATCGTCAATTGCGAGAGCTTTCTCGAACGCGTTTCTGGTAGCGTAAGAGTTCAGAAGTTCGAGTTTTCTCAGGTCGCTTACTCGCCAAGCCAGTTATTGTACGCTCGGGTCAAACGCTATCTCGATCTCACCTTTGTGATCTTGTTTTCACCGCTGCTCATAACCATTTCCGTACTGGCGGGCGCATATATCTACGCCCGAGATCCTGGGCCTATATTGTTTGTGCAAATCAGGCGTGGCTACGGAAATCACCCGTTCCGCATGTACAAGTTCAGAACGATGTTCCAAGGGACAGCGGGCGGGTCAACCGTTGCAGGTGATCCGCGCATTATCCCGGGCTGCCGAATCCTACGAAAGTTGCGCATCGACGAAATTCCGCAGTGTTTTAACATCTTGAAGGGCGACATGAGCCTGATCGGACCTCGACCGTCGGCAGAATATCTGGCTAAAAAGCTGATCAAAATGGAGCCTAAATACGCTTACCGCTGCGTAGTTCCGCCAGGCATCACCGGATGGGCCCAAGTCAATTCCGGGCATATACACAATCTGGACGACGAGATGATCAAGCTGTCCCAAGACTTGTACTATATAAAGCGGTTCTCGATTGATCTTGATCTGGTCATTCTCGTCAAGACGATAAAAACTGTCTTGTTCGGTTCTGGAGCAAAATAGGCGCAAAATCTGCGCAGCTGCTATGTGCAGGCTGGCAAATGTTAGCACTCAACTGACAGAGAGGGTGATACTTGGTGAGTTTGCCTGCGGCTCAAGAGCCCAGCAGTGGCTTCACGTAGGTGTTCAGAACTCCGGCGGCAGCATAGTGGGCAAAATAATAGGTAGAGCGCGCCAAGTCCAGCTTCTCGACATCGCGATAGACTGACCAAGTATATTGCGCGGCTTTGAGCTTGTTGGACGATATCGAACCGCTCCGCACCCGATATTGCGCCAGACTTTCAGTAAGGGGGTAAGCGGCATCAACCTCTTTGAGAATGCGCAGCCACAGTGCAAAATCCTGCCGCTTGCGAATGTCGGGCATATATATCTTGCCGAGCTTGTGAGTATCGTAAACCGCAGTGAGGCAACCGATGACGCAGGATTTGAGAAGATTCCGGTACGTGACCGGGCTTTCAACACGGTGGATGCTAACTAAACTTCCCGCCTCATCTACGCGGTCATAGGAGGAGAACGAAAACGCCACATCCTTTTCCTGCATGAATGCGATCTGGCGTTCGAGCTTTTTCGGCTTCCACAGGTCATCGCTGTCGAGAAATGCAATGTATCGCCCCGCAGCAGCCTCAATTGCCGCGTTACGTGCCTTGGCAGCGCCACCATTTTTCGCGCTCATGAGCAAGCGAATTCGTGGGTCACCTGCCTGCAATTTTCTCACGATATCTATGGTTCCATCGATGGAACCATCGTCTGATATCATAATTTCCCAATCGGGGAACGTTTGCGCCTGAATGGAAGAAATCGCCGAAGAAATGTACGCTTGGCTATTATAGGCCGGCATGACAATTGAAAC
Source organism: Devosia sp. 2618 (assembly GCF_040546815.1). NCBI lineage: Bacteria > Pseudomonadati > Pseudomonadota > Alphaproteobacteria > Hyphomicrobiales > Devosiaceae > Devosia > Devosia sp. 2618. Next base: position 2,435,974 of record NZ_JBEPOO010000001.1, read on the forward strand.
TTTAACCATTGGTCAAATCACGAATTATGAAATTTGAATAGTACACCCCTAAAAGGCCATAAAAAATAGCAGACATATGAGGCTGATCCGTCATAACGCTTGAAAGCGACAAAAATGGCAAAGTCACTATAAAGGCTGGAATTGCCCAAAAAAGCGGCGACGCTGACCTGTATCCCCTAACGTATAGCTGGATTGACCTTGCGATGGGAAAAGACCAGAAAACTACATAGGCGAACATTCCTATCAATCCAAACCGATAATAGTATAGTGCCGGCCAAGACTCGAGCAGCCTGTAATATCCCTTACCTACTCCTGCTCCCCACAATAAGTAAGGGTTGTTGTTTAGAGCCCACTCTATCTGTGCAAACCTGAGGCCCAACGAATTATCTCGGCCAATATTTCGATGCCAATTGAGTACATAACTCCGGAATCCTGAAATTAGGTAACCCAGCCTTTGAGATGCGTAGTCAGAATATTGCCAAATAACACCAATCGCCACTGCCAGAGATACCACTAAAACTACCTTAGTGGGCCATCGATTGAAGCACCATATCCGAACTAAAAAGATCAAAGAAAGAATTGCCGCACCAAAAACAGCAGATCTACTTTGGGTGAATACAATCAACACCAGAAAAACGATTGAAAAAAATGCAGATAAAATCATTGAGCGAGCATCGCTGGGACGAACCGAAAATATCCAGTAGCTTGCTAAAAGCGCATATATTGCCGCAGCAAAGTATGTCGTATGAAAAAATGTGATGGGCTTACCGAAAAATCGCTGTCGAGAATAAAACCCTTCAATTAAAATGAAATATTTTGGAAATAAAATTACGCCCAAACCGAACAACGCTATCAATATTGAAAATACAAGAACGGACGCATGAAGCTTTTTTCCAGAAACTTCAATCTTGACATTTAATCCAATAATGAGGAACAACGAAATTCCTATGTACTTAATTATTTCGAAGTAATCTTCGATAATTGATCTTTCTAAATCCATGACTATAGAAATAGAAGTTAATAAAATTAACAAAATTGGAAGCATTATTACTGTTAGATGTATTGCCCTTACCTTCACTCCACTTCCGTAGATGCAACAGCAACCGATGGCCGCTAACACCGCATTTAACGCAAATTGAGTTTCCGGCCCAACAATCGCGAGACATGACACAGTCATAAATGCAGAAATTATGAAAACTGCAAAATTTGAAGCAGATATACTGCTGTACTTACTGTATTTCATCGTGTTTTCATAATTTCAAAATTCTGAATGGAGCCTATATCGCCGGTCTTTGATTTTTGCACTATTCGTGGAAGCCGCTTTACGCCCCAGGTGGCCATTTCGCATAATGCTCGTGATCGGCGGCTTCATTCCAGTGCTGTTGTTCGTCATGCGGCATTTCATTGTTGCGGGATTAGGCTCTCGTCAGCGCCGCTCCTCGACTTTGCCTGCCAGAAGCCGGGCGACTTCAGCAACCTCCACCCACCAAAGCTGAAGTTGAACACCAATTGCATTAGCGCGATACCGAACAGGCCACCTGTCATCTCGTGCAAATCTGGAGACTGCGAGAACCGGCGGGAACAGCGTCCTTAAAATGACGAGCAACTTTCTTCTGACAGAACGCTGATGGTTCAACTGGCCACCCTTGATACGACGCGTTTTTATGACCAACTCATCCCACGTGGAGCGCGCAGGATGCTCCACGACGGCTTCTGCACAAAAAACCAACTCTGTACCGGCCGCCACCGACCTCCGGCAAAAGTCCGCGTCGCCCCCAGACTTCCTCGACGCGTCAAATCCACCCACCTTGTCAAAAAGCGCTCTCGATGTCGCGAGGTTCGCGGTTGCGGCGTACCCCTTTGACACGTAACGCTTCTGAGGTATTCCGCGTAAAATGTCGTACATTTCGAAGCGGTTAGGCGCCTGTGACGCGCCGACCATAGCCACTTCTCCAGCAATAATTGCGTTCAAGTCGCGGCCTAGCCGTTCAACTATGTTTCGCAGCCAATCCGTTCTCGGGATACAATCAGCATCGGTGAAAACAAGAATTTCGCCAGAACTCTTCGACACGCCAAAGTTTCGCGCCGCATATGAACCGGGCGTGGAACATGAAACGATCATAATATTTGCTGGAATGGCCTTAGGGTATTGAGGGTCATCAGATCCATTGTCGACCAAGACAACCTCGGTCTCGGCTGACAGTTGGGGCATCAATGCCGCCAATAGAAGCGGAACTCCGTCCCACTGATTGTATACCGGAATGACCACTGACACCCGAACAGTCATGCTTGTTCTTTTCCCTGCTTGTTCCGTTTAAAGGCGACTGCCACCACCTCGCCAAGCACAGATCTTGATGCCGGCCAAAATGTCGCAGCTAAAATGAAATATAATATCTCCGAGGCAATAGAAATTGCGAAAAATCCATCACCAAAAACTCGAATAACAGCGACGGGTATAATGTACATTGGAATAAAAAATACAATAAAACATATAAACCCACACAGAGTTATTTCACCTACTTTAACTCCCGTAACTTTTTGAACCCAAGCCATCTGAGCCAGCCAGACCAGAAGGTATGAAACGCTAAGTGACAATGCGATACCAAATCCGCCCCAAATTGCCCCAATGATTATCGCTGAAATAATGAACGGTTGAGCAAAAAGATGAAATAGGAACTGCGACCCGGTACGTCCCTTGACAATAAAAATCCAATACGGGACCTGCGCGAAGGTTCTGAACACGCCGCCAAAAACCATTGCCTGAACAATGATGGATGTGTCGGTCCAACTTTCCCCAAGCAACCAGGGAATAACGGTACCAGCCGTCCCACCGATCAGGCCATATGCCGACGATGCGCAGATCGCGGTGCAGAGCTGAACCTTTTTAAGGGAAGCCAGCAAGAGATCATCATCGTCGCGAAGCTGGCCCAGCAATGGAACAGCCACACGGGTCAATGGGACCAAAATCTGAGTGACGGGAGCCATTACCAGACTGTAAGCACGGTCATAAAGCCCAACAGCTGCTGCGCCCCAGCCGTAGCCGAGGACGACATTATCGCCCCTTTTGGCCAGATACGCCAACAGTTGGGTCCCTGCCAGACCAGCTCCGAATTTCGCAAAGCGCGTAATTGAGACTTTTAGGTCCGGCGCACCTGGCCGCCAGGACGCAAACGACGCTGCCATAGCCAACTCACTAATGGCAGTCGCCAATAGCATGACCACGAGGGCCATGTAGCTTCCCGTTAAGTAAGCGACCAAAATGCCCAAGCATAAACCAATAGCTTGAGATCCGGCTTCGACCAGTCCCAAAATACCGAAGCGCAGGTTCCGATTGAGGTCGGCCTTAAACTGGGCACACGCGCCATTGAATAGAATGACGCTTGAGCATAGCCACAATACCTGTGTCAGTCTGACATCGGAGAAAACAACTGCCAAATGTGGCGCCAAAACCAGCAACGCTGCGAACAGCGCGAGCGAAATGGCGACATTTGCCCAAAAGAGGTTTGTTCGTTCGGCATCCGATATTGTCTTTGCCTGAACGGCAGCCATCGAGAGACCAAAATCTCGAACAAGATCACCCAGCCCGGTCACCGCCAGGACCATGGCGATGATGCCAATATCCTCGGGGGAGAGAAGTCTCGCCATGGCGATAACCGACACAAAGTTGAGAATTATTCTAGAAACTTGCCACGACAGGGTCGAAAAACTCCCCCGAAATGCTGCCCGGCCTATTTCACTTGCTGGTACGGGTGGCTTCACGGCATCAATAACTACCGACGATCATTGTAGACACTTTCCGTGCCTCTTCATCGATAGCCAATTCCGCATTCTTCAGGGCCATCTCGACAACAGGCAGGCGAAGCAATGTAGCTTCCAGATGCTGAATTAGGTCAGCTTGGTTCGACGTAGGCTCCGACACAATATTTTCCAAATTTATTGCATCAAAATGCCGTTGTACCTTGATATCCTCTCGTTCCACGCAGGCACATGGGCAAGCACCCTCGGTCATCGCAACAATAAGGACATGCAGCCTATCACTCAAAACGAGCGCGCTTTTCTGGTATATACTTCGCAATGCAATTTCGTGGTTTAAATGATGCCCGTTCCACGGAATGTGCTTCACTTTCAACCTTGCTGCGATTTCTGCCGACCTTGGCTCATCGCGCCCAACCTGAGTGACCACCAAAACCTCGAGTGATCGTCGCGCAGCGAAAGCGCTCACGGCGTCGTACCATCCATCGCTTGGCGCAGGACGATCAGAGCGCATTGAGACTACCAGGCTTTGCCTCGGCCAGTCTGCCTTATCGCCAACACTTGCCAGTTTTGAAAAGGCCCAATCCGGGACGATATTTCCGATTCCAGCATATTGATATGACTTACTGTCTCGCCAGGACACATGGTTGAAGACTGAAAAAATCAACCGAACTGGCAATAGCTTTGGCGGCCTATTGCGGAATCCAACGCCAGCAATAACCGCTTGGCCTCCAGACAGCCTTGCTCGTAAGGCAAAAAATATGGTCCTCAAAAACCGCAGACAACCCTTTGGAGTTGTGGTGATTTCGCCCGGCTTTGCAATATATGACACCGCGCCTTCGGAGCCCAGGAACGCGGATGTCCATTTTCTGACGTCGCGGTACAGCACAGCTGTTTCGGGCACAACAAGCCCCTCCACAAAATCGTCACTCGCCGGCCCTACATAGAGATGTAGTTCGCCTGCATCTCTAATCTCAGCGATTAGAGCCCTACGCAGAACGACGTCTCCAATGTTGTCGTCCTGGCCTGAGCAATTAACGAATACTCTTTTTATCTTTGTGTATTCGGTACCTTTAGCTAACGGCTTCATAGCTTTTCCTGTACCACTCAACAAACCTGCCAACTCCCTCGCGGACTGATGTCTGGGGTTTGTAGGCAGTGGCTTTTGTGAGTTCGGTGGTGTCTGAAAGCGTGTCGAGGACGTCACCGGGTTGGAGGGGCAACAGGTTGCGGATGGCTTTTGTGCCTAGAGCGGCTTCGAGCGCATCGATGTAGTCGGAAAGCTTGACCGGATCGGAATTGCCGATGTTGAACAGGCGGAAGGGTGCGCTGGATGTAGCGGGATCTGGCGTTGCCGCATTCCATGATGGATTGGGCGCCGCTGTGCCATCGGATGCGCGGACGACCCCCTCAACGATATCATCGATGTAGGTAAAATCGCGGGTGTGTTTTCCGTAGTTGAAGACGTCGATCGGCTCGCCTGCCAGAATATTGTGTGTGAATTTGAAAAGCGCCATATCCGGCCGGCCCCACGGTCCGTAGACCGTGAAGAACCGGAGCCCGGTCGTGGGCAGACCGAACAGATGTGAATAGGAATGCGCCATCAGTTCGTTGGCCCGTTTGGTCGCTGCGTAAAATTGCAGCGGATGATTCGCACCGTCATGTTCGGAGAAGGGCATTTTTGTGTTGCCGCCATAGACCGACGAGGTCGAGGCATACGTTAAATGTTCGACGCGATTGTGGCGGCAGGCTTCGAGGAGGTGCGTAAAGCCAACCAGGTTGGACTGCACGTATGCCATTGGGTCTTCCAGACTGTACCGCACACCCGCTTGCGCGGCCAGATGGACGACACGATCGAAACTGCCTGTGGCGAAAACGCCGTCCACTGCCGACTTGTCAGCCAAATCGGCGCGGATAAAACTGTACCGGTCTTCGTGGGCAGCACCAAGCATGTCGAGCTCGGCCAAGCGACCCTCTTTGAGAGCAGGGTCGTAGTAGGCGTTGACAACATCAAACCCGACGACGGTGTCGCCACGCTCGATCAGTTTCCGCGCGACGTGATACCCGATAAAACCCGCATTGCCTGTTACAAGTATTTTCATGACGCCTGCTCGCTACCCGATGCTGCAGGAAAAACGGGGGAGCGCCCGATGCTGAAATACGTCCACCCGTCTGCCCGCAATCGCTGTGGAGCATAAATATTGCGGCCGTCGAAGATGACGCGAGCTGCCAGACGATCCCCCATTTCCGCAAAATCAGGCGCGCGGAACTGCTGCCATTCCGTACATATCGCCAATGCATCGGCGCCATTGAGCGCCGCGTATTTGTCGCCAACTAGCATCAGGTCGTCGCGGTCGCCATAGATGCGGCGCGTCTCATCCATCGAGACTGGATCAAACGCTTGCACCCGAGCTCCGGCGCTCCATAACGCCTCCATCAGCGCGCGAGACGATGCTTCTCGCATGTCGTCGGTGTTTGGTTTGAAAGCCAGGCCCCAGACGGCAATGGTCTTACCGCGCAGATTTTCGACACCGCCGAAATGGCCAGCCACCTTCTGGAACAACACGGTTTTCTGCCGATTATTTACCACTTCCACTGCGGCGATCAGGGGGGCATCATAGCCAATCTCGTTAGCCGTGTGCCCCAGCGCCTGAACGTCTTTGGGAAAGCACGAGCCGCCATAACCAAGGCCTGGATAGATGAAGTGGTAGCCAATGCGTGGATCTGCGCCAATGCCGCGGCGCACTTCCTCGATGTCAGCGCCAAGGAGTTCGGCCAAATTGGCGATCTCGTTGATGAAGCTGATCTTGGTGGCCAACATGGCGTTGGCCGCATATTTGGTGAGTTCTGCGGAGCGAACGTCCATATAGATGGTGCGGTCATGGTTGCGATTGAACGGCTCGTACAAGTCTTTCATGGCATTGCGAGCAAAATCGGAAGACGCGCCAACGATGATGCGATCAGGCTTTAGGAAGTCGCTGACGGCCGCGCCTTCTTTGAGGAATTCGGGGTTGGAAACGACGTCAAACGACAGGTCGGAATTACGCGCGTCGAGCACTTCAGCCATCTTGGCACGAACCTTGTCGCTGGTGCCCACCGGCACCGTCGACTTGACGACAATTATCTTGCAGTCCGCCATCGCCGCACCAATCGAATTGGCAACAGCCAAGACATAGCTAAGGTCGGCACCGCCATTTTCGTCAGGCGGCGTTCCGACCGCAATAAACTGCACTTCAGCGTGCGCGACTGCTTTTGCAACCTCAGTGGTAAAGACAAGTGACCCCGCAGCCATACTGCGGACGACCACGTCGTCGAGACCGGGCTCGTGAATGGGTATTATTCCAGCTTGCAAGGCGGCGATCTTGGCCGCGTCCAAATCGACGCAAACCACCTGATGGCCGACATCGGCGAGACAGGCGCCTGTTACAAGACCAACGTAACCCGTCCCAAAAATAGAAACTTTCACTCGCCTACTCCAGCACAATGCAGCCCTATTAACCGCTATGTTGTCCCAGCGGTAGGAATTTTTGAACGGCTTTTCCGAGCTATGCTGGCAAAGCCTCTCACAAACGCAGCTGCCGGAAGCGTTATTCGCTAGCATGAAGTCTGTGTAACGGCTAGTTGGGGCCACTGGAAAATCGATGATGGCGTTTTTCTCGACATGTTGGGGAGGTCGTAGTGAACGAGAATATGGAACAAGAAGTTAGCTTGTATGACTTAGCAGATTGGGCCTGGTCGTATCGTTTTCTTGCACTTGTATTTGTGGTCATTGGCATTGCCGGGGCAGTCGCAGCGTGGGCTGTTCCGAATGTTGCGACACCAAGCTATCGAGCTAGTTTCACCATCTATACAGCTGGAACCCCGGTCCGAACCGCAGCGGAAATTGCAGAAATTCTTGCAGGCCAGCTTTCAGACACGGCCGCGATTATAACATCCGATCCCGGGGCCAACCCTGTTACCGCCGAGATGTCGAGTTCAGGAAACGATACGGCCGCTAGCACTGCAGCAAACGTAGAAGCAAGCCTGGTCGCCGAAGTGCAAGAACGCCAGTCTGTCACTTTGCCGCTAATTTCCGGTACGGAAGGCGCTTTAGAGCTCAACCTGACTGCAGACAGCTTTCTTGCAGCTCACAGGGATGGGTTGATCAAACTGATACAGCCTGAATTCAGTGAGCAAAGTCCAGGACGGTCTATTAGAGATTCTATCATCATCATTGTTGCATCCGGCGCGTTGTTTTTTCTGATCGCGGGAATGCATAGCTTCTGGATACATTGGCGTCGGCACCGTCGTGAAAAATTGGTCACAAACAAGTAACGTCGGAGATGCTATCTAGACGCCTCACTAGGATGTTCTACAGCCCGACCTGCAAGCACGTCCTCAATGGAAGGCTATCGCCTGTCAAGTTCAGGCGACAGCATCAAATTTGACCGCGAACGTGTTCAGAACGCGGAATGTTCGGGACTATTCAATGTTCATATCCCAGCCCGGATCTCGAGCAGTTGCGGCTCTGTCCACCCACGCTTTGACTTGGTCAAAGCCGAGACAGCATCGCAATATTCAAAAACCGCTATAATCTCGCTGGCGACCAAAACCTTCTGTTCGATTAACTTATCTGCCAGCATCAACGTCACTTTATGGTATGCTTCGATGATCGATATCGCGCGGGCTAGCTGACGCTTGAGGTCAGCGTTTACATCCGCCCGATACTCGGCATTCCGGACACCTAAGGCGGGTCCATGGACCAAGTTATCGCGCATGCCCTGACTTGCGTAGCCTTCTATGAGCCTTGTAGTGGCTTTGGCCAGATCGCCTTCGGCCCCGGCATTGGCGCCTTTGCCGAGAACGATATCGGCGGCGCGGCCGCCTAGGGTGACGGCAACGTCGTCGAGGAGGTCCGTCCAGACCGGCACGATGGTGGGAAAGCGGATCAAGGTATGTCCGCCGCTTTCGCCTTCGGGAATGATGGAAACGCTCTCCACTTTTCGGCCAAGGCTATGGGCCACCACAGTATGGCCTGCTTCGTGGATGGCGATGGCACGAATGTCGGCAGACGTGCGGGTGTCCACCGGAACCATCGCTGAAAGAAGATCGCCTATCGCAAGGGGACGCCCGGCCAGGCGCGCCGCTGCCCTGCCCTCCTTGACCCAGCCCTCCACTGCCGCAGGCACGGCGCCGCTTCCAACGCGAGCCAATTTCACGAGATCACTAGCCGCGATCTCCGCCCCCAAATAATGGCGCAAGACCGCGACCACCTCGTCTTCGCTTTGCGGGGGCAGAACGCGCACACGCTGCTGCAATCTTCCCGGGCGGACCAGGGCGTCATCGAGGCGATCATAGTAGTTGGTGGCGCCGAGCAGCAGTACTTTCTTGTTGGATTTCCTGACACGGTCAATTTCAGTTAGAAAGAGGTTGATTATCGTCGTCCACCAGTCCCGGCCGCGATTGTCCATCGTGGCGCGGTTGGGAATTGCGTCAAGTTCGTCCAAGAATCCGATCGCTGGCTCGCTCGCAAGGGTAGCGTCCATAAAACTCTTGAGGTTTTTTGCAACGCCACCCAGGGCACCGTCACCGCTGGTGAACCATGTGCCCACCGAGCTGGGCACGAATTTCCAGCCGGCAGTGTGCGCCAGGCTTTCGGCAATCAATGTCTTGCCGGTACCGGGCGGGCCGTCCAGCGTGGCGAAGACGATGTCTTTGGGCGGCAACGCACCTGCCTGTACTGCTGCAAGATCATGCAGCACCTGATCGGTCCAGGCACGCACCGGCGCGGTCAGCGGAAGGCCCGGCAGCAATGTAACATATGTGGCTGCCAGTTTGAGCTGACGTTCGATGGCGCGCCGCAGGTTATCCACGCATTGCCCGGCAGTCAGTTCCTGCCGTACAGCGCTAGCGAGAACCTTGATGGGGAGGCTCGCCATGTCATCGTTGACATTGCGTGCCCGACCGCCCGTGACGGCATTGATGACCTTGCGCAACAAAAGGGGGGCTGAGCGTGGGAATATCGATGGTGAGATCGGCCACCGCCAGAACGGCTTCGTCCAGGACTTCTTCCGGGTCCTGCGACACGAACAAAACGCTGCGGCCCTGGCGCAGGAATTCCAGCATGTCCCCGCCCACGCGGTGATAGACGCCTCCCTGCCGGAGTTTCTCGGTGACCGATTTGATAGCTGGAGCGTCCTGCATGCGTTTGAGCATTTTCGGGAGCACCTCAGCATAGTCGGCATGCGGCACCTTGAGGATGACAAGGTGGGGATGGCGCTTGAGAGCGGTCCGGCTGGCGCGAGTCAGCGCTGCATCCATTGAAACCCTGGCGAGGGTTACCGCAGCATTGGGACGAAGGGGGCTATCGGGAACCGGATCGTCGAAATCGGGGATTTCGTCGTCGATGTCGTCATCGTGAAACAAGGTCATGACAGGTCTCCTAGCGCGGACCAGACTTCCAATCTGTTCCGTGCGAATGAGGGACAGTGGGAAATCGATGGGAGCGGTGTGCCGTCAGGAGGCGACCAGCGCCGCGGTGCCCGGATCGTAGCCACCATCGGGGTCGATCGGGCGCCATGCCGCCAGGCTCTTGCCCTTGGAGCCAGTGCAGAACTGCGCAACGGCGCTACCGCTCTTGAACACCAAATCGCGGGTCGGGACATAGCTGCGGCCACCCGGCCCGGCATGCAGCCAGGATGCCCGCAAATAGCTGGTGCAGGCATTGGCGCTGCGCACGGTTTCCGGCTTGACCTCGGCCCCCTGCAACAGAACCCAGTGCTGTTCCGACTGACGCGCGGCCAAGGCAATCAGCCCGCTTCCGAGATTGAGTTCGACGACATCTGCACGCGGCATGGCATCGAGTGGGCGCAACGGGCCGACGCGGCCCGGCTCGCCGCGCGGGCCGGCCAGCACGGCGCGCGCAGAAGAATAGGTGAAGAACACATCATGCTGGCGGAGTGTGAGGCAGGCCCGCGCCACAAATGCCTCGAGATCGCTATAGCGTTCAGCATCGATGGTGACACCGTCTGGGACACCATTGACCACCTGCCTCTCCCTGGCGGCATGGACGCGTGCCCACAGCATCCGCTCCGCCGCCTTTGCGTCATCAATGCTGAGCGTGTCACGGGCATCGACGATGACGAAGACGCTGTCCACGTCTTCGATCGGCTGCTGCCCGGTGGCCACGCGCATGCCCACGTCGCCACCCATGCCGATATAGATCGAGCTCTTGCTGATGAGGCCGTAAATGCCTGGACGGCGGAGCAGATCAACGCGAGAGAAATTGCGGCGATCGCTTCCTGCGCCGACAAACACTTGTGTAGCGAACGCTGCGCCGCCGAGACACTGCAGCGTTTTGGGGAGTTCTGCAGCGGTCGCATCTCCATCAGATGGTAGCGTCGGCTTGGATTTCTCAGACTCAGGATCGGGATCGGCACGCTGCACAATCGTATGCGCATCTAGCGGGCCACGAAGCTCCACGACAAGGATGGTGAGGTGCACCATGATCATGGCGGCGCCGACAGGATCGGGGTGATCGGAACGCTTGGCGACGATATCGCCAATCGTCGTGCAGCCGGTCTCGTCGGCGATGATCAAAATCCTGACCTGGTCGACGCCGACATGAGTGCGTGCCGCACCAGACCGTTCTCGATCCGGGCATCCTCAAAGAGCAAAGCACATGTGGGGGACTTGTTCGCCACGCTGATGGCGATAGAAGAAGACTTAGCTAAGTTAGCCTCTGTTCTAAGCAGGGGTTGGGATGGTCAGGTCGACGGCGGGTTTGCAGACCTTCCGTCGGCCGCCCTTTTGCAGAGGACGGTCCAACCATATCGGGCCTTTTGGCACCGACGCCTCTCAAGATGAGGATCCGCTTTCGGAAAGCAAGAGGCTTTCGAGCGCGTTTCAGGTCTCGTTGGAATCGTGGCTAAACGACATGTTGCGGGCCGCTTTGCCAATCGCCTATGTGGGCGTGGGCGCCCTATAGCGCGGTGTAAAGGCCTTCGCCTCACGGATAACCTGCGCCATGCTGACCGCTATTGGCTTGCCTGCCAGTTTCAACCCATGCCAGCCGCTGCGGCGCTTGGCGTAATGACTGGTGGCGGTGCGCATGGAGGCGTGACCGGCAGCGGCGGCAACTTCGTGCGGGGTCATCCAGGTTTTTGCCGTCGCCATGCCGACATGGCGTAGCGTGTAAAAGCTCACCCGCCGAATGTTCAGAGTCTTGCAGATGCGGGCGAGCCGCGCCGAGAGGCGATCGTGGAATTTCTTCCAACTTTCGGCCGCAGCGGCAACTTCGCCAAAATGGCTGAGGAATTTTACCAGCGACGCCTTGGCTTTGGGCGCCATATTGTCTGACGAACGTTTGCGGACGTCTCCGTTGGCCCTGCCATTGGTGGCCTTAGCATTCGGCACGATCAGCGTGTTGCCGTCGACGCGGGCTCCCAGATATTCCACCGGCCGCAGGAACAGCGCCACGCCATAGGCAAGTAGCCCGCGGATCAACTGGTCATCGGCTCGCCTCGAGTTGTCCAGATGTTGCATGAGTGCGAGAAATTGATCCCGCTTCAGGCTCTTGCGCTTCCGGGCCGATGTCTGCTTTGGGCCGCTGGTCCTGGGAATTGGCCCCGTCTGCAGGCGTGCTATTATGCGCTCATGACTACCGCATGCAGGCATATCGCGGCGGCGCGATACTGGCGCACCGTGCTTTCGGCCCAACGCGCATGCTGTGAGGTGAACCAGTCGATGACCTGCTCCATGCCGGTTCCGAAGCTGTCAAGGCACGCTGCCTGTTGCAGGGCCAGAAAACGCCGGACATAAGCGGCCTCCGTTTCCGCCGTTTTGGTGACCGTCCTTCCAGTGCAGTCCCGAACCATGACCTGTGCTCCCCTCGTTACTCGACGCTGGGGAAAGACTGCTGCACGGGTCTGAAATGAACAACATCACGAGCGCGTGATTGAAAGAAATCCCGATACTGCTCGTTCAGGCGCAACCCCGGTCCCGGCATTCTGCAACGGGAATATCGAATGCCAGAATGGTATTACAATCTGCCGGATTGCCGTTACCTCGGGGCGCGCTTCTGCGCTTTCCCTGCCTTCGACCAGGGCGCAATCTCCTTGGCCACAACCCAAGGCAAAAGCCGGATCGGCTGCGCTTTGAGGTGGGCGGTCACCACCGGCAGCTTCAGCAAGTGGACCATCTGCCGCTGCAGGCTAATCGGATTGCAGTAGCGCTCGGTCGTTTCCGATTCCCCGCCATGGCCGAGAAGGTCGGCGCGAAATTCCCGCGAGACTTCTTCCTGCTTCAACTCGTCGCCAAAGAAGTGGCGGATCTGGTGCGGGGTGAAGTCCACCGCCCGCAGGGATGGCAGCATCTGCTTGTAGAGCCGGTCGCCGAGCGGCGAGCGGGTCGAAGGGGAATACAGATCGGGAAAAAGGCGCTCGCAACCAAGCGCACTGATGGCCTCGACATAGTCGAGGAAACCAAGACGGATGACTTCGGGATGCAGCGCCAGGTTGCGGACCGACTGCAAATTCTTGACCCGGCGGAGGGCATTGGGGGCGACGTGGATATAGGGGATGTCGCCGTTGTCGGTGATCACATCATCCACCGCCAGGCCGCAGTGTTCTTCCCGCCGCGCGCCTTCATAAGCGGCGAGAATGGTGCAGAAGAACTCCGCACGATGGAAGAATTCCGTTCCGGGCGTATCGATATCGTCCCAATGCGCATAACCAGTAAAGACCGGGCTCTCGAACAGCGTCTGCACCTTCGCGCCGGGCCTGTGGCGGGCAGCGTCGCTTCATCCGTCACAGCAGGCGATGGGGTTCCGTCGCCACGCATCTCCTCCAGCAGCGCGCCAAAATCCAGCTCGGAGACCGGCCGGTTCCCATAGCGCTGCTCGGCGCCCAGCAGGGCTTCGCCCAAAGCCCTGAGATAAACCGGCTGGGCCTTTACCAGGCTGATGGCATTGACCGGCGCACCAGCGCTTTCGATGTGCTGCGCCCTGCTCGGACAACAGCTTGTAGGCGAGACCCTGTGCCAGTTCCGTGTCGAGCAGTTCCGTTCGCTCAGTTGTCGGATTGGCACGCTCAAGGGCAGCCAAAAGATTCAGTTTCTGCTGGTGCTCAACCAGCACCGCCTTGAAGAGCGAACTAAGCTGCTCCCGGCTGATCTGTGCGCGCTCGTCCATGAAAACCTCCATTGCCTGCGCATCGAGCGGCGGGACCAGGCGACGGGCGACAGCCACGTCCTTGGTTCTGAGGTTCACCTTGACATGAGAGATTTGCAAGCGTCTTGCGAGGTGATCCGGCAATCGGCGCTGCCAGTAATAGACAGCGCCTCGACGTAGACGATGGGGTCCGCGTGCCATTTGTACCTGCCTTATGTATCACAGGCATGTACCCCCGTTACTGCGACTCAAGCCCTAGAGCAGGATTGCTCTGGAAAACTCGAAGCCCGCAACGCAAGGGAAATTGACAAGCGCATGTCCGGCCCACGTAACACTGCGACGCAAGTGCCCCAGTATCTGGGGATTCTCATTTTAACACCGCGACGAAATTCAACTTAAGAATGCGACGCGGGGGTGGATTTTCAGCTTAAGACTGCGACTGCGAATTAACTCTAATAAATCCAGATACTTAAGAGATCTCTTCCGACCTGGGCAGTCGGACCTGGAGTTCTTCAGGTTTTTCTCGCTGGCGGTCGAGTTGGTGTGCGTGGACAAGGTACTCAGCGCAGTGCACGAGCTTCGCCTGGCTGACGAACTTGAACTCCAAGCCGTTCACGAGATCGCGGTCGTCGAGGATTTCGTCGCCGAGTTTCCAAGGCTTACCGGGGCCGATCAGGCAGTCCGGACGTTTTCGGATCTCGCCCGGATGTGTCGCAATCTCGTCAGACGCATGAACGAGGCAAGCGGACGCGGGCAAGTGGCCGAACTCGTCGGAGGATTGCCTGCGCGCGAACCCTACGAACTCTTGGGGACCCTCTGCGATAAGCTTTCGGGGGTTATCCGCTTCAAGACGGCAGCTTCGAGGCCCACACCGGGCTTCAAATTCTGCCTCGATGACTGCGAAGTCCTCAGCCCGACACAACTCCGCTCCATCAATACCTTGGTCAGGAAGAGCCGCTTCCCTGTTTCTTGGGTGATCTGCGCCGTCGGTGAGACGATCGAGGGAGGCGACACGTTCATTAAGGAACGGCCGTTGACCGACGCCGACCGTCGCGTGATCTCGCTCGACGAGCGGGACCGTCCCGAGTTCGTGTCGCTTTGCGAGGCGGTTGTCAGCTTGCGGACCTATTTCTCGCTGCCGCAGAACGACAGGCCGCCGGTGACCGGCGATACCATTGCCCGGCAGTTTTCCCTGCGCGAGAAACTCGGGGTAGTCGGTGTGAACGACATCCTCGGGATCGTCCTGGCACGCTCGACGAGACCCCTCGCAAGGCAAATCGCCGCCGCTGCCACTCGCCTCTCGGATCTCGCCAGATCGTCCAAGGGAGGCGTGCCGAACACGATTCTCGGTGACGTCCCCCCATACTACCAAGCCTACCTGTTATGGCACTGGACAGGGAGAGAAGATGCGTTCGTCGCTACGGCTGCGCCAAGCGACATGGTGCGGATAGACCAACACCTCACGCAACTGTCGTCACCGGCATTCCAGGCTTGGATGCGACGCAAGATGGTCGGGACCATGCTGCATATCTCGGCACGCCTCGGTTTCAAGCAGCTACCATTGTCGGGCAGCAACATCGTCACGTCATTGGCAGACGGATCGATCCGGGATTTCCTCGAGATCATGGCGGCGATCTATGACGCGTACAAAGCCAGCAATAGCAAGGTCGACGCTAGCCAGACGCTGAAACGTTTCGTCACGTCACGGACCAAGATCGCCACCCGTGTGCAGACGATCGGCATCTACAATGCCAGCACTCAGTACTTCGACGGCGTGGGCGCCTTGAGCGATGCGAGCTCGACCTCCATGGCGAGGTTGATCGAGGCTCTCGGTAAGTACACGAGCCGGCTGCAGAGCACGGCCGACGACCCTTCGGTGCTTGCCACCACGGAGCGGGGAGTATTCGTGCTCGACGGAAACCAGTACCTGTGGCCCGAGGACGATACCGTCACCCAGTACGTTCGCCAGGTTATCGCGCGTGCCGAACTTTCAGGCTACTTGCGGACGATCACCTTGAAGCGGCGGCCAGCCGGGACGGCGACCTCGCCTCGATCCTCCGGGACCTTGACCGGCTTCAGGCTCCATCGCCGGTTCGCGCCGTTCTTCATGTTCTCCTACCGTGGCGCGTACGAACCCGTCCGGGTGTCGACGGAGTATCTTGCGGCCCTTTGCGCTGCAGAGTCCGCTATCACGCCCGATGCCTGGGTCGCCGGCGCTGCGCCACTCGAGGCGGACACACTCGAACAACTCTCGCTGCCTCTTTCCGGGGATGACGATGAAGCCTGATGCATCTATCGGCGCTTTGCACGTCACCCAGGGCGAGTTGACGAATGACGCTCTTCTCAAGAAGTACGATCTGGGGGTGGCGGCGATCAGTTGGGAAAGCCGGACGGTGACGGCTCTCCCCTTCATGGCCGGTCGCTCGGAAGAAACCGTGATGCTGAGATTCGCATCGACCGATAAAAGCGTGGACGACCTGAAAGACGTCATGCAGTCAGACGCGGACAAGATACTCGGTTCGTACAGCCTGCACTCCCTTGAACGATCGACTGTCTGGAACGAGAACGTCGCTGATCTCGACAGGCTGGTGTCGGAGGCCGTCAGGAGAGCCGGCAGGCCGATCTCGGTGCTGCTGGACATGTCTTGTCTTCCGAAGCGCTATTCACTGCTCTTGCTCGGTCGGGGCTTCCGGCAGGAGCATGTTGCCCGGATGGACATTCTCTACGCCGAGGCAGAACGGTACGAGATGACGAGGCTGAAGCATTCGGGCGCGGTGAACATCGTATCGGAGGGCGCGTCGACTACGGTTCAAGTGCCATACTTCGAAGGAGACAATTATACGCCCGACAAGCGAGACCTGTTCATCTCTCTCGGCGGCGAGCTGACAAACGCGGTCCCCATCGTCGAGCGCTTCGAGGCCAGCGACCTGCGACTGTATTCGGTCGAAGACACTCAAGCGCGGGTACCGAGCGCGCAGTTCGAGGGAGAAGCGCCGATAAGGCAGCGCTTGTCCGAGATGCCGAACGCGTACAACATGACGTTCGCACTTGGCGATGTGCTCGGATTGGCCGAGGATGTGCTGAGGACCAAACAACTGCCAACAACATGCCTGGCGATAGGTCCGAAGACCCACGCCTTGGCATTCGGACTGGCCGCTCTGGCCGACGACTCGATCCAATTGGTTTGCCGTTCGCCAGGTAGGTACTTGGCAAACGACGCCATACCTTCCGGTAAGATCTTCCTGTACCAGATCCAGGACCGCTTCGAGCCCAGAGCCTATTGGAGCTGAAGTGTGGGGTTGCTTGGTGGACCTCGTACCAGAAAAGTACGCCTTCGCCCCCTCATTAGTGCTCGTATGTCCAGATCGATGTTAGTGACATTGCTGTCACCCAATTCTCCGATGCCCAGCCCGATGAACTGGGCATCTGGGCAGTGTTTCCATCACGTCGCTTTGTCCCTGCGCGAGTGAAGGCGCTCAGGCGGACTTTTCGGCGCCGTCTTTATCGGCACCGCCATTTTGATGGTGCCCCGCCTCGGCGCGGCGACGGCCATGGCGCTTATCGTGGTGGGCCAGATGCTGGCGTCCATCGCCATCGACCACTTCGGCGTTTTGGGCACGACGCAGCATAGCGCGGGTCCGGTACGCATCGTTGGGGCATTGCTGCTCCTTGCCGGCGTTGTCATGGTCAGACTCTGAGAGATCGAATCCCGATCTTTGGACGTACGGAGCCGACGGTCACGTTCTGACCCCAAAGCACCGTCGCGCTGCTATCATGGCGCATGAAGCACCAGGCAAAGGATTCGAAGCTATGACGGGCGACGCGTGCGACGATGGCGAGGCGACAGCACAGGCTGAAGCGCCCTGGCCGCCGCAAAGCGTCGTCACACCATCTGACTTCCGGAAAGTCGACTACAATGCCATCGTCCGGGGCCTGAAGTCAGCCTATGACGGTCGCCTGGAGACGGCCTTCATGGAGGTCGCGCGAGCGAGCAGGGACAAGGAGCCTGATTTCAGCGTCTATCGCTTGCTGGGGTCGGCATGTGGCCTGCATTTCAGGTTGCATGACAAAGCCGGCGCCTTCGGGCCCAAGATGACCTACGGCAACAGCCGGACGCCTATTCCTGAGGATTGGCTCGGCGACCAGACAGACCATATCTTCGAAATCCTTGATGACGTCGAGCACCCGGCTCTCCGGGCAAGATTGGCCGATGTCGTCTGGACCAATGATCGCAAGAAGGGAAAGGCGGCGGCGATCGCCGTGGTCGCCTATTGCGAATGCGTCGAGGGCCTTCTGAGCGGAACTTACGAGGACCGTTTTGCGACGGAAAACGAGGTATCCCTCGAGGAAGTTGACCTCATCGAGCGGGCGTCGCAGATCCACTCCCGGTCGAACAAGCGAACGGCGCCAATGCACGATCGGGTCGCGACGTTGCTGGAAACCCTCTATGTCGCCGCCTTGGGCCATGTCGACGTCGTACCCTTAAGTCGACTGGCGACGCTCCGGTCACGGTATTCCCTGATCACAATGGATCAACTGTCCGCGGACATGGAATCTGCGGCATCCGCTGCCGAGCAACTTCCCGATCCCAACCCGATGGTGATCAAGGACCTCTGGGATACGGCCGCCTTCGCTCACGGCGAGGCCAAACGCTTAGACGATCAACGCCGGTGTCAACTCGCGGGTGTCGAGCAGACACTCAGGATGGCGCCGCAAACCGGCTCCGCTTCTGGAGCCGCGCACTGGTACCGACGGGCGATTGGCGAGTTGAGGCAGATACCGGGCACGGAGGCACGGCGTGAAGAACTCCGTAAGGAATTGCGGAGTCTCCAGGAAAAGTCGCTCGAGGAGATGGGGGCGTTCGAAATCCCGATCGACCTGTCCGACATCGTCAGCGGGACGATCGAGATCTTTGAGAAGCTGACATTACCGGAGGGGCTCAGGCAATTTGCCCTACTTGCGCGTCCGCAGAGCGTTGCCGACATGCGCGCAAAGGCGATGGAACCGGAAACCGGCATTGCGGGTCTGTTTTCGGCTACACATCTCGATAACGAGGGAAAGATCGTTGCGGAAATCGAGGGAGCGTCCCTTGACGGTTCAACTCCCAGCGAAGAGCGGATCAAGAGCAAGATGGTCCAGCAACTGCAGTTCGCTATGGACATCGCAGTGAAAGGCCAGATCGAGCCCGCACGTCGATTCCTCTCGGGAGAGTTTCCGCTCTCCGAAAGGCACTTTCGCTTCATCGTCCTCCAGAGCCCGTTCGTTCCTCACCAGCATGCGGCGACCTTTGCACTCGGTCTTGCGCGCCTTGTGCAGGGAGACCTCCTCTCGGCCGGTCCGATCCTCATCCCGCAACTGGAGCACTGCCTGCGGCACGTGCTGATCAACGCGAGCACGGATACTTCGAAGATGCGTAACGACCTCACACAGGAGGATCGGTCGCTCTCAACCCTGCTGGACAGCTATCGCAAGGAACTGGTCGATATTTTCGGCGAGGACATCGTCACCTATATCGATCTGATCTTCAATCATCGCCCGGGACCCGCTTTACGACACGAGTTTGCCCACGGCAAGGTCGGCGACCGCAGCTACGGGGATCCGGCGATCTACTTCGCCTGTTGCTTCATCTACCTGCTGGTGTGCCTGCCACTGCAGTCGGCGTGGGCGCAATATGTCGCGCCGGCGATCGAGGCTGGCTCGTTCTGACCGAGGGCCGTCGAAACAGACGACGGCACGCGGCCGGCTGCGAAGACAGCTCATCTACCGAACTTGCGGCCACCCCTGCGCTTGCCGACCCATGGCAGCTCGGTCTGCGCTACGGCCTCGCGAGCGCGCTGCATGGCGACGAGTTCATCCGTCGATAGCGGCACGGTGCCAGCGCCATGCGAGCCTGCGAATTCGGGGCGGCGTCCGGCGTGGCCCAGAGCGAATGTCGGATGGTACCACCCACATATCGAGCATCGTAACCGGCCCGAAAGGTGGTCTCGTCCCAAGTAGAAGTCGAACGCCCATCCCAGATGAGCGGCAAGAACGTCCAGTTCCAGTCGGGCATCATGGCTGCAGACCCAGTAGTGACTGCAATAGGCGTGGATCGCACGGCCAGTGTCACGGAAGTCCTCGAGTGTGCGTATCAGGCGCGTGAGCGTGATCAATGGAAGTTCCTGCCCGTAGGCAAGGCATCGGTGAGGCGCTTGACCACCGTTGCTTGATATTACTCCTGCTCCCTGTTTCTACCCTTCGGGCCACCCGACTTTGCTTCGTCGGCCCTGGCGATGACCCGTTCGCCGAATATCGGTGCCGCCAGCGATCCTGGCCATATCCGGCGTCAGATCGACGAATTCTTTGGCGATGACATGGATTACGATGCCTTCACGCTGCAGAATGCCCCGCACGCCGAGGACCCTGGCGCCAAGCACGACCCGCCGGTTGGCCTCGAAAACCTTGGGCCAGACGATAATGTTGGCGACGCCGCTCTCGTCCTCGAGCGTCGCGAAGATCACACCGCTTGCAGTGCCTGGCCGCTGCCGGACAAGCACCAGTCCTGATACCATCACGGTGTGGCCGGGGTTCATGGTCCGCAACTCGTCGTTCGGCACGAACCGCCGCCGTGTCAGGTCTTCCCTCAGAAAGCTCATGGGGTGCGCCTTGAGCGAAATCGACAGTGCCCGGTAGTCGTGGATGACTTCCTCGCCCGGTGGCATGGGCGGCAATCCACTTTCGTCGTCGACCCATCGTGGCGGCGCACCGCCGGACTGAAACAATGGCAGGGTCTCGGCGCCATGCATGCCGATCAACCCTGTGATGGCCCACATGGCATCGCGCCGGTTGAGCCCGATAGACTGGAACGCGTCCGCATCGGCCAGCGCCGAGGACCGATGGAGAAAGCCCCGTCCGCAGCCAAAGGTCACGAACGCTGTCGTAGCCGCCTCCGCGACGGGCGACGATTAGGTTGGCATGCTCGATGCGCAACCCCTTCACGAGGTTGAAACCGAGGCGTACGCCCATGGAGCCCCAGATGTCCTCTTCCATTTCGGAATGCTTGGGCGCCAGGGTCAGGCCGGCCTGGTTGGTTCGCTCCATCACGTTTTCGAGGTCGCTCAGGTTGATATCCACCGGCCGGACGTCGACACCGTGGTCCATGGCGTCACGGATGATCTGGCTGGGCGCATAAAAGCCCATGGGCTGGCTGTTCAGCAGCGCGGCGGCGAAAACGTCCGGGTAACGGCATTTGATCCAGCAGCTGACATAGACCAGCAGCGCGAAAGAAGCGGCATGGGATTCCGGAAAACCATACGACCCAAAACCCTCGATTTGCCGAAAACACGCCTCGGCGAAATCCCGGGTGTAGCCGTTGCCGAGCATCCCGTTGATGAATTTGTCTTCGAAGATCCCGACCCCGCCGGTCCTTTTGAACGTGGCCATTGCGCGCCGCAAACGGTCCGCCTCCGCCGGTGTGAAACCGGCGGCCACGATGGCGATCTTCATCGCCTGCTCCTGAAAGAGCGGCACACCGTACGTTTTTTCAGGACATGTTCGAGTTCGGGTGACGGATAGGAGGTCGCCTCCAATCCCTGCCGTCGCTTGAGATATGGGTGCACCATCGCGCCCTGAATCGGCCCGGGGCGCACGATGGCCACCTCGATGACCAGGTCGTAGAATTCACTCGGCTTCAACCGCGGCAGCATGGACATCTGCGCCCGGCTCTCGATCTGGGCCGGCTGAGCTCGCCAGTGTCCTTAGAATACCAGCATCTGGGGCGCAAACCCTCTCAAAAGCCGGAATCCTGATGGAGAGCATCACCGTAAAAGGTGCCCAAACACACCGACGGTACAGTCGGCGGTCGCTTGATGAATTCGTGGGTACATTGGCGAAATCGTCCGCGGTGACAGGCAACTCGGACACCACTCTCCGGCAAGCAATGAAAGCTGTATGGTGGCCGTACGGAAATTCTGCAATCGCGCTCGTGTACGTTTCCCTTTTCCCATTCAACCTCATTGGGGTGGGGCCTCATCACCTGGACTGGCGTGACGCGATCTGCGTGGCAGACGTTGACCACTTCCATAACGAACTGCCTCGTCTCGCCGAGCGCTTTGGGGCTGGAGGAATACATATAACTAAGTCTGGAGTGATGAATCGGTTGAGGTGCTCCAACGCGACCTTCGACAGTCTGGTATGCCGTAACCTGTTGCGGCCTGCGAAGGGCCCGCTAAAGCACCACCGCTTCTTGGTTAGTGACGTTGAGGCGTTTCGCAAAAAGTACGTTCTGCTGGACGAGGCTGCGTCGACCTTTGGGTTCAAAAGTCCGAAGCAAGCATTCTTCATGGCCACAAGGCTGGGCATGCGCCCAAAGTATGCCTGGGGCAGCAATATGCCACTCTTGTTTGAAAGGTCCGACTTCGAAAGGGTGCGGAGTGCCTTGAACTAAGAGGGGCGCCTCGAGAGGCGCCTCTCCGATATTTGTTGTTGTCTGCCTAATGTATAGTGTCCCGCCGACTGTGCAGGAAGGTGCGCAACACCTGGTGGCGGTCGTTCCTCACTGCAGCGTTGATGTGGCTGCCGAACGTATCGTCGTCGGCGAAAGCCACGTCATCGTCCACTTCTACCAGAGTAACGGTCGCCCGACGGACATGCGGCATCGGCAAGGGTGAGCGCTTGCCTGGCAGTTCAATGTTTAGGGTCATGAGACCTCCTGAGTTGTGCACTCGGAAGCCAAAACAAGGTAGCGGCTTGACTAACCGAATCAGTCAAGGCAGTATTGTTTTGCGCTTTAGAGTGCGATTGGAAAGACTATGTGGGAGCCTGGGCGTGTGAGATTGGCTCCCATTTAGTTTTCAAGAACATCTCCTCTCAAACATCATTTCGGCTACACCGCCGACACAACGATAATGCCTGATTCCTTTTAATGTTCACATCCCATTTTATTTTCTAATCCTTTGACTTATCAGAACAATATCTATCCTTGATATTTGAATACTGTAATCCTTTGAATCATCAATTTAGCAAGGATTGACGCCCAATCTATCCTTGGTGGCGAAGGATAGATCGGCGCGAGGCGCCCCGAGAGGCTGTCAGCTTTCAATCGAAATTTTGGATCTCCACCGGCGACATCTGCCGGCGGATTGAAAATGCCCATGCGAAAAACTACCCCTCGCCTCGGGATCAAATAGTCTTGGATCGCGGAATTGGTGGTAGCTTGATGAAGCTTGCAGCCCGAACCGCCAGCAATATTGCGCACCTCTCCGGTAGGGTGCTTTCAATCTGTGAGCTGATTGCAGATTTAGGCGGCGTCGTCTGAAGGTGCGACCTGCCGGCGCCCGGAGCATTCGCTCAACGGAATCCCAAAGCGTGTCCGGTGAACGATCCCATGAAGCACGCCGGAACACAGCGTGGTCCTGAGATCCAGGCACGGCCGGATCGGACTAGCTGCCAAATCTGGGCCGGTTTTCGACCCGCCCCGGTAGCGTCGCAGTCTTAAAGCGCAATCGTCGCAGTTATTCGCGGTGCGGACAGCGCACCAAATCATGGCTGGGGCGCCAGGATTCGAACCTGGGAATGTCGGTACCAAAAACCGATGCCTTACCACTTGGCGACGCCCCAACTGGCGCGGTTCCTACACGGTTTGATGATGCTTCGCAACACAGCGGTTGAGGTCTTAAATAGGCTCTTGTGGATGCTTGAACGGCTCCGTGGGCGGGTCTATAACGCGCGCCATCGCGACTGGCAGCGGCTTGCGGCCCCTGCTATCCTCTATCAATCCGTGTCGCGATTTTATCGGAGTATGGCGCAGCCTGGTAGCGCACCTGCTTCGGGAGCAGGGGGTCGAGTGTTCGAATCACTCTACTCCGACCAACAGAACCGGGCGCTTCCGAGTTTTTGGCGGCGTCCGGTTTTTCTTTGCCGACAGAAATCCTCAGGCATCACTAGTGCAGCCAGGACGTGCCAAGCGCGTTTTTCACCCAAGTTGTGGGAGCTTAGCTTCTTTCTGAAGCGCGCTACGATCAGGTTACTGAACTAACCGACGGCTTAAGTCCGTTCTTTTATCCCAACGCTTGTCAGCATCATATTCTTGGCGACGCTGCCTCGTTGCTAGAAACCCACAGAAAAGCTGGCCTTTGCGCCGTGATCATGGCCATCGGAAAGGAACCTGCCACCATAAAACCCGCGTAAGTTGGCGGCCGAAGACAAGTTCAAAGTTAGGGCCGCCTCCACCACCGTTGCGTTCTGGCTGATGGGGGCTCCCAAACGGTAAATGCACTGGAACCATCAAAGGAATACGTCGACGTGGGCGTCAGGTCGCCAATAGCCGATTGCCAACCGATAGCACGAAGCCCTGACCACCGGCGTGCTGCACAATCCAGGCGCGATCCTGCTCTTCACCTACGAAGGCAACAAGTAATCAAACGAACGGCGGGTGTGAGCCCGCCGTTCGTTTGATTACTGGCTATCGGACGTGCTCGGCGCTCGCGCCGCGGCCAAGTCCCCTGCCCCGGTAAAAAGCCCGGCCTCTTGCAAGGTCGGGCTTTTTGGTTAGTCCCAGCTCAGCGCGCCGCCGTTCTGGTATTCGATGACGCGGGTTTCAAAGAAGTTCTTTTCCTTTTTGAGGTCCATCGCCTCGCTCATCCATGGGAATGGATTCTCGGTTTCCGGGAAGACCGGCGATAGACCCAGCTGGGCGCAGCGGCGGTTGGCGATGAAGTGCATATATTGCTCGCACAGCGCCGCGTTGAGCCCGAGGAAGCCCCTCGGCATGGTGTCGCGGCTATAGGCAGCTTCCAGCTCGGCCGCCTTCTGGATCATCTCGCGCACTTCGGTCTGGAACTCGGCCGTCCAGACATGGGGATTTTCCGCCTTGATCTGGTTGATGACGTCGATGCCGAAGTTGAGGTGAATGCTCTCGTCGCGCAGGATGTATTGGTACTGCTCGGCAATACCGACCATCTTGTTGCGGCGGCCCAACGACAAGATCTGCGCAAAGCCGGTGTAGAACCACATGCCCTCAAAAATCACGTAGAACGCGATCAGGTCGCGCACGAAGGCTCGGTCGGTTTCGGGCGTGCCGGTGGTGAAATCGGGATCATCGAGGTGCTGGGTGAAGTTCAGCGCCCAGGCCGCCTTGTCGGTGATCGAGGGCACTTCGCGATACATGTTGAACAGCTCGCCCTCGTCGAGCCCGAGACTTTCCACGATGTACTGGAAGGTGTGGGTATGCACGGCCTCCTCGAAAGCCTGGCGCAACAGATATTGCCGGCATTCGGGATTGGTCAGGTGCCGGTAGATCGCCAGCACAATGTTGTTGGCCACAAGGCTTTCCGAGGCGGCGAAGAACCCCAGATTGCGCTTGAGCGTGTGACGCTCGTCGTCGGTCAGGCCGTCCTTGGACTTCCACAGGGCGATGTCGGCCTGCATGGAGACTTCGGTCGGCATCCAGTGGTTGTTGCAGCCATTGAGGTACTTTTCCCAGGCCCATTTGTATTTGAGCGGCAGCAACTGGTTCACGTCGGCGCGGCAGTTGATCATCGCCTTGTCATCAACGGAAACGCGGCCGCCGGTTGGATCGATGCGGGCATCGGTGGTTGCCGGAGCGGCGGCGGGTTTTGGCGTGTCGGAGGTCCAGTCGAGGGACATTTTTATTCCTTTGCATTCGCAGCAGACCTCATCCTGAGCGTGTCGAAGGACGAGGTCGTGGCACCATGCTGGGCACGACCTCGTGGTTCGACGAGCTCACCATGAGGTCTACTACTGGTTGATTACTGGCAGGCTTCGCAATCTGGATCGTCGATCAGGCAAGCCGGACCATCGATCACCGGCATGACCAGCCCGGTCCGCACCGGTGCTGCCTCAACGACCTGAGCAACCGGCGCCGCGATCACGGGCGCCGAAACCGCTACCGCATTGAGCTTGCCGTCCGTGCCCTTGAGCGTCGACTTCTCCACATGCGTCGCCGAGCGCGAGCGCAGGTAATAGGTCGTCTTGAGGCCCGCTTTCCAGGCCGAACGATAGAGATTGTCCAGCGCCTTGCCCGATGGATTGGCGAGGTAGAGGTTGAGCGACTGCGCCTGATCGATCCATTTCTGGCGGCGCGAGGCGGCAGCGATGATCCAGGCAGAGTCCATTTCGAAGGCCGTGGCGTAGATGGCCTTGAGGTCAGCCGGCACCCGGTCGATCTGGCCGACCGAACCGTCGAAATATTTGAGGTCCGAGATCATCACAGCGTCCCACAGGCCACGCGCCTTGAGATCGCGCACCAGTTGGGCGTTCACCACGGTGAAGTCGCCAGACATGTTCGATTTCACATAGAGGTTCTGATAGCCGGGCTCGATCGACTGGCTGACGCCGCAGATGTTGGAAATCGTCGCGGTCGGGGCAATCGCCATCGTGTTGGAATTGCGCATGCCGACGGTTTTGACGCGCTGGCGCAGCGTGTCCCAATCGAGCCGCTGGGTGCGGTCAATATTGATCTCGCTACGCGTCCGGGCCAGCAATTCCTGGCTGTCGATGGGCAGCACGCCCTGGCTCCACAGCGAGCCGTTGAACGATGCGTAAGCACCGCGCTCTTCGGCCAGATCAGCCGAGGCCGAGATGGCGAAATAGCTGATCGCTTCCATCGAGCTATCGGCAAATTCCACTGCTGCGTCCGAAGAGTAGGCCAGGCCCTGCGCCTGCAGCGCATCGGCAAAGCCCATCAGGCCGAGGCCGACCGGACGGTGACGGAGGTTGGATTTGCGGGCCTCCGGGATGGTGTAGAAATTGATGTCCACCACGTTGTCGAGCATGCGCATGGCCGTATCGACGGTGCGCTTGAGCTGATCGAGATCGAGCCCGTTCGGCCCGATATGGGCGAGCAGGTTGATCGAGCCGAGATTGCACACGGCAACCTCGTCCTTGGACGTGTTGAGGGTGATTTCGGTGCAGAGATTGGACGAGTGCACGACGCCGACATGCTGCTGTGGCGAGCGGATATTGCAGGGGTCCTTGAAGGTCACCCAGGGGTGGCCGGTTTCAAAGATCATGGTCAGCATCTTGCGCCACAGATCGAGCGCCTTGACGGTGCGGAACACCTTGAGCTGGCCGGCAGCGGCCTTGGCCTCGTAGCCTTCGTAGGCCGCCTTGAACGCTGGACCATAAAGGTCGTGCAGGTCCGGCGCTTCGTCGGGGGAGAACAGGGTCCAGTCGGCACCCGCTTCGACGCGCTCCATGAACAGGTCCGGCACCCAGTTGGCGGTGTTCATGTCGTGGGTGCGGCGGCGGTCGTCACCGGTATTCTTGCGCAGGTCGAGGAATTCTTCGATGTCGACATGCCAGGTTTCGAGATAGGCGCAGACCGCGCCCTTGCGCTTGCCGCCCTGATTGACGGCGATGGCGGTGTCGTTGGCAACCTTGAGGAAGGGTACGACGCCCTGGCTCTCGCCGTTGGTGCCCTTGATGTGGGCGCCGAGGCCGCGCACGGGCGTCCAGTCATTGCCCAGACCGCCGGAATATTTTGCCAGCAGGGCGTTGTCCTTGACCGCCTTGAAGATGCCGTCGAGGTCGTCGGCCACCGTCGTCAGGAAGCAGGAGCTCAGCTGCGGGCGCAGCGTGCCCGAGTTGAACAGCGTTGGCGTCGAGGCCATGAAGTTGAAGCTCGACAGCAGGTTGTAGAACTCGATGGCGCGCGCTTCGCGGTCGATTTCTCGGATGGCGAGGCCCATGGCGACGCGCATGAAGAAGGCCTGCGGCAGCTCGAACACCGCCCGGTCGACATGCAGGAAATAGCGGTCATAGAGCGTCTGGAGGCCCAGATACTGGAACTGGGTGTCGCGCTCCGGCTTGATGGCGGCGGCGATGCGCGCCACGTCGAAGCGGGCCAGTTCGGGGTCGATCAGTTCGGCTGCAATGCCCTTGGCCAGGTATTGCGGGAAGTATTCGGCATAGCGGGTCGCCATGTCGGCCTGAGTTGCCAGTTCGGTGCGGCCCGAGACATAGCTCAGCGCTTCGCGGCGCAGCTTGTCCAGCAGCAGGCGCGCCGAAACGAACGCATAGCTTGGCTCGGTTTCGACCAGCGTGCGGGCGGCCAAGATCGGCGCCAGCGCCAGCTCGTCGAGCGAAATGCCGTCATAGAGATTGCGGCGGGTTTCTTCGAGGATGACTTCGGGCTGCGCGCCTTCAAGGCCGGCACAGGCTTCGGTGACGACGGTGGCCAGACGCGCTTCATCGAGCGGCACGCGGCTACCATTGTCGAGCGTCATGGTCAGGCTGGTGGCGCTGGTTTCGACGGGCTTGGTGGCAGCAGCGCGAGCGCGGGCATGTTCTTCGCGATAGAGCACATAGGAGCGCGCAACCTTCTGGTGCTCGCCGCGCATCAGCGCCAGCTCGACCTGGTCCTGCACGTCTTCGATGTGAAAAACGCGGCCATCCTTGGCGCGGCGGGTCAAAGCGGTCACGACTTCGGTGGTCAGCTGTTCGACGATCTCGTGCACGCGGCGCGATGCGGCGGCCTTGTTGCCTTCCACGGCCAGAAACGCCTTGGTCAGCGCCACGCCGATCTTGGAAGAGTCAAAGGGGACGCTGCGGCCATTGCGCTTGATCAGCGAGAAGCCGGGCTCGGCGGCGACACGGCGGTCGTCGGCGTCGTGATAGGCGGGTGCGACACCATCGTCGGCACGGCTTGCAATATCGAGTTCAGTCATTGGACCCCAGGACCCCGTAGGTGGATGGCGGGGTACAGAAGGGGCGCGCGCGAGGACGTGACCAAGCGGCCAAGCCTGTGCTTCGCGACCAAATGGGACACCCCGCCCGTGGACGAATAAACCTGTCGTGGCAGGTATCTGGCTGGCGTGCTGAAGCACGCTTTCACAGTTGCGGGGGCAGCGCTGGACTGGAGGATGAACCCCGCACCAGCTTCCCTATTATCACCCGTCCTTGCGACCCGGATGACCACGACACACTAGATGTAGTGGTCCTATTCTAGATTCGCGTCAATGCCTTGCTGAGCAATTTTCCAGTCCATGTGGACAGCGGGGATATAACGATATCTTTATATCCCAATTGACAGCCGTCGCTTTGCCGTGCATCTTCAGCCTGCCCATGGTCCTCGCAAGAGGATAACAGGGAATCCGGTGCGGCTCATGCCTAGTCCGGAGCTGCCCCCGCAACTGTAGGCGGTGACGGATATCCACATGCCACTGGTGCAAACCGGGAAGGCGGATGTTCGGCCAATCCCGCGAGCCAGGAGACCTACCTTGGGATTGAACACTCCAATCACGCCGGTCGGGTGGACTGGTCGAGGACATGCCATGACGATTTTCTTGCCGCCGATTGCAGCCACAAGCCCAAGGCGAATGCGTCACTTCTGACGCCTGTTCAGCCCGCTTTTCCGCTTTTTCCGCGACCCGGCCATGGCGACCGTTCCGGTCTGCCGGTGGGCGCACCATTTTGCATCGGCACCATCATGACCAGATCCGCCAATCTCGGCTTTCCGCGCATCGGCGCACATCGCGAACTCAAAAAGGCCCTCGAATCCTACTGGAAGGGCGAAACCGACGCCGTGGCGCTTGAGGCCACCGCCGCCCAGTTGCGCGCCCGCCACTGGCAGCTGCAGCATCAGGCCGGGATCGACATCATCCCTTCCAATGATTTCTCGTTCTACGACCACATGCTCGACATGACCGCAGCGCTCGGCGCCATCCCGCCGCGCTTTGCCGGTATAGACAATCCACTGGCGCTCTATTTCGCCATGGCGCGCGGTACCAAGGATGCGCCGGCGATGGAAATGACCAAGTGGTTCGACACCAACTACCACTACATCGTGCCCGAATTTCACGCCGGTCAGCGCTTTGTGCTGTCGACCCGCAAGGCGCTGGATCAGTACAGCGAAGCCAAGGCGCTCGGCATCGAGACCCGCCCGGTCATCGTCGGCCCCGTCACGTGGCTGAGCCTGGGCAAAACCAAGGATGAAGGGCTCGATCCGCTGTCCCTGCTCGACGCAGTCCTGCCCGCCTATGTCGACCTGCTCGCCGCACTCAAGGCCGAGGGCACCCAATGGGTGCAGATCGACGAGCCAATCCTAGTGCTCGATCTCAGCCCTGCCCAGCGCGACGCCCTGAGCCGTGCCTACGCGGCGCTCGCGCCCGTCGCGCCCAAGATTATGCTCGCGACTTACTTCGGCGCCCTGCTCGACAATACCGAGCTGGCCGCCACCCTGCCTGTCGCCGGCCTGCATATCGACCTCGTCCGCGCCCCCGAACAATTGCCTGTGGTGCTCAAGGCTCTACCTGCCGACAAGGTCCTGTCGGTTGGCGTGATCGATGGCCGCAATATCTGGCGCGCCGATCTCGATGCTGCCTTTGCCTTGGTATCGAAAGCCTGGGATGCGGTGGGGCCGGATCGGCTGGAAATTGCGCCATCCTGTTCGCTGCTGCACACCCCGGTCGATCTCGACGGCGAGACCGAACTGGATGCTGAGCTGCTGTCCTGGCTTGCCTTTGCCAAGCAGAAGCTGGCCGAAGTCTCAGCCCTCAGTCTTGCCATGCAAAAGGGCAAGGGCGCGGCCAAGGCGGCGTTCGATGCAAGCGCCGCCGCCATTGCCGCCCACCGCAATTCGCCCCGCATTCATCAGCCAGCGGTCAAGGCTCGCGCCGCCGAGGCCATCGATCTGGCGCGACAGTCTCCGTTCCCCAGCCGGCGCCAACAGCAGCGCTCGCGCTACAACCTGCCCGCCTTCCCGACCACGACCATCGGCTCCTTCCCCCAGACCGCCGAGGTGCGCGAACAGCGTTCGGCCTTCAAGAAGGGCCGGATCGACGAAGCGACCTATAACGCCTTCCTCGAAGCTGAGACCGAACGCGCCGTGCGCATTCAGGAACGGCTCGATATCGACGTGCTGGTGCATGGC
Organism: Devosia sp. 2618; assembly: GCF_040546815.1. Lineage (NCBI taxonomy): Bacteria > Pseudomonadati > Pseudomonadota > Alphaproteobacteria > Hyphomicrobiales > Devosiaceae > Devosia > Devosia sp. 2618. The sequence continues at coordinate 2,466,744 of NZ_JBEPOO010000001.1, forward strand.
GAGTTCGAGCGCAATGACATGGTGGAGTATTTCGGCGAACAGCTCGATGGCTTTGCCTTTACCAAAAATGGCTGGGTGCAGTCCTATGGCTCGCGCTGCGTCAAGCCACCGGTCATCTATGGTGATGTGAGCCGTCCTGCCCCGATGACCGTGCGCTGGTCGGCCTATGCCGCCTCGCTCACCGACCGACCAATGAAGGGCATGCTGACCGGTCCGGTGACCATTCTGCAATGGAGCTTTGTACGCGTCGACCAGTCGCGCTCGGAAACCTGCCGCCAGATCGCCTTGGCCATACGCGACGAGGTGATCGATCTCGAAGCGGCCGGCATCGGCATGATCCAGATCGATGAGCCCGCTCTGCGCGAAGGCCTGCCGCTGCGCAACGCCGATTGGGTCATCTATCTGCGCTGGGCCGTCGACTGCTTCCGGGCGTCGGCCTCAGGGGTCGGCGATGCGACGCAGATCCACACTCATATGTGCTATGCCGAGTTCAACGACATCATGCCCGCCATCGCCGAAATGGATGCGGACGTGATCTCCATCGAGACCTCGCGGTCCGACATGGAACTGCTGCATGCCTTCCGCGACTTCAAATATCCCAACGAGATCGGCCCCGGCGTCTGGGACATCCACTCGCCCCGCGTCCCCAGCCAAGGCGACATGGAGGCCCTGATGCGCAAAGCCGCCGAAGGCATCCCTGCCGATCAGCTTTGGGTCAATCCGGATTGTGGTCTAAAAACCCGCGGCTGGCCGGAAGTCGAAGCGTCGCTGACCAATCTGGTGGCCACTGCGAAGGCCTTGCGCGCATCGTAGGCCAAATGCCCCCGGACTTCGGTTCGGGGGCGTTCCCTACCACTTTAAGCCTTGCGCGCCAGCCAGATATGGTGCCGCTCGCCACCGCTTTTGCCACGCGCCCGCACCGGCACTTCTTCCACCGCAAAACCCGCCGTCACCAACCGCTTGGTGAACGGCGCGCTGGTATGGGACGACCATACCGCCAGCACACCGCCATCGCGCAGTGCCCGCAGCGTGCGGCGCAGGCCGGACACCGTATAGAGCTTGTCGTTGGAATCGCGTGTCAGCCCCTCAGGGCCGTTATCAACATCGAGCAGGATGGCGTCGAACAGCTTTTCGCCATTCAGCACGGCGCCCACATCGGCCTCGCGAATCGTCACCCGTGGGTCGGAGAGGCTTTCGCCGAACACTTCGGCCATCGGGCCACGCGCCCAGGCCACGACCGCCGGTACCAGTTCGGCCACGGTAATCTTCGCATCGGCCGGCAACAGGGCCTGTGCCGCGCGCAGGGTAAAGCCCATGCCGAGCCCGCCGATCAGCATATGCGGCTTGGGCTGCTTGCTGATCCGCTCCCAGGAGAGGCTGGCCAGCGCTTCCTCGGAGCCGCTCATGCGGCTGTTCATCAGCGAGGTTGCCCCCGCCATGATGGAAAACTCGGTGCCGCGCCGCATCAGGCGCAGGTCGGCTTCGCCACCGGGCACGCTGACGGTATCGAGGAGTGTCCAGGGTTTGACCGGCATGAATGTCTCGCAAAAAACAGAAAGCCGGCCTGTTGGGCCGGCTTTCATCAAGAGGTTAGAAGCGTTCAGCGCTTGCCGAACAGGCTCCAGGCGCCCGAAACGGTCAGCGCAGCCAGAGCCATCTTGAGGATGTCCCAAACGATGAATGGCTGTACGGCACCGGCCCATGCGGACGCGACGACGTTGTTCTGGTCGATCCAGCCAGCATTTCCCGACAGGGCCAGCAGCCAGACAAAGCCCAGTGCCAGCAGCACAGCTTCGCCGAATACCATGGCAGCAAACAGGGTCAGTGGCTTGGCCGAAGCGCCCTTGTCGGCAGCGTAGCCAACGATGGCAGCCAGCACGAGGAAGCCGAGCAGGAAGCCGCCGGTCGGGCCGACGAGGTAAGCAAGACCGCCGCCAGTGGCGAACACTGGCAGGCCGAGCGCGCCTTCAAGCAGGTAAAGAGCGACAGTGGCAACACCGATGCGGAGACCGAAAGCGGCCGTAAGCGCAACAATGGCGAAGCTCTGCAGAGTAACTGGAACGGGCCAGACCGGCACGTTGATCTTGGCGCAGAGAGTGATGAGCAGCGTGCCGAGTACGACAGTTGCGAGATTGGATGCCAGCTTGGCTGCCTCGCCCTTGGGCTGGAAAACGCCGAGCAGCGTATTGGGCGTGGTCAAAGTCACTGCCATTTCATACCTTCCATGCTTTCTGAACCGGCGTCCCCTCTCGGGCCGCGCATGTCGTTCAAATCATGACTTGTTTAGTCTCTCGGTAAAGTGAGTGCAATGGCGTCGGCACCTACAGCTCTGGCCTTTGATAGAAGTTTTGTTCCTCAAACGGGGCAAGCGGTGCCTGTGGCCGATGGCATAACGCGCATCACCGCCCCCAATGCCAGCGCCTATACCTATACCGGCACCAACAGCTTTTTGCTGGGACATGAGCGCCTTGCGCTCGTCGATCCCGGCCCTGAAGACGCAGACCACAGCGCCGCTCTCATCCGCGCCATTGCGGGGCGACCGGTCGATTCCATCATCTTGTCGCATACCCATCGCGACCATAGCGCCGCCGCTGCCGAGATGGCCCGCACGCTGAACGCCCCCCTCTGGTTTGGCGGTCCGCACCGCCTGTCGCGGCCACTGCGGCGATTCGAACGCAACCCGATCCGCTCATCATGCGACTGGGATCTGGTGCCGGACCGGGTGCTGGTGGATGGTGAAACCATCACGGCCGGCGATATCGACATTATCGTTCGCACCACGCCGGGCCATTGCGCCAATCATCTGGCCTTCGGCATCGGCGACGATCTGCTGAGCGGCGATCACGTCATGGGCTGGAATTCAACGCTGGTATCGGTGCCCGATGGCTCGATGGCCGACTATTTCGCCTCGCTCGACAAGGTCATCGCCCTGCCCTATCGCCGCTATATCCCTGCGCATGGCGGGCCGATTGTCGATGGTCCAACCTATGCCACCGCCCTGCGCGAGCACCGCCAGTTGCGCAACAGCCAGGTGCTGGCCGCCATCGGCAATGGCGCCCACACCGTTCCAGCCATTGTGCGCGCGATCTATCCCAAGCAGTCGCTCGCCGTCCGCATGGCGGCGCGGATGACCATCACGGCACATGTGGAATACCTGGAAAGCCTTGGTTCCCTAACAGTCGCCCGTGGCCTGCCGGGCACGCGCATCACCCTTAGTTAGCGGGCGGGGCGGGCTCGTCATCATCGTCGTCTATGGGCTGATTGGCGTTGGGATTATCGCGCAGCAGCGTGGTCACGGCATCATCGAGCTGCGCCAGAAAATCGGTGATGCGCGTCCCGTTCGAGCCGAAATCATGCAGCGCATTGAGCGAAGCCGAGCGCATATCGACCACCGCCGTCGTCGCCGTACCTGTCACCCGCACGACCACCTCTTCGCGCCAGCCCGGCAGCGTCACGATCTGGGCGTTGAGCTGACCGACATCCAAACCCTCGACCGGCTCGCGCAGCATCTTGATGTCCCAGCCATTGCTTGCCACCAGCGAACGTACAATGCCAAAGGTCGGCACCAGCCCCAGCGGATAGGTGCGGGTTTCGACATTGGGAAAAATCACGGCGCGCTGGGCCGAGGTCAGCATTTTGGGTGTCGGCATGGATGCCGTGCCCGGCTCGAACACCAGTGGCATCGGCCCCCGATCGGCCGTCGCGATATCGGTGACGGCAGGATAGCGCAGCGCCAGATTGCCGTACCAGGCGAAGGGCATCAGGCACAGGCCGCCCAGCACGATCCCCATCAGCGCCCGGCTCCACCCCTGATCGCCGGAAAACCACAGGCGTCCCAGCGCCACGATCCCGGCAAGAACGGCCAGCGCCGCGACAAGCCCGGCCGACAGTACCGCCACCAGAAACAGGTCGCTGGTGATCAGGCGCAGATGATGCAGCAGCACCGAAATGACGAGCAGCGGCACAGCCACGCCGCCAAACCGGCGCGCCCAGATGGCCCATCTCGATGTTCTGATGACTATGCGCAAATGCCGAACCGCCGCGAATTCAGTTGGAGCGCGAGTTTAGCCGCAAGGTATTGCGCGAAATTGAAGATTTGGGCGGGGTGGGGAAAATGGGGGCACGCCCTCGTGGTTCGAGGCTTTGCAAAGAGCAAAGCACCTCACCATGAGGACTACTTTAGCTGAGGTGTATCAACAGCCCTCATGGTGAGGTGGGAGCGCAGCGACCCTCTGCCCAATCCATCAGTCGACCACCCTCCCCCTTGCGGGGAGGGAAGCGAGATAGGACTTAGCCCTTCGCTAAGTCCGTAATCGAGCAGGAAGGGGGTAATCTCTCCGAGAGCGAGGAGTCCGCGACTCACCCTCACCCTTGATCCCTCCCCGCAAGGGGGAGGGTGTCGACTGGGAATTCCGGGCCCACGACCTAGTGGTTGTGACTAGAGGCGTGCCCCCTACGGATACAACCGATCACTCACCCAGCCATCGCCATCGCGCTCAAACCGAACGCGATCATGCAGCCGGAACTCGCCGTCTTTCCAGAACTCGATGCTCGTCGGCACCAGCCGATACCCGGACCAGTGCGCCGGACGCACCACCGGTCCCTCACCGACTTCCGCCGTCAATGCCGCTACCCGGTTGAGCAGCGTCTGCTTGGAATCAAGCGGGCGCGACTGGTCCGAGGCCGAGGATGCAATCTGGCTGCCCACGGGTCGGCTACCGAAATAGGCATCTGCCTCTTCGGCCGTCACCACCTCGACCGGACCACGCATCCGAATTTGGCGGCGCAGCGACTTCCAGTGCATCACCATCGCGGCCTGCGGATTGACTGCCAGCTGGTTGCCCTTGGCGCTTTCGAAATTGGTGAAAAAGCAGAAGCCGCGGGCATCGCGCCGGTTCAGCAGCACCATGCGCACGTCAGGCAGGCCAGCCGCATCAGCCGTGGCCAGCGCCATGGCGTGCGGATCGTTGGGCTCGGCTTCCTTGGCGTGGGCGAACCATTCTTCGAATACGGCAAAGGGGTCGAGATCGGCGCGGTCGCCATCATCGAATAGCCGCTCGGTCAGGGTTTGGAGCAATTCGTTTTCATCCCATCGTTGCGCGAAACTGGACATTGGCAGGGTCGGTCGCCATATAGGACTCGAACCTTGGGCGAAGCAACGCCCCACACCTTTGAACGGACAACATGCGCGATCCCTATACCGTGCTTGGGGTACCAAGATCGGCGAGCGAGAAGGACATCAAGTCCGCCTATCGCAAGCTGGCCAAGAAGTATCACCCCGATCAGAACCCGGAAGACCCCTCGGCACACTCAAAGTTTGCCGAGGCGACAAATGCCTATGACCTGCTGAACAATACCGACAAGCGCGGCCAGTTCGACCGTGGCGAAATCGATGCGGACGGCAATCCCAAGTTTGGTGGGTTCAATCCCGGTGGATTCGGCGGCGGTCAGCGCGGCGCGCGGCCTGGTGCCGGAGCTGGTGGCGCAGGCGGCTTTTCGGCCGAGGACATCCTCAAAGAATTCATGAGCGGCTTTGGCGGTCAGCCACGCGGTGGCGCAGGCGCCGGTCGTGGCCCGGCAGGCGGCGCGCAGTGGGACCCGTTTGCGGGTGGCGCAGCGGGCGGCGCAGGCGCTGGTCGCAGCATGAAGGGCGAGGACGTCGTCGTCACCGCCGCCGTGTCGCTCGAAGACGCTCACAAGGGCGGCTCTATCCCGGTGCGCATGCCGTCGGGCAAGGTGCTGTCGGTCAAGCTGCCTGAAAAGGTCGAAGAGGGTCAGCAGATCCGCCTCAAGGGTCAGGGTTCGCCCGGCTTCGGCGAGCCCGGCGATGCGCTGGTCACCGTTCGATTCGAAAAATCCAAGCAGTTCCGTCGCGACGGCGCCGATATCCGCACCGATGTGGCCATCACGCTTTATGAAGCGGTGCTGGGCGCCAAAGTGCGCGTGCCGACGCTCGATGGTTCGGTTGAACTCAACCTGCCGCCCGGCATCGACACCGGCAAGGCCCTCCGCCTCAAGGGCAAGGGGCTCTACAGCGACGGCGATCTGTACGTGAACATCAAGGTTGTCCTGCCACCCGGCGGCGACCCAGACCTCGAAGCCCTGGCCCGCTTCATGCGCGACCAGAAGCCGTACAAGGTTCGGGATAACTAAACCCAGCATACATAAAGCGCTGCCCTCGGAGTTGATCCGAGGACAGCGCAGAGTTTGTCTTCCACGTAGAGCAAATGTTGTCGCCCCAATAACCCTCATAGTGAGGTGCTTTGCCCCTCGCAAAGCCTTGAAACCCGAGGGCGTGGCACTACCCTCTTGGCGCTGCAGCCCGCTGCAGCCGATCATTGATTGCCTCGCCAAGCCCCGTCTCCGGGATCGGCGCCACGGCAATCGCCCCAACGCCCAAGCCATCAAGCTCATGCAGCATCGAAAACAAGTTCCGCGCCGCCTCGCGCAGGTCACCCGTCGCCGACAAATTCCGCAACGGCCCTGTAAACTCCGGCCCAGCGCCGAACCCAAGATACGCCTCGCCATCACGCGGTTCGGCATTCAGCCGCATCGACGCGTTCGGCGCATAGTGGCTGAGCAGCATGCCGGGCGCTGAAATCGCCGCGCCCTCCTCGACGCTTTCAACCGTCACCCCAATCGCCCGCTCGATTTCCTCGCGCGCCACCGCCCCTGCCCGCAACTGCACCAGCCGGTCGCCATCGACCCGCACGATGGTCGATTCCACCCCCGCATGGCATGGCCCGCCATCGAGCACCGGCACCGCTCCGCCAAAGCCGCGCCGCACCTGCTCCGCCGTCGTCGGCGATAGTTTCCCCGATGGATTGGCCGACGGCGCGGCCAGCGGCCGCCCGACCGCCGCGATCAGCTCCAGCGCCATCGAATGATCCGGAATACGGATCGCCACCGTATCGAGCCCCGCCGTCGCCACATCGGCCAGTCCATTGCCAGCGTTGGCCGGCAGCACCAGCGATAGCGAGCCAGGCCACAGCGCTGCCACCCGGCGCGCCAGCGGCGAAAATTCGACCAGCGTTTCGGCCATAGCCAGATCGGCGCAATGGATGATCAGCGGGTTAAAGCGCGGACGGCCCTTGGTTTCGTAGATCGACAGCACCGCATCGACATTGGTCGCGTCGGCCCCAAGCCCATAGACGGTTTCGGTCGGGAAGGCGCACAGCTTGCCCGCCCGCAGCAATGCTGCGGCTTCCGCTACGGATTTCGGTTCATTGGACATCTAGAGACCGCTTCTACACATGGCTGTTGTTTGACAACGCCACCGTGGCACGTCAAGACGAAGGCCCCATATAGACGCCACCTGTAGTCGGAGACATCCCCCGCGTGACAACGCTGCTCGTCAGCCAGCCGAATTTTGCCGACCATGTTACGCCGCAGGGTCACCCCGAGCGCGCCGACCGCATCCACGCGGTTGAGGAGGCTCTGTCTCGCTCGCGTTTTGATGGCCTATTGCGCCGTGACGCGGTCAGTGGCGACCTGCATCTGGCAGAACTGGTGCATGACGGCAAATATCTGGCCCGGCTGCGCGAGGCGCGCCCGGCCGAAGGCATTGGCCAGCTTGATGGCGACACGTTCATTTCCGCCAATTCCATGGCCGCTGCCGCTACCGGGCTTGGCGGGGCGCTGTCGGCGCTCGATTCCGTGCTGCTGGGCGAAGTCGATAACGCCTTTTGCGCCATTCGTCCGCCGGGCCACCATGCCGAAATTCACCGGCCAATGGGCTTTTGCCTGATCAATACTGCCGCCATCGTCGCCCGCGAAGCGCAGCGTAAATACGGCGCCGAACGTATCGCCATCGTCGATTTCGACGTGCATCACGGCAATGGCACGCAGGACATTTTCAAAGCGGACCCGACGGTGTTTTATGCCTCTAGCCATCAGATGCCGCTGTTTCCGGGTACTGGCGCACCGACCGAAACCGGCGTCGGCAACATCACCAATGTCCCACTCGATGCCAATAGCGACGGCGAAGCCATGCGCGACGCCTATCTCACGCGCATCATTCCGGCCCTGATCAACTTCTCGCCCGACCTGCTGATCATCTCGGCCGGCTTTGACGCCCATGAGCGCGACCCGCTGGCGCAACTGCGCTGGACCTCGTCGGACTATAGCTGGCTCACGGGAAAGTTGATGGATGCGGCCGACCGCACCTGTGGCAATCGCATTGTGTCGCTGCTCGAAGGTGGCTATGACCTCAAGGGCTTGGCCGGGGGCGTTTCGCACCACGTGGCCATGCTGATGGACGGCGCCGTCGGGCGTCTGGAAGACTAGGAATCTCGCTATGGCCGACAATGACGACATCAAGACCCTGAGCTTTGAGGCGGCCCTCGCGCAGCTCGAAGAAATCGTCGGCAAGCTGGAATCGGGCCGGGCCCCACTGGCCGAGTCCATCGCCATTTATGAGCGCGGCGAAGCGCTGAAAGCCCATTGCGAGACGCTGCTGCGCACCGCCGAAGCCCGCATCGAAAAGATCACGCTCAGTCGCGACGGCAAGCCAACCGGCACCGAACCGCTCGACGCGTGATTGTGCCCGCCCTCGTGGTTCGAGGGTCGCTTCGCTCCCACCTCACCATGAGGGCTAATTTCGCCTCCGTGGTTTAGTAGCCCTCATGGTGAGGTGCGAGTTCTTACGAGCCTCGAACCACGAGGGCGTGCCACAGAGGCAAAATGACCAAGAAATCCCTTCGCAATTTCCGTATCATCCTGTGGGCGCTGGTGGCCGTTGTCGCGCTGGGCGCGACGGCGCTTTATGTGATCCAGCCCCCGAGCCGTCCGCTGGGCGTGACGGGCCAGGAATTTGCGCTCAACTCCTCCCGTGGCGGCGCCTTCACGCAGGCTGACCTGCGCGGCACGCCGAGCCTTGTCTTCTTCGGCTTCACCTTCTGCCCCGACGTGTGCCCAACCACGCTGGCGGAAACCACCGCCCTGCGATCCGAACTGGGCCTCACCGACGATGATCTGCGCATCATCTTCGTCTCGGTCGACCCCGAGCGCGATACGCTCGACATGGTCAAAAGCTATGTCGAAGGCTTTGATCCCTCGATCATCGGCCTTGTCGGCAGCAGCCTCGAGCAGACCGAGAATGCCAAAAAAGCGTTCGGCGTGTTTTCCGAGAAGGTCGAGAGCGAGCCCGGCGACCCCTATTATCTGGTCAACCACACCGCGCTGACCTTCCTGATCAAGGCAGACGGCACCTTCCAGGGCACCATTTCCTACGAGGAATCGCACGACACCGCCCTCGCCAAGGTCAAACGCCTGGTTCAGGGATGAGCGAGCGTATCCGCCTCGATCTGGCGCTGGAACAGCGCGGCCTGCTCCCCAGCCGCGCCCGCGCACGTGACGCGATCCTGCGCGGCACCGTCACCATCAACGGGATCACCGCCGTCAAGCAGAACCAGATGGTCGGCCGCGACGACAAGCTTGCGCTGAGCGATCCCGCCGCCAATTACGTGTCCCGCGCCGCGCTCAAGCTGGTTGCCGGCCTTGATGCCGGCAGTATCGATCCGACGGGCAAGATTTGCCTCGATGTCGGCTCCTCCACCGGCGGCTTTACGCAGGTGCTGATGGAGCGCGGCGCCAAGCGCATCTACGCCGTCGATGTCGGTCATGACCAGTTGCACCAGCGCCTCAAGGGCAGCGACCGCGTCGTCAGCATGGAAGGCGTCAACGCCCGCGACCTGACGGCAGAAACGATCCCTGAACAGATCGATCTGCTGGTATCGGATGTGAGCTTTGTGTCGGTCATCAAGGTGCTCGCCGCACCGCTCGCGTTGTGCACCGCGACGGCTGAGGCGGTGATCCTCTTTAAGCCACAATTTGAAGTGGGCCGGCAGAATGTCGGCAAGGGCGGGATCGTGTCGAGCGAAGCCGCCATCGAGACCGCACTGGTCGAAGTCATCGCCTTCATGCAGGAGCAGGGCTTCACGCATCGCCACTCGGTGACATCGCCAATTGCCGGCGGTGATGGCAATGTCGAGACGGTGCTGGTGTTTGGGCGGTAAGCGTTGCCACGCCCTCGTGGTTCGAGGGTCGCTGCGCTCCCGCCTCACCATGAGGTCTACTCTTGGTGAGGTATTTCAGTAGCCCTCATGGTGAGGTGCGAGTTCTTCACGAGCCTCGAACCACTAGGGCGTGCAACCTCAGTTCCGTTCAAACCCCACAGCGCCATCGCGCCCGGTCTGCCCACGATGGCGTAGCGCGTGGTCGGCCAGCACCAGCGCCATCATCGCCTCGCCCACCGGCACCGCGCGAATACCAACACACGGGTCATGCCGACCCTTGGTGATGATGTCGGTATCCTGATTGCCCGTCGTCACGGTCTGGCGCGGGGTGATGATCGACGAGGTCGGCTTGACCGCAAAGCGGCACACCACCGGATCGCCGTTGGAAATGCCGCCCAGAATGCCGCCGGCATGGTTGGACAGGAAATAGGGCCTGTCGGCCCCTGCCCGCATTTCGTCAGCATTTTCGACACCGGTGAGGCTTGCCGCTTCGAAACCCGCGCCGATTTCCACCGCCTTGACGGCGTTGATGCTCATCATGGCCGAGGCCAGGTCGGCGCTCAGCTTGCCATAGATTGGCGCGCCCCAACCGGCTGGCACGCCCTCGGCGACGACTTCGATCACCGCGCCAACGGAATTACCGTCCTTGCGGATGCCATCGAGATAGTCCGCCCACAGTGCTGCCGCCACCGGATCGGCGCAGAAGAACGGGTTCTGGTCGACCTGGTCCCAGTCGAAATTTTTGTAGTCGATCTTGTGCGGCCCAACCTGCACGAGGCTGGCGCGAATGGTGATCCCGGCGAGCACCTGACGCGCCACGGCCCCTGCCGCTACACGCGCCGCAGTTTCGCGGGCCGAGGTCCGACCACCGCCGCGATAGTCGCGAATGCCGTATTTGTGGTCATAGGTATAGTCGGCGTGGCCCGGACGGTATTTGTCGCGGATTTCGGCATAGTCCTTGGAGCGCTGATCGGTGTTTTCGATCACCAGCGAAATCGGGGTGCCGGTCGTGCGCGGGCCGTCGGTGCGCTCGTCCTCGAACACGCCAGAGAGGATTTTGACCTCATCGGCCTCGCGGCGCTGGGTGGTGTATTTGGACTGGCCCGGCTTGCGGCGATCAAGGTCGCGCTGGATGATTTCGGGGGTCAGCACGAGGCCCGGAGGGCAGCCATCGACCACAACGCCCAGTGCGGGCCCGTGGCTCTCGCCCCAAGTGGTGAAGCGGAAAAGCTGTCCGAAGGTATTGAAAGACATGGCGCGGCCCCGTTGTTGAGGGCTTTCTAGGGAGCGCTGGCCGTCAGGTCAATCAGCCTATTGGCCTCAGGTCCTGCTCACCAAAGCTTCCCTACCCACAGGACTTCCCCACCCACCGGGGCTTCCCTCGCGCTTGACCCGAGGGCCACTCACCGCCGCACCGTGCTGGCAGAGGCCCTCGGATCAAGTCCGAGGGAAGCGATTGTGGGTTGGCAACATAGTGCATGGCCGGGCACTCACGCCCCCATCGCCCCACTAACCCCGCAGCAATTCCATATTGCCGGGCGTAAAATGCATGATGGCATCCTGGGGCGGCGCCCAGTTGATCACTTCCAGCACGGGCGCATGTTCGATCAGTACGCGCAGTGTGCGGGCGATGCCGCCATGGGCCACGACCACCGACGGTCCCTTGAGCACGCTGGCAAATTCGGCCAGACGCGCTTCGACGTCGCGGTAGTTTTCGCCATTTTCAGGGCGATAGTCCCAATAGTCTTCGGTGCGATCGCCCGGTGCGATGGCCATATTGGCCGGCAGCTGCTCGAACAGTTCGCCTTCCAGCACGCCGAAGGAAATCTCCATCAGCCGCACGTCATACTGCACGTCGGGCAGATGCGCATCGAACCCGGCGCGGACGCGATCCATCGTTTCGCGGGTGCGTCCGAGTGGCGAGGCGTGCCACTCGAAGCTGTTGGGATCAAGGCCGCGCGCCGCAAACAATGCGGCGAGCGTCTTGCCGTTCTGATTGGCCTGGCCACGCCCTTTGTCGTTGAGCGGAATGTCCTTGCGCCCCTGATAGCGGCGCTCGGCATTCCATGGCGTTTCACCATGCCGGATGAAGTAGATTTCCGGCCAGACCAGGGCTGTCATGTGCAATCCCGCGCCGCTATGCCGACGCGTCCTATAAAGAGAAGTCTATTCGCCGGCGGCTGGCTCTACATTGTCGAGCAGCTTCATGCCGACAACGTTGAAGCCTGCGTCAACGTAATGGATTTCGCCGGTCACACCACTGGCGAGATCGCTCAGCAGGTATGTTGCAGCGCCACCAACGTCGTCGATCGACACGTTCTTGCGCATGGCCGAATTGGCTTCCTGCCAGTGCAGCATGTCGCGCAGGCCGGAGATACCCGAAGCGGCAAGGGTCTTGATCGCGCCGGCCGAGATGGCGTTGACGCGGATTCCGGCCTTGCCCAGATCGACGGCGAGGTAGCGAACCGATGCTTCAAGCGCGGCCTTGGCAACGCCCATGACGTTGTAGTTCGGCACATATTTGACGGCGCCATAATAGGTCAGCGTCAACAGCGAGCCGCCTTCGCTCATCAGCGCTTCGGCGCGCTTGGCGACGGCGGTGAACGAATAGACCGAGATGTTCATGGTCAGCGCGAAGTTGTCCGCCGAGGTGTCGAGGTAGCGGCCTTCGAGCTCATCCTTGTTGGAGAAGCCGATGGCGTGCACGACGAAATCGAGCTTGCCCCACTTTTCCTTGATCTGGCGGAACGTCTCGTCCATTGCCGCGTCATCAGACACGTCGCATTCGACGAGGAAGTCCGAACCGAGTTCGGCAGCCAGCGGCTCGACGCGGCGTTTGAGCGCTTCGCCCTGATAGGAGAAACAGATCTCGGCGCCCTGCGCGTGCAATTGCTTGGCAATGCCCCATGCGATCGAGCGGTTGTTTGCGAGACCCATGATCAAGCCGCGCTTGCCTGCCATCAATCCAGTGGCCATTGTTTAATCCCTTGCTGGAGTCGTTGCGCCGGTTGTGGCACATGGCGACCCACGGGGGCAAGTTCGCCGCCCGGCTATCCCATGCCAAACCCCGGTTTTTCCATGTCCGTATCTGCAGCCGAGATCGTTACACAGTTGACCGAACTCATCGGGGCGGATGCCGTTATCGGCGATCCCGGGCGGATGACCACCTATCTCAGCGAACCGCGCAAACGCTTCCACACCGGCGCGGCGGCCATTGCCACCCCTGGATCGGTCCCCGAGGTGCAAGCTATCCTGCGCTGGGCAAACGAAAAAGGCGTCGGCATCATCCCGCAGGGCGGCAATACCGGGCTGGTCGGCGGCCAGGTTCCACTGCGCGGCGACGAAGTCATTCTCAGCACCGCCCGGCTCGACCGCATCCGCGCCATCGACCCGGCAGCGGGCGCGATGACCGCAGAATCAGGCGTCATTCTCGCCAATGCGCACGAGGCAGCCGAAGCCGAAGGGGTGATTCTGCCGCTCTGGCTGGCCTCCCAGGGGTCTGCCCGGATCGGCGGCGTGCTGTCGACCAATGCCGGTGGCGTCAATGTGCTGGCCTATGGCAATGCGCGCGACCTCACCATGGGCGTCGAAGCCGTTCTGGCCGATGGCCGCCTCTATCAGGGCCTCAATTCCCTCAAAAAAGACAATACCGGCTACGATCTCAAGAACCTTCTGGTCGGTGCCGAAGGCACGCTGGGCATCATCACCGCCGCCACGCTCAAGATTTTCCCCAAGCCCGAAGATTACGAAACCGCCATTGTCAGCCTCTCGAGCCTCGATGCCGCGCTGCGCCTCTTTGAATACCTCCGCGAGCGCGCCCGCCGCCGCTTGAGCGCCTTTGAAATCGTGCCGCAGCTTGGCCTCGAAATGCAGCTGCGTCAGGGCATGCTCGACCGTGACCCTACCCCCGGCCCCTCCCCGTGGTATGCGCTGATCGAAGTCTCCCGCCTCACCAAGGGCGCATCGGGCACTTTGATGACCGCCATCGAAGCGGCGTTTGCCGCAGGTCTGGTCGACAATGCGGTGTTTGCCGAATCGCTCAGCGACCGCACCCGGATGTGGGCGTTCCGCGAGCAGATGAGCGAAGTGCAATCGAAGGAAGGCGCTTCCATCAAGCACGACGTGTCGGTCCCCATCGACAATGTGCCCGAGCTGATCACCGAAGGCATCGCCGTTGCCGAAAAGCTCATCCCTGGCATCCGCGCCGTGCCGTTCGGCCATCTGGGCGACGGCAATATCCACTTCAACTTCAGCCAGCCTGTCGGCGCCGACCCCAAGACCTTCATGGCCGAATCCGACGAAAAACTGCACGAAGCCATCTACGACATCGTCCTGCGCCTCGGCGGCTCCGTCTCGGCCGAACACGGCATCGGGCAGCTCAAGGTCGATCTGCTGCGGCAGGTGAAGGACCCGGTCGCGCTGCAAATGATGCGCTCGATCAAACAGGCGCTGGACCCCAAGGGCATTTTGAACCCGGGCAAGGTTTTGGGGTGAGAGGCTGCGTCACGTCCTCGTGGTTCGAGGGTCGCTGCGCTCCCACCTCACCATGAGGACTTCTCTTTGTGAGGTGTTCAAGTAGCCCTCATGGTGAGGTGCGAGTTCTTCACGAGCCTCGAACCACGAGGGCGTGCCCCAACGCACAGTCACCTATTTGTGCCGTCTTGCACCGCTTTGCCCACGGGCCCATCTACCCGTCATGCTGCTCAACATCCAATTCCTCGACGACGCAACCCGTCCGCCGGTGCAAAAGCTTGATGGTCTGACTGAGGACCAGCGCGAGGCCGGCCATCATTTGCGGATAATCCACGATCACCTGCGCGCCAATATGGTCACGCTCGGCAAGATGATCGACCGCGCCAATGCGGGCACCGTCACCCGCAGCGAGATTGCCGAAGAAACCAGCGCGCTTGCCATGGTCGCCAACTATCGGCGCTTCGGAAATCTCTGCGGCCAGCACTGCCAGATCGTCAATACGCACCACTCCATTGAGGACCATCACCTGTTCCCCGTGCTCGGCCGCCAAAGCCCCGGTTTCAAGGCCATCGCCGACCGGCTAACGGCCGAACATGTCGTGGTGCACGAATTGCTGGAACGGCTGGTCGACGCACTAAACGCATTGGCCAATGAACCATCACAATCCCGCTTCGACGACGCCAAAACCGTCTATCACGCCCTCGAACGCGTCCTGCTCTCCCACCTCGGCTGGGAAGAAGAAGCCATGGGCGATGCGCTCGGGTATTTCGGGATCATGTAGGCCGACCTTGCAGTCGACACCCTCCCCCTTGAGGGGAGGGATCAAGGGAGGGGGTGAGTCACAACCACCGCACTCTTGGATAGATACCCCCACCCTACTCGATCACGGACTTAGTTGAAGCTAAGTCCTATCTCGCTTCCCTCCCCTCAAGGGGGAGGGTGGACGACTGAAAAACCTCTGCAAGATAGTCTATCAAAACAAATCCAGCTGCCCGCCACCACCCGCCACCTTCTTCACCCTTGGCTGCGGCTTGGCGATTTCCGCCCGCTCGATCAGTCCCGGATCATCATCCCGCGCTGAGTTCACCCGCGTCGATACCGGATGAAACTTCAGCACCCCATCAGCCAGCGGCAGCGCCAACTGCCCGGCCTCGGCCGCCCGCACGTCGCGCACATTGAGCCAGTCATCGACCGCCGCGCCTTCCAGAATCACCGGCATCCGGTCGTGGATTTCCGACAGCTGTGGATTGGCCGGCACGGTGATGGTCGCGACGCTGTCGATCTCTTCCCCGTTCGGTCCCATCCACGTCGCGTAAAGCCCCGCCAGCGCCATCGGGCGGTCGTCGCTCATGGTGATGTAATAGGGCTGTTTGGATTTATCGGGATTGGTGTGCCACTCGTAATAGCCGCTGGCCGGGATGATGCAGCGGCCGTGCTTGAGCGTGTCTCGAAAGGCCGGCTTTTCGGCCATGGTTTCGGCGCGGGCATTGATCAGCAGTGGAAATTCGCGCGGGTCCTTGACCCAGCCGGGCACCAGACCCCAGCGCGCAAAGTGCCCCTCGCGCCGCCCCTGCGCCTCCCAGATGGCCGCAACAGGCTGCGTCGGCGCGATATTGTAGCGCGGCACAATGTCGATGCTCTTGAGCAGCTTGAACAGCTCAACCATCATTTCTGGCGGCAGCGTGGAGGCGTAGCGTCCGCACATGATCCAATCTCCTCGATTAACGAAGTAGAGGTAATCTCTGCGCATACGAATCGCAAATGAGCCAGAAGTGACCGATCTCCCGAACGCCGCCAGTGTCGCAATCGTCCGCGAGGGCAAGGTGCTGCTGATCAAGCGCGCCTATGCCCCGTACCAGAATTTGTGGACCCTGCCGGGCGGTCGACTGGAGCCGGGCGAGACCATCGAACAATGCGCCATCCGCGAAATTTCCGAGGAGGTCGGCCTCACCATTCGCAATCCGCGCCTCGTGATGGAGCAGGAACTGGGCCGCGAAGGCACCTATCGTCTGGCCGTGTTCGTCACGCGTGATTTCTCGGGCCAGCTTCGCGCCTCCGATGAGGTTGCAGACCACAAATGGATGGACCCGACGGCGCTGATCGCGCTGCGCACCACCAGCCGCCTCGATGACGTGCTCGCGAGGGCCTTCGCCGTTCTGGCGCAAAACTGATATGGAAAAACAGAACCCTCAATGGCCGTCATTGCCCGGCTCGTCCGGGCAATCCATCTTCTGCCATCGCGCAGTGTGGATCGCCGGGCCAAGCCCGGCGATGACCAAGGAACGGTGAGACCTCAGCGTGCGAAAACTAATCACTGCCATCGCCGCTCTGCTCGCTTTGTCCACGGTGCCGAGCCTGGCCATCGACCCGCCCTATCAGCGGCAGATGGAGCGGCTGGCCGAGATCATGGGCAGCCTTTATTTCCTGCAGCCGCTCTGTCAGGCCGGTACGCAGGACTGGCGCGAGCAGATGTCGGAACTGATCGATCTCGACGAGCCCGATGAGGATCGTCGCCAGCGGCTGGCCGGGGCATTTAACGTCGGCTACACCGCCTATTCGCGCTTCCACCGCGCCTGCACGCCCGCCGCTCGCGAGGCTTTGGGGCGGCTTCTGGTCGAAGCCGAGCGCAATGCGCGCGACATCCATACGCGGTTTGCCGAATAGCGGCGTTAACGGATGCAGGGTAGGTATCCGCCTCCTTACAATCGCGCACTTCCCGTTAACCTTCGGGTTACTTCCTGCGCGCCTCCCCTGTTTCTCCGTGCTAACCCCAGCGTCATGACAACGACCAAAACCATGTTTGCGCCCGCGTCCGGGCATACTGTTTTTGACCGCGACCAGGGGGAGCGCCAGCTTGCCCTTGAGTATCTGGCCGAGGCCTGGAACGAGGCCGAAGATGACGGCGTGCAGAGCGCCGCTCTGGCCCATGCCTCGCTGTTTGCGGCGCTGGCCACCTTTGTCAAAATGCATGGCGACGATGCCACCGCCGAGTTGATGGCGCTGCTGCCCGACCGCATCCGGTCCGGCGAATACAACCTCGATCGCATCCTGCAGTAGCCCTGCCTTATTGAGCGCAAACACGCCGCTATAGTCGAAGTCCTTGAGGGAGATTCGACTATGCGCATGATCACAACAGCACTCGTCGCTCTATTGCTGTCCGGCCCGGCTTTGGCACAGGAAGCAGTCAGCACCAATCCCTATGACGATATGGTGGTGAGCGACGACCTTTCGGCGCTGCCCGAAGCTGTGCGCGCCATGCGCCAGCAGCTAATCGATGCCACCAAATCAGGCGATATCGAAAGCCTTCAGGCCATCATCGACGCCCAGGACACTCCGCCCACTGTCAGCTTCGGCCTGCCCGATGACCCGGTCGCCTATCTCAAGGAACAGTCCGCCGATCCAGAAGGCCGCCAGATCCTTGCCGTGCTGCGCAATGTGCTCGAAGCGCCCTATGCCAAGATCGACGCCTCCAGCGAAACGCCCAGCTATGTCTGGCCCTATCTCGCCGTGGTCCCCGATATTTCAAACCTGACACCCGCCCAAACCGTCGACGCCTATCGCCTCGTCAGCGACGAAGACCTCAAAGGCATGACCGAATTTGGCGGCTGGTTCGCCTGGCGCGTCTTCATCGGCACCGACGGCGAATGGCAAATGTTCGTCTCGGGCGACTGAGGGAGAATGCAGATGCCAAGCAACTGAACCAGTTGCTTCGACCTATCAGTCGATACCCTCCCCCTTGCGGGGAGGGATCAAGGGTGGGGGTGATGCTTCCGCCAACGCGCATGGGGGAGATACCCCCTTCCTGCTCGATCACAGAGTTAGCTGAAGCTAACGCCTATCTCGCTTCCCTCCCCGCAAGGGGGAGGGTGTCGACTGCGACGCCAGTGCATTTTAGACACGTGGCCGCAATCAGACGTTAGAGCACACCACCTTCACCTCGCCCCTCAGGGGAGAGGTCGCCCCGCAGGGGCGGGTGAGGGGTGCGATTCATCCGCGCCACTCATTTCCCAGCAGGCCACCATGCCGCCACCCCGCACACCGCACCATTCTTGAAAATCGCCTCTGACTGCGCCATGTCTGGGGTCCCACCCGCCAATACAATTTTGGCCGATTGAGCGGACCGTTTGTCCGGGAAGCAAGAGACCATGACCATCCACCTGCGCGCCGACCGTGCCGTGTTCCGTTTTTCCGGCCCAGAGGCGCACAAGCTGCTCAACGATGTCGTCACCGGCAAAATCCCGGACAGTGACACCGGCACGGCCGCATGGTGGGCGCTGCTGTCGCCACAGGGCAAAATCCTCGCCGAAGGGCTCGCGGGTTGGACTGACAACGCAATCTGGCTCGATGTGCATCAGTCCGTGGCAGACGATTTCTTCAAGCGCATGAAAATGTACCGGTTGCGCGCCCAGGTCGTGATCGACGATCTGCGCGAAAGCCACCGCGTCGGTTTCTCCGATGCCGCCGCGCCAGACCTGATCAGCCATGCCGACCGGCTTGGCCCCGTCGTCATCGGCTATCGGATCATCGCCCCGGTTGACGCCACCGCCGCTTGGGTTGCTGACGACACCGCCTACCGCGCCGCGCGCATTGCCGGCGGTCTGCTCGAACAGGGTGCCGACTTCCCGGCCAACGACACATTCGCCCACGATATCGGTCTCGATATTCTCGAAGGCATCGACTTCGTCAAAGGCTGCTATGTCGGGCAGGAGGTGGTCAGCCGCATGAAGCATCGCGGCACCGCGCGCCGCCGTCCGGTGCTGGTAAGTGGCATCGATGCGCCAGCCGGCACGCCAGTTATCAGCGGCACCCGCGAAGCTGGTAGCATCGGGCAGGTCGTTGATGGCAACGCCGTCGCCATTGTGCGGCTCGACCGCATCACCGATCTCGGCGCCGTCACGGTCGATGGCAAGCCAGTGACACTCACCCTCCCCTCCTGGGCCACATATTCGTTCGGCGACACCGCGCCGGAGGACTGATCGCGCGTAACGCGTCTGTCGAATCGAGCGGCGATTGGTTACTCTCGATGCTAACAGTCTGTTAGCATTTTGGGGCATGATGGCACGTACGAGTGCACGCGCGTGGCAACGTATGTTGTCGGGGCGCCGACTAGATATTCTCGATCCTTCGCCAATGGATGTCGAACTCTCCGACATCGCGCATGGCCTTGCCCGCGTCGCTCGCTGGAATGGCCAGACTGAGGGGGATTACCCGTTTTCAGTGGCGCAGCATTCGGTGCTGGTGCTCGAACTGTTTCGCGCCCACGAGCCCGACAGCGACGCCATCAGCCAGGCCCAGGCCCTGCTGCATGACGCGCCCGAATATGTGATGGGCGACATCATATCCCCGTTCAAGGCGGCAATGGGCGGCAATTACAAAGACGTCGAAAACCGCCTGCTCTCGGCAATTTTCCTGCGCTTCTCGCTGCCCGCCAACATGACCATCGCCTTGGCAAAGCAAATCAAAAAGGCAGACCGGGAAGCCGCGTTCTTCGAGGCGGTGCACTTGGCAGGCTTTGAGGATGGCGAGGCACGCAAGCTGTTTGGCGAGCCGAGCCTTCCCGCCTTTGACGTCGATGCCTTCGACCGTCTGATCCGCCCTTGGCCGACCCGCGAAGCGCATGACCGGTTCATCGCCGCATTCGAGTCGCTGTCGGTCTGAGCCGCCGGGGGATTAACCTTAATAGACAATTAAATTTGCCCCTCCCGTACCGTTATGGTTTCTGATTGGTTAACAAATCAAAGCCTTACGGTTCATTTCGGGACAAAAGCCATGAAACTGCCAGACGGACATTTGCTGCTCGGCATGCTCTTGGGCGCCATCTCGGCAACGGCTCTGGCAACCATGGGTCCCGGCATGGTGGTGCAGGCCTTTGCCGATGCCAGCGTTGGGGGGATAGATCCGTCCCGCCTCGTGCGTTTTGAAGAACGCGACTACACCGTCGACTATGAGGACTGGGTGGCGACCGATCCCCTCTCCACCGCGATGGTCAAGAAAATCGAGGGTGGCAAGGTCAGCTACGTCAACATCACGACCACCGCGACCGGCACCTATTCGACCGACGCGATGTTTTCAAAGCATGTGCTCTATCCGGGGATAACCGTGTCCCAGGTGCCAGACGAGCGCGATTACAACCGCTTCTCGTACTGGACCAATGATGGCTGGACCTCGTTTGGAACCAGCAACGGCAAGTCGTTCATCTACCTGCGCAGCGGCAACGCCACCATGTACTCGCGCAACTAGGCTGGCGCGGGGCATAACTGCCCCACCGCCCTGCCAGATTAGCCGAACAACCAGCCGCTCTTGAACTTGTAGAACACGTGCAGGCCGATCTGGGTGACCCGGTTCATACGGGGCGCCCAGGCGGGGCGCACATATGTCGCGTGGTAGTGCGTCGCGTCGCCGACTTCGGTCAGATAAAGCTCGCCATTGGTGAATTTCTTGGAGATGTCCTCGGCCTGCGCCCAGGATGCGCGGTCGTTGATGGTGTCGGGGATACCATCGCAGGCAAACGAGAACTGGCAGGCATTGCGGCGATGCTGGTTCTGATAGACGACGCCGCAAATGGTGTTGGGATAACGGTGATCCTTGACGCGGTTGAGCACAACCTGCGCCACCGCAACCTGGCCGCGATAGCTTTCGCCACGGGCTTCAAAATAGATCGCTGTCGCCAGGCACCACAATTCCTTGTCGGACACCGACATGGCATTGCCGGTGACATAGCCATCGGAAATCGGGGCATTGGCGCGGGCATAAGCCAATTGCTCGGACGCTAGAGCCGGCAGCGGCGTCTGCATCGATGGCGCGATACCAGCGATTGCGTCGAGTGCGGCAGCCGTTGCCGGATTGATCGAGGCCAGCGACATGCGCGGGCCGATCTCGACATCGCCGGTGGCGCCGGTTCCGATAGCGGCAATCTGGGACTGGCCGAGGCCAATCGCATCGGCGGGGATACCGCGCAGGGTGGCAAGTTGCAGGCGCGCTTCATCGAAGCTGCGCGACATGGCAACCACGTCGACCGGCGGTCGCAAACGGTCGGTCTTTTCGGCGCGGTTGGGGCCGTTAAAGCTTGATGTTTCAAACAGATGATCGACCGAACCGGTGATCACCGGATCGACGCCTGAATAGCTGAGGCTGGCGGAAACGAGGTTGATGTTGGCTGGCAGGCCGTCGGACAGATCGCCTGCGGGGCCGACAGCACCGCTGGTCAGACCTGCATAGCCAAGGCCGCCAATGATCCCGACCACCAACAGCTTGGTGAAGGAATGCCGGCGACGAACCGCTCTAACCGGACGCAACTGCGCCGGCCGGTGTGGATGGGCCATGAATGCTTACTCAACGCTTACGCAACAAAACAACTGATCGGCGAAAGTGACGCTAGAATGCCGACATCTGTAATGATGTCTTATTAGGGTTAGCAGCGAGTAAACGGGCAATACGGCGCAGCAATGAGTTAACCATGGCGCGCATCAGGCAGCATTGTGGACGGCCGATTTGCCGCAGTTGAGCGGTATCGACCGTCCCATAGTGCAACTGGACGGAAAGGCTGTTCTTGAATGGGACAGCGCGATTGTGGGCTGTTGGTTACCCGCAGGCGGCAACGACCGGCGCGACGTCCTGCACGAAGCCCTGCACCTGGAAGCGGACCGACAGCGAGCGCGAATTGACCGGCGTGACGCGAACCGTAAGGTTGGTCGCCCCGGCAAGACCATCAAGGAAAGACGCTGAATCTGCGGTCGTATTGAGCAGGATCGCGGTGTTTTCAGGGTTCACAGGCAGCGTGCGGCTGCGGCCGGCCTGCAGGTCGTATTGCAGGGTTATGCCCGCATCGCGGCCCAGCGCCGACATGGTGTTGCCCGCAAAACCGAAGGCGACGCGCAGAACGCCGGCTTCGCACATCACGGTGATGGTAGCAGGCGCACGACCGGTTGGGCGGGCGGGGATAAGCTGTTCGGACTCCAGCACGACGCGGATGGTATCGGCATCAGCATCTGGCCCCAGGAACAGGGCGTCGTAGCAGGCAAGACGTTCGGTGTCGGCGGCGAGCGTGACGCATTGGGCGAGGCCCGATTGAGCCATGACGGCGTGAGAGGGCATTGCGAAAAGCGGCAAGAGCGCCAGAACCGGCAAAAATTTCACGTCGGTGTGTTCCTATCCCTGTTGCTGGTGACGCCCAGCATCGTCCCCTTCATATGGGGATTGTTGGCTGACATTTAAGCAGAAGCTTGCGCCAAGGTCAGCCTTGCGATGGGGACACGATAGGGTGAGCAGCTCACATAGTCGACGCCTAGCCCCGCAAAGAACTTCAAAGAAGCGGGATCACCGGCATGTTCGCCGCAAATACCGATCTTGAGGGCCGGATTGGCGGCCCTGCCCCGTGCCACAGCGATGGATATCATTTCGCCCACGCCCTTTTCGTCGATGGTGACGAAGGGGTCGCGTTCATAGATCCCCTTGCGCTGATAGGAAGCGAGGAATGTCGGCGCGTCATCGCGGGAAATACCGAAGGTGGTCTGCGTCAGATCGTTGGTACCGAAGGAGAAGAAATCGACCATCTGGGCGATGTCCCCTGCCCGTAGGCAGGCACGCGGCAGCTCGATCATGGTGCCGAACGAGAATTTGACCCGGTCGGTACGAAGCAGGCCCGAATAGGCGGCGATGTCATAGACGCGCTCGCGCACCCAGGCGACTTCACTGGCCGTCGAGACGAATGGCACCATGACCTCCACCGAAACCGGCTCGGTCTGAGTTTCGCTGGCGGCCCGCACACCGGCCATCACCGCCTGCATCTGCATCTGCAGCATCTCGGGATAAGTGATGGCGAGACGGACACCGCGATGGCCAAGCATCGGATTGACCTCGGCAACGCGATCGAGATGCTGTCGCAAAGCCCGGACGGCAAGCCCAAGCGAGGCCGCGGTTTCCTCGATTTCCTCGTCGCTACGCGGCAGGAATTCGTGCAGCGGCGGATCGAACAGTCGCACCGTAACCGGCTTGCCGTTCATGGTCGAGAACAGCGCCGAATAGTCGCCGGTCTGGTAGTCGACGAGGCCGTTGATGGCGCGATTTCGGTCGTCTTCGTCCTCGCTGAGGATAACCCGGCGCAGCGCCACCATGCGTTCGGGCGAAAAGAACATGTGCTCGGAACGCGCCAGACCAATGCCTTCTGCGCCAAAGCTGAGTGCGGTCAGAGCAGAATCGACGGTTTCGGCATTGGTGCGGACGGAGATCTTGCGGCTGGCATCGGACCAGCCGAGCAGTGTGCTGATGGCGCCGCCAATGTGAGGCTGGGCCAGCGGCAAAGTGCCGGCATAGACTGAGCCATCACTGCCATCGATGGTCAGGCGGTCACCAGTGCGGAACTCGCGATCACCGATGCGGCAGACCATTTCGGCGGTATCGACCGAAAGGGTGCGCACGCCAGCAACGCAGGGCTTTCCGGTGATGCGGGCGATCACGCCGGCATGGCTCGACATACCGCCGCGCGCGGTCAGAATGCCGGTCGCGGCCTTCATGCCCTCGATATCGGCTGGGCCGGTTTCGTTGACGACCAAAATGCAGTGCTTGCCGCGCGCCCGCAGCCGAGCCGCATCGTCGGGATTGAACACGATGACGCCACTGGCGGCGCCGGGCGAAACGCCAAGGCCGGTCGCAATAGGTGCGGCGCCCTCGGCGGATTTGAGGCGTGGGTGCAGCAATTGCACGAGCCGGGTCGGATCAACGCGCGTGACGGCGTTTTGCGGCGTCCAGACCTTGCGATTGACGCGATCCACCGCCGCTTCAAGTTCAGCCGCAGCCGAAACCTGAACGGGCCGCGCCGACAGAAAAAGCACCTGGCCACGCTTGATGGCGACGAGGCAGTTCATGTGCCGACCGGCCTTGGCGTCGAGCAGATTGACCAGCGCGTCGATACGCTCGGACATGCGCGGCAGCGGCGCGCCATTGACTGGCGACGGGCCCAGCGTACCTGTTGTGGCATTGCGCGTTAGGAACTGATCGATTTCGCCATCGGCGGCGGCCTGAACCAGCACGATCTGGCGACCACGATCTTCGTCGGCGCGTGCCGTCCAACCTTGGCCAAATCCATAGCTATCGAACGCCGCCTTGATCGCCTTGGCGAGCGCGCGGGTCGGATCGACAGAATCTTCGGGATTGGTAGGCGCGGTGATACCCATCTTGGCGGGCATAAGTCCGCCATTGTGCGTGGCTGCGGACGTACGCACTGCCAACAGCGGCGGCTCGTTGTCCTTGCCGACCAGCTTATAGAGGCAGGCGACCCAATGGGTGCGCAGGCGGACGTCCTTGCGGGCCCGTTCGCCCTGCAGGGCTTCCCACGCCGCACGGGTCAAGGCGATGGTCGGAACGGTGGGGAAACCGGCCTCGGCGACGCGGAAAATCCAGCGCGCCTTGCCGCTCAGCAGCTTGAGCTGACTGGCGGACAGGTTCGCCTTCCCCATGGCTGGGGCGATCGCGAACATTTCCTGAGCCAAACTCACCGTTAAGTCCTTGCCATAATTGCAAATGCATAATGCCTGTGCGGCTAGGCCGCTGCAACAAGACTTGACTTGCTGCGACGACGAAAGCATCTCATCTCATATGGAAAAGCGGCCACAACTAGACATTCTGCTCTGTGCCCCTCGCGGATTTTGCGCGGGCGTCGATCGAGCCATCCAGATTGTTGAGCTTGCGCTCGAAAAATACGGCGCGCCGGTCTATGTGCGCCACGCCATCGTGCACAACAAATACGTGGTCGATGGCCTGCGCGACAAGGGCGCAATCTTTGTCGAAGAGCTGAGCGAAATCCCGGAAACCGGCGCTCCTGTGGTGTTCTCGGCGCATGGCGTGCCCAAGTCAGTGCCAGCTGATGCCAAGAGCCGCAACATGTTCTTCCTCGATGCAACCTGCCCGCTCGTGAGCAAGGTGCATGTGGAAGCGCAGCGCCATTTTGCCGAGGGTCACGAAATCGTGCTGATCGGCCATAAGGGTCACCCCGAAGTGGTTGGCACGATGGGGCAATTGCCGCCCGGCGCCATCACGCTGGTCGAAACCGTGGCCGACGCGCTGGTGTTTGAACCGAAGGACCCGCTGACGCTGGCCTTTGTGACGCAGACCACGCTGTCGGTGGACGACACCCGCGAAATCGTCGGCGCGCTGAAGGGCCGGTTCCCGGCCATCAACGGTCCGCATAAGGAAGACATCTGCTACGCCACGACAAACCGGCAGGAGGCCATCAAGGCCGTAGCGCCTGAGGTTGATGCGATGATCGTGGTGGGTTCGTCAAATTCGTCGAACTCGCTGCGTCTGGTGGAAGTCGCCGAACGCGCCGGCTGCAAGGTTTCCATGCTGGTCGACCGTGCCGCCGAGATCGATTGGTCGCGGCTCGAAGGCATCAAGACACTGGGCGTTTCAGCGGGTGCTTCGGCTCCCGAAAAGCTGGTCGATGAAGTGATCGAGGCCTTTGCGCAGCGCTACGACATCAAGGTCGAGGCCCGTGTGACGGCCAAGGAAAACATCGCCTTCAACATTCCCCGCGAGCTGCGCACCATCGAAGCTGCCGTCTCTCGCTAATCGACTTATCCCCGCGCATGTCCGCCTGCAGTAAGC
Source organism: Devosia sp. 2618 (assembly GCF_040546815.1). Lineage (NCBI taxonomy): Bacteria > Pseudomonadati > Pseudomonadota > Alphaproteobacteria > Hyphomicrobiales > Devosiaceae > Devosia > Devosia sp. 2618. The sequence continues at coordinate 2,492,834 of NZ_JBEPOO010000001.1, forward strand.
TGTGGCCGTCGCGACGACTTGGAATTTGCTCATGACCGACACCGTCATCATCCACACCGACGGCGCATGCTCGGGCAATCCGGGGCCCGGCGGATGGGGCGCGATTTTGCAGTATGGGGATAAGTCCAAGGAGCTCAAGGGCGGCGAGGCACTGACCACCAACAACAAGATGGAGCTGACCGCCGCCATCGAAGCGCTCAACGCGTTGACCCGGCCCTGCACCATCGAGCTCCATACCGACAGCCAATACGTCAAGAACGGCGTCCAAAGCTGGATGCATGGCTGGAAGAAGAACGGCTGGAAGACCGCCGACAAGAAGCCGGTCAAGAATGTCGAGCTATGGCAGGCACTGGACGAAGCCACCAAGCGCCATCAGGTATCGTGGCACTGGGTGAAGGGCCATGCCGGGCATGATCTCAACGAGCGCGCCGATGAGTTGGCGCGTGAAGGCATGGCGCCGTTTAAGGGGCGGTGATTTTGGAGCACGCCCTCGTGGTTCGAGGGTCGCTGCGCTCCCACCTCACCATGAGGGCTACTGGAACATTGAGCCAGAAGTAGCCTTCAAGATTGAGCTAAAAGTACCCCTCATGGTGAGGTGCGAATTCTTACGAGCCTCGAACCACGAGGGCGTGGCACTAGGCCCGCTTGGGCAAAACGCCCTTGATCGCCTTCCACGCTGGCGCGATGAGATAGCCCGCCACCGGGATCATCAAAAACCCGAAGGCCAGCCCGCCGATACCGTCGATCAGCGCCGTCATGGCCCATCCGGCGAATCCACCGATGGATGGCACCAGATGCGCAGCCCATTCGGCAGCCGCTTCGACGATGTGTTCGGGGCCGGTGATACCGAAGCTCACCAGACCATGGGCGAGGATGCCGCCACCGACCCAGATCATGGCGGCCGTGCCGACAACGCCAAGCACCTGCATGAACACGGGCATGCCTTTGACCAGCCCGCGACCTATCGCGCGGCCAGTATGGGTGCGACCGTTTTTGGCGAGCCACAACCCGGCATCATCGGCCTTTACGATCAGCGCCACACCACCATAAACGACTAGCGTAATCCCGATACCGACGATGGCCAGAATGATGGCGCGGGTCCAAATATCGGGCGCTTCGATAGCAGCCAACGCGATGGTCATGATCTCGGCCGAGAGAATGAAATCTGTCTTGATCGCGCCGGAAACCTTTTCCTCCTCAAGCGTCACCGCATTGAGGGCAGCAGGCTCCAGCGAGGCTTCATGCGCCTCGGCGTCATGCGGACGCAAGGCGTGGAAGACCTTTTCGGCCCCCTCATAGCAGAGATAGGCGCCGCCGATCATCAGCAGTGGCGTGATGGCCCAGGGCAGGAAAAAGCTCAGGATCAGCGCTGCAGGCAGCAGGAAGATCAGCTTGTTCTTGATAGAGCCCCAGGCGATCTTGCCGACGATGGGCAGTTCGCGGTCAGCAGTAAAACCGTCGACATAACGCGGAGTCACCGCCGCATCGTCGATCACTGCGCCGGCGGCTTTGACACCGGCCTTGGCCGCCTGCCCCGCAATATCGTCGAGCGACGCCGCCGCCACTTTTACCAGCCCAGCAACATCATCGAGCAACGCAAGCAAGCCAACGCTCATGGATTTTTCCTTTGGTCGCGCCAGATTGATTTTGCATTGGGCGTGGCGAAGCGCAACATCTGGTGATGATCAAACCATTTGTCATCGGCCTCGCTGCCCTCGCGCTGACAACACTGCCAGCGCTGGCCCAGTTCCCGCCGCCGGGAATTTATCAATGTGTCGACATGAGCGGCCGAGCGTTTGGCACGCTGACGCTACTGGTCGCGGGCGACTATGATTTCCAGAGCAAGGTCACTTTGGGTGGCACAGGCCAGGTGGCCTCATCCGGCAACAGCGTCTCGGCCGTCAGCGGCCCGCTGGCCGATATCGACCTTAAGGGCAGCTTCACGACCGAGGCAAATGGCGAAGCTTCGTTCATGTTCACCACCACGCTTGGCAGCGTGCTATGCGCGCTGCCGGCGTGAGACCTCGTGGTTCGACAAGCTCACCACAGGGTCGACTTTTAGCTAGCCGGCCACCTTCGAGAAGTCGGCAACCAGATGCATCGTGTCGCGCAGTCGGGCCAGAAGGTTCAGGCGATTGATGCGAACGACCGGGTCGGCGTCGTTGACCAGAACGGCGGTGAAGAACGCATCGACCGGGGCGCGGAGGGTGGCGAGTTCGGCCATGGCGCCCTTGTAGTCGTTCGCAGCGACATGGCTTGAAACAGCGGCATGAACGGCATCGACGGCGATGGCCAAGGCGGTCTCTTCCGGCAGTTTCAGCGCATCCTGATCGACAGTGCCGGAGAACGGCTTGCCGTCCTTCTTTTCCTCGGCAGCAAGGATGTTGGCGCCGCGCTTGTAGCCGGCCAGCAGGTTCTGACCGTCAGCCGACGACAGCAGCGCCGAAAGCGCCTCGGCGCGCTGGGTGACCTGCAGGATGTCATTGCTGTCGGTGGAGATCACCGCATCCACCAGATCGTGGCGAGCACCAGCGTCGCGCAGGGAAACCTTGAGGCGATCGTGGAAGAAGGCCAGCAGGTCGGGCTCCACCTGAAGCGGCAGCTTGAGGTTGTTTTCCGAGATGATGCGGATGACGCCCAGCGCAGCACGGCGCAGGGCGAAGGGGTCGCGCGAGCCGGTGGGCTTTTCGTCGATGGCCCAGAAGCCGGTCAACAGGTCGAGCTTGTCGGCCAGCGCAACTGCAATCGAGGTTGGCTCGGTGGGCACGCGATCGGTGGGGCCGAGCGGCTTATAGTGCATTTCGACGGCCGTCGCGATGTCGGCTGGCTCGCCCTGTGCGGCGGCATAATAGCGGCCCATCAGGCCCTGCAGTTCGGGGAATTCCCCGACCATGCCGGTGGTCAAATCGGCCTTGGCGAGCATGGCGGCGCGCTTGGCGCGTTCTGGATCGGCACCGACCTGCGGGGCGATTTCGGCGGCGAGCTTGACCAGGCGTTCAACACGGGCGAACTGGCTGCCGAGCTTGGCATGGAAGACGGTTTCTTCAAGCTTGGGCAGGCCATGCTCGAGCGGCAGCGCCAGGTCACCATCGTAGAAGAACACGGCATCGCTCAAGCGGGCGCGAATGACGCGCTCATTGCCGGCGGTGATCACCGCGCCGCCATCGGTGGCCTCGGTATTGGCCGTGATGATGAAGTTGGGCGCCAGCTTGCCATTGGCATCGCGCAGGCAGAAGCATTTCTGATTGGCGCGAATGGTGGCGATGATGACTTCTTCGGGCAGGCGCAGGAAATCGGGATCGAACGAGCCCATCATGACCACCGGCCATTCGACAAGCCCTGCGACTTCCTCGAGCAGGCCTTCGTCATTGATGACGGTCAGACCCTGCGCAAAGGCCAACTGCTCTGCATCGGTCTTGATAATGTCCTTGCGGCGGTCGATGTCGAGCACGACCTTGGCGCGTTCAAGCGCTGCCACATAGTCGTCAAAGCGGCGTACCCGGATTGGCTCTGGCGCGAGGAAACGGTGGCCGTAGGTGGTCTGGCCAGAGGACACCTGATTGGTGCCGAATGGGATAACGACCGGCTCTTCGTTTTCAGCTCCGAAAGTGGCGGTGATGGCGCGTAGCGGGCGGACCCAGTTGAAGCTGCCATTGCCCCAGCGCATCGACTTGGCCCATGGGAAATCGGTCAGGATCTTTGGCAGAATGCCCGACAGCAGCTCGACCGCTTCGGCACCGGGTTTGTTGATATGGGCGACGTAGAAATCGCCCTTTTTCGGATCGCTTTCGACCTTGGCCTGGTAAATTGAGCTTAGCCCGGCCGCGCGCAGGAAGCCGTCGATGGCGGGCTGTGGCGCGCCAACCTTGGGGCCCTTCTTTTCTTCGCGCGTATCGGGCGAGCGAGCCGGCAGGCCGGTCACGGTCAGCGCCAGACGGCGCGGCGTGACAAATGCCTTGGCGCCTTCATAGACCAGACCCGCATCCACCAGAGCGTTGGTGACCGCTTTTCTGAGATCATCGGCAGCACGACGCTGGAAGCGGGCCGGGATTTCCTCGGAGAAGAGTTCAAGCAGCAGTTCGGGCATAGCAATACCAAGGGTTAGAAAGCGCGGTTTTGCTTAGCTTGGGGAAGGCGCGATGTCTATTGGCGATTACCAGCCGCCACCACCGCCGCCGCCACCGCCGCCACCGGAAAAACCACCACCGCCGCCTCCGCCGCCTGAGCTGAAGCCGGATGAGCTGGCCTGAACCGGCTGTGCCGCGACCATGGCTGCCGTCATGCCCGCCGCTGCGGCACCGATGGAATTGGAGATTTTGCCGGGCGAGAAGGACCCAGCGCTGCCGCTGTACCAATAGGGGCTATAGACCGTGCCGCGTTCGATATCGCTGACGGCGTTGCGCGCCAGTTCGGCCTCGAAGTGTTCGGCCCAGGGCTTTTCGACGCCGAGCGCAATGGCATAGGGCAGAAGGCGCTCGAAGCGGCTGATGGTCATCGGCGGTTCGCCGACAATGTTCATGCGGTTCTTTTCGGCTGTATCGAGATAGAGCTTTAGCCCATCGATCTGGTCCATGACCTTGCGGCCCTGAATGGTCGGGGCGCGCATTAGCACCGCGAAGATGACGGTGATCAGCACAATGGATGCTGCTGCAACGCCTGCGGTGTTGATCGTGATGTGGGTGAAGGCTTCAAGCCCGCCGCCGATGAAATTGAGGCCTGCGATCACGACCCAAAGCAGGATGAAGAACTTGCTGAAGGCGTTGCCCTTCCACAAGGCTTCGGCGACCGTGCTGAACAGGCCAAGCACCACGCCGACAACGATACCGACGATCAGCCAGATCGGTTCGAGCACATCGAGCCAGACCATGGCCACCAAAATACCGGCGGCGAGAATCACGCCGAAGATGGCAAAGCTGGTGTTGTGATTGAACCAGACGCTGCGGTTTTCGCTTTCGATGGCCGACTGGAACGCCGCGCGCTGCTTGTTCAGCTCGACCCCGTTGTCCTTGTCGACCGACACTGTGCCCTTGGTCTTGAGGTAGTCGAACAGGTTCTGCTCGCCACCCGGCAGCGGTGTTTTTGGCGCGGTGTCGGTGACCGTCACTGACAAACCGTTTTTGGGATTGTCGATCTTGACCAGCCCTTTGACGCCAAGGTCGAACAAAGCCGAGGTGAAGGCCGTCCAACCCTTGAAACCCCAGTTGTGCACGTAGTGCGTCAGGGCCGGGGAAAAGTCCTTGGGGGCATGAAACAGTGGGATGATCGTGCCCTTGGGCGGATCGCGGCCAACCCGGTTCCAGGCCGTGACGTTATAGCCGAGCACCAGCACCACGCCGAGAATCGGCAGGAACACCTCGCGCATGTCGGACAGCCATTGCAGCAGCGCATCGATGCCGGTGGGAGCGATAAGGATGCCCTTCTGGAACTTGATCGCGAAGCTCATCCCCTCGCCTGCCGCTAGCGGGCGGTCGGTGCGAAAGGTTGCAGTGTTGTCGGAGGTGCGCGTGATGGTCACCGCCTGTTCGGTCGAGCCGACATCGCCGGTATAGGCGACCAGATCGGAAATCACCGCGCCTTCGGGCAGCGTGACACGGGCGACCGAGCGAACGATCGGGAAAATCCAGTAATTGCCGGTGGCGTTCCAATAGAGTTCGTCGTGATCGTCAAAGCTGCGCGCCATGCGGGCCATGGTGTAGGTGACGACGTAACGGTGTTTGCCACGCGTGACGAACTGGTCGCTGTCGCCGATCCAGATGCGGACGAAATCGCCCATTCGTTCAGTGCGATAAGGCTCACTGGCGCCGTCGCGGGTGACGGTGGCCACGTCCAGTTCCGAGCGGATCTTCTGGCCGGATATCGACAGCTGAACCGTTGGAATATCGCGATAGATGCCGCGCCTGATGTCTATGCCTTCGGCGTTGATGTCGATGGTTTCAATGACACGGACCGAGCCATCGGTGCGCAAGGTGACATCGGCCGCAAAGCCTGAAATCTCCTCACGCGCAGCGACCGGCAGGGCCAGTGTTAGCGCAATCAACGCACCGACGACGAAGCGAAGCAGCAGGCGCATGGCAGATCAGAACTTGACGGAAGGAACGGCGCGGTCGGCCTCGTTCTCGAGCTCGAAATACTGCGCCTTCTGAAAGCCGAATGGACCGGCGATAAAATTGGACGGAACCGATTCGACCATGACATTGAGGTTACGCACGGCGCCATTGTAGTAGCGGCGGGCCATCTGGATCTCGTCTTCGACAGTTTGCAAAGCAGCCTGGAATTCAAGGAAGGTCGTGTTGGCCTTGAGGTCCGGATAGGCCTCGGCGGTCGCGATCAGGCGACCCAGGGCAGAGGACAGCTGGCCTTCGGCGGCAGCACGTTGTTCGGGCGTGCCATTGGCGGCACTTGTGGCTGCTGCGCGGGCATTGGTCACTGCTTCGAGCGTTTCGCGCTCGTGGCTCATATAGCCTTTAACGGTTTCCATCAGGTTGGGGATGAGGTCGGTGCGGCGCTTGAGCTGCACGTCGATGCCGGACCAGCCCTCTTCCACCATCTGCCGGTTTTTGACCAAGCCGTTGTAGATGGTGACCGCGTAGAGCGCCGCGACGACGATTACGCCAAGAATAATCCAACCGAACATATGCTCAACCCCCGCAAGCAATTCAAACTATTGGGCGGACATTGGCACTCCGCCAGCAAGCACGCAATGGCCGCCGCTTGACTTCTGCCAAAGCCGCACTAGCTTATGTGCATGATTAGAAGCGCTGAACATTGGCTGGAAAATCCTCTCGTAGGATCACACCCCTAAGCATGCCCGCAGCGCCGGCGCCTGCTTAGGGTAGGCTCGCCGCGTTCATCGCGCGATCTGGCGCATCATATTTTTCAATCATTCCCTGCCGAGACGGCGCGCAATCGTGCGCGACGACGGCTATTCGAGACAATCTAAAATGACAGACACACAATCTAACGACCTGAACCCAGCCATCGTGCTGAGCGCAGCAGACCACCGCCAGCTCAACATTCTGGCCATGGCGGGCCTGACCCACACCCCCGATCAGTCCGACGACCTGCTCTATGAGCTGGAGCGCGCGCAGATCGTGGACGACACGCATGTGCCCAACGATATCGTGCGCATGGGCTCGACCGTCAGCTACCGCACCGATACCGGCCAGGAGCCGAAGGTGACGGTGGTTTATCCGGTGGATGCCGACATTGCGGCAGGCAAGATTTCCATCATGACGCCCGTGGGTACGGCCCTGATCGGGCTGCGCGTTGGCCAGTCCATCACCTGGCGCAGCCGGGATGGCCGTCGGCATATGCTGACAGTGCTGACAGTGACCCCGCCAGTCGAAGGCTAGGCTTTACCCAAAGGGTCAGGCGGCGCCGCCGCCTGCCGTGTGCAGCCAGGCTTCGCCGCAGGCCTTGGCCAATTCGCGAATGCGCAGAATATAGCTCTGGCGCTCGGTGACAGAAATGACACCGCGTGCATCGAGCAGGTTGAAGTTGTGCGCAGCTTTGAGCACCTGCTCATAGGCCGGGATTGCCATGGTCTGGCGATCGCCAACCGTGCCCTTGGCCAGCACGGCGCGGCATTCCTTTTCCGCATCGGCGAAGTGGCGGAACAGGATTTCGGTGTCGGCGGCCTCGAAATTGTAGCGGCTCGATTCCTGCTCGTTCTGCAGGAACACGTCGGCATAGGTGACCTTGTTCTCACCAGTGCCGCCATTGAAGTTGAGCTCCATGATGGAGTCGACGTTCTGTAGATAACAGGCCAGACGCTCCAGACCATAGGTCAGTTCGCCCGCAACCGGATTGCATTCAAAGCCGGCGACTTGCTGGAAATAGGTGAACTGGCTGACTTCCATGCCGTCGCACCAGACTTCCCAGCCCAGGCCCCAGGCGCCAAGCGTCGGGTTTTCCCAATCGTCTTCGACAAAGCGCAGATCGTGCACCTTCGGATCGATGCCAATGGCATAGAGCGACTTGAGGTAGAGGTCCTGAATGTTGTCTGGTGATGGCTTGAGGATCACCTGGAACTGATAATAGTGCTGCAGCCGGTTCGGGTTTTCGCCATAGCGGCCATCCTTGGGGCGGCGCGACGGCTGGGCGTAAGCGGCGTTCCAGGGCTTTGGCCCGAGCGCGCGCAAAACGGTCGCCGTGTGGGACGTGCCCGCACCCATTGGCATGTCATAGGGCTGCAAGATCACACAGCCCTGCTCCGCCCAGAACTGCTGGAGCGTGAGGATCAGACCCTGGAACGAGTTCTTCGGGTCCATATGCGACGGGCGGTTGGTCATGTGGCAGTCCCTAATATGCGGGACAAACCTCTAGTTTGACCGTCCGTTATGGTCAACGGCGTTTGTCGTCGTCGCCGGGGCGATATGTGCCGTCTTCGTCGCGTTTGAGGTCGATAACGCCGGGTTGTTCACGTTCGCGAAGGTCGCGTTCGCGACGCAGGCGCTTGACCTCTTCGTCTTCGGCCTTGAACTGGCCGGTCCAGTCACGCCAGATCTTGCGGACGCCCAGCCAGATGGCGATGCCAATGATGACAAAGATCAAAACACGCAGCAACATGCCGGTCATAGCCCAAACCTCGCCCAGACGGAGCGATCCTCAACGGTGGCCGAGATGTCGCCTGCCAGACCCGCCGCAAAGCCGATGCGTGGCACGCCAAACCAGGGGCGTTTGGGTTCAATGACTTTGAGCTCGATATCCTTGCCATAGCGAGTGTGGAGGACTTCGTGGATGTCGCCGATGGAATCGGCGAGGCCCAGATCGACGGCACGGATGCCCGTCCACCACTCGCCGGTGAACAGCGCATCGTCGGCAGCCCTAAGCTTGGCGCCGCGACGGGTTTTCACGACGTCGATGAAGACGTTGTGGATATCGATTTCGAACTGCTTGATGCGTTCGATGTCGCTCTGCTTTTCGGGCAGGAACGGGTCAAGCGTCGACTTGTTGTTGCCAGCAGTATGAACGCGGCGTTCTATGCCCAGCTTTTCGAGCGCACCGACAAAGCCGAAGCCAGCCATGATGACGCCGATGGAGCCAACGATCGAGGATGGGTCGACGATGATTTCGTCTCCTGCCACCGCGATGAAATATCCGCCGGATGCGGCTGCATCTTCGACGAAGACCAGCACGGGCTTGTTGTGCTCGTCGGCAAGATCGCGGATGCGCTTGGCGATCAGCCGGCTTTGCACCGGCGAGCCGCCGGGCGAGTTGACGATGATGGCAATGACTGGCGCCGACTTGACGGAAAAGGCGCGTTTGAGCAGCGGCGCGACGCTGGCAATATTGAGCCGCCCCTGACGCTGTTCGGCAGCGATGACGCCATGCAGGCGAATGACGGGAATGGTGGTTTTGCTGCGCCCGATCAGGCGCTGCAGCCAGTTTCTTTTCGGCGTGGTCGGTTCGGCCATGCTCGATCCTTCTTGCTTCGCGCCAGATTTAGGGCGTCGCGCCGTCGATTACCAGACGAGGCGGGCCGTCCCACGAAAGATTGCGTCAAACTCGGGCGCAAAATCGCGCCCCGCCGCCTCGTGCAAGGCGCGGCTGGCCAACAGCGTTAATGGCGCGCGAGAGCCCTTGATGCCCCGGATCAGTATGCGGCTGGCGGGCTCGCCCGGACGTGGTGTGAGCGGCAGGACGGTGACATTGCCAAAGCGCTGGGTGAAACCGGAGAGCAGCGGCGCAAGGCTTTGGGCTGGATAGACAAAGATGATTTCGCCCCCCGCGCTGGCGGTGCCCGCAGCGGTCTTGATCCACAGATCGAGCGATGTCGCATCGAGATGGCGGGCCCCTGCCCGGCCCGGATCGGCGGCAAGCGTGCCATCAGTAAAGAATGGCGGATTGGCGATGACGCTGTCGAAGGCGTTGTCAGCGAGCCCGGCCGCGTGACGGTCCGCGCCTTTCCCGGTGACATTGGCGAGGAGGACTGTAGTTCGGTCGCCGAGGCCGTTTTCGTCGGCATTGCTACGCGCCAGCGCTGTCGCGTCCTCGTTCTGGTCGGCGAGCGTGCCTAAAAGCGAAGCGTTGTGCGTCATCGCAACGAATGCGGCGGTGCCGACGCCGCAGCCCAGATCGAGCAGTTTTTTGCTGCCGAGCGACACCGCAGCGCCCAGCAAAACGCTATCAAGCCCGGCCCGAAAGCCGTGACTAGGCTGCGACAGAGTCAGCCGACCACCCAAAAAGGCGTCGCGCGTAACGGATTGGTGTTTTACAAAGGCTATGGGCTGGTCTAGGGACATCGCACCCCGAATGGCCGGTTTCGACGCGACCTTATATGCGCGGGTGCACAAGGCTCAACCAGATTTGCCCGATGTCGGCAAACGAGGACGGAACAACAGTGTCAGTTCTGACGCAGATCAAAGAAGAGCCGGTGAGCAATCCGGTCGAACGGCTTCTGGTGGCGACCGCCACTGATATGAGCCGCGTAAACGAGCTGATTCTCAGCCGTGCGCATTCCCATGTCGATATGGTGCCGGAACTGGCGCGCTATCTCATCGAAAGCGGCGGCAAGCGCCTGCGGCCGATGTTGACCGTGGCCGCTGCCCAACTGTTCAAAAAAGGCACTGGCAGCGCGATCAATTTCGCAGCAGCCGTAGAATTTATGCACAACGCCACGCTGCTGCACGACGACGTGGTGGACGAGAGCGATATGCGCCGCGGCAAGCCTGCGGCCCGCATGGTCTGGGGCAACAAGGCCTCGATCCTGGTCGGCGACTTCCTGCTCGGCCAGGCCTTCATGATGATGGTGGAAACCGGCGACATCGGCGCTTTGGGCGTGCTCTCTGCAGCATCGGCCGTGATGGCCGAAGGCGAAGTGTTCCAGCTCTCCAAGACCGGCGACCTGACCACCACACCGGCCGACTATGCCGAAGTGATCCGTGCCAAGACTGCAGTGCTGTTCCAGGCGGCGTGCGAAGTTGGCGCCATGTCCGGCGGCGCCGATGCGGCCGGACGTCAGGCTTTGGCGCGCTACGGCCTTGAGCTGGGCAACGCCTTCCAACTTGTTGACGACGTGCTCGACTATGGTGGGCAAGCCGGCACGCTTGGCAAGAACACCGGCGACGATCTGCGCGAAGGCAAGATGACACTGCCGGTGATTCTGGCGCTGTCGGAAGGCACCGAGGATGAGCGCGCCACCATCGGCAAGGCACTCGGCGATGCCGAAGCTACCGACGCACAGGTCAACGCCGTCGTCGCCATTATGGAACGCTACAAGACGCTGGAACGTACGCTGGAACAGGCCCAGGGCCATGCCCGCGCCGCACAGCAGGCACTTGAGATTTTGCCCCAGTCCGAAATGCGGGCGCTATTGGGTGAAGTCGTCGAGCACAGCGTGGCTCGGGCGTTTTAGTCGCTAGCGAGTATACACCCTAGCAAGGCCCCCTCACCCGGCGCTACGCGCCGACCTCTCCCGCAAGGAAGAGGTGAAGCAGGCACTTCTCTTACCCTTTCAGGGCACAATCACCGGCGCTGCCGCAACCCAATGGTCTGGGTTATGGGCGCGCATAACCTGTGCGGCCTGATGCGCTTGCCCGGCGGAGCCGAACAGGCCGAAGACTGTCGCGCCAGAACCTGACATGCGGGCAAGGATGCAGCCTTGGGTGGCGGCGAGTTGTTCGACGATGTCACCGATTATCGGCACCAGCTTGACGGCGGGCGGCTGCAGGTCGTTGCGGGTTTCGGCGAGCCAGATGCCGAGCTGTGCGGGGCGTGTCAGGGGCGTCGGCAATTCGGGCAATGGATAATTGTCGTGGGCGCGCAGGCGGCGGAAGACGTCGGCCGTGGCCAGTGGCACCATCGGATTGACCAGCACGATATGGCAGGCCGGGAACTCGGGCAGAGGGGTCAGCACCTCGCCGACACCGCGCGCCACCAGCGGCATGGAAACGAGGCAGGACGGAACGTCTGCCCCAAGCGCTGTCGCAATGTCGGCCAGTTCGGCCATCGGCACAGGATGCTCAGACAAGCTCGCCATCAAGCGCAATGCAGCCGCCGCGTCGGCTGAGCCACCGCCAATGCCCGCAGCAACGGGCAGGTTTTTGACCAGCCGCAGCGACAACGCAGTTTTGACGGCATCGGGCCAGCGCGCCCGAAATGCAGCGACGGCACTGGAGACCAGATTGGATTCGCCTGTGCCCAGCGCCTTGGCGAAGGGGCCACTGATGCTCAGCGAATCTATATCGGCAGGCGTCGCCGAGAGCTCGTCGGCCACGTCGGCGAAGACGACGAGGCTTTCGAGATCGTGGTAGCCGTCTTCACGGCGACGCGTAACGTGCAGGGCCAGGTTGACCTTGGCCGGCGCGAGCTGGACGATTGGTTCGGGCATCCAGCTATTGAGTTGCGTTGGCTTCGGTGAGCCCGTCGACAAGTTTGGGAGCGACGCGTTCCTTGACGTTGCCGACGGTGTCGACCGAGGCCGCAACGCGCCACTGGAACTTGGCCTCAAGCTTGCGCCCGGCCTTCCAGTAAGCATCGCCCAGATGGTCGTTGATCTCGGCATCGTTGGGCCGCAGCATGGCTGCCTTTTCGAGCGTGGTCACCGCTTCGTCGATCCGGCCGAGCTTGTAGAAAGCCCAACCCAGCGAATCGACGATGTAGCCATCCTGTGGCTGCGCCGCGACAGCCTTTTCGATCATCTCCAGCGCGGGCTCGAGATTCATGTCCTGATCGATCCAGCTATAGCCGAGATAGTTCAGCACGGCTGGCTGGTCGGGATTGAGTTCAAGAGCCTTGAGGAAATCGGCTTCGGCTTTTGGCCATTCCTTGGCGCGCTCATAGGCGATGCCGCGCACGTAGTAGAAGCGCCAATCGGATGGGCGCTCGCCGCCGGTCAACTTGAGCGCCTTGGTGTAGGCGTCCGCTGCCGGAATATACTGCTCGTCGTAGCGCAGCATATCGCCGAGCACCGACACAGCATCGAGGTCTTCGGGCTGGCTGACCACAATGTTGTTGAGGCGGCGCAGGGCTTCTTTACGATCGCCAATGGCATCAAGGTTTTGTGCGACGCGCACGACAGCCGTTGGCTTCATGGCCGAGGTGGGCGGCACTGCTTCATAAATGGCGTTGGCGGCGGCATGCTGGTCGGCACCATCGAGCAGCTGGCCTAGCACCAGTGAGATCACATCGGCGGATGGGTCGAGGTAGAGGCCCAGACGCAGGAAGACCAACGACAGATCGAGATTGCCATCGCGGGCCAGGGCAACGCCGATGCCGTGGAACATTTCGGCCGAGCCGACCTGAACATTGGAGGCGAAAATGCCGGGACGCTGACCGGCTTCGATCTGGTCTTTGACAACGGTGACGATGGGGTGCGTGGCACCCTGCGCTTCAAAATCGTTGATGACTTCGAGCGCTTCATCGAAGCGACCGGCATTGGCCAGCGTGCGGGCATAAACTTCGGTAATGCGGGCGACGTAGGGCTCGGCTTCGTGAGCGCGGCGGGCCAGATCGATAGCGCCGGCGCTGTCGCCTGCCACTTCGGCCATCAGTGCGCGGTGGAACACCAGGAAATCGCCGAGGCCGGTTTTTCCTAAGCGATCCATAACCGCGTCGGCATCAGCCTTGCGGTTGTCGCCGATCAGAGCCCAAGCGCGCAGAATGCTGGCGGTGATGCCGGTAAAGCTATCGGGGCTGATAGTGTTGAGCAGCCGTTCGGCGGCGCCATAGCGGCGCTCCTTGAGCGCCTCGGCGGCGACAACGAGTTCGGCCAGTTCATTATTGCGGTCGAGGTCCAGCAGATGCTTGGCGGTCGAAGCCGCCTGCCCGATCTGACCATCGGCGGCATAGGCGATGAAGGCGCGCTCGACGAGCAACGGATTGTCCCAGTCACTGATGGCCGCCTGAGCGAAATAGCGCGCAGCTTCTTCGGTGCGTAGATCCTGCAACGCCTGCTGGCCGGCCATATAAGCGCCAGATACGCTGCTGCGGAACAATGGCATGACGTTGAAACGGGCCAGCGGGTCTGACTGCGCGGTCAGGACTGGCTGCGCCATTGTCGTGCTCGACATGACGGTCGCTGACAGTAGCAGGGCGACTAGCGCCGGACGCGCGAAGCGGTTCAGAAGCGATTTCACGAGACTGGAAACTCCCTTGGCCTATTGGGCCCGTTCTGGGCGCGAAGATTGTCCGTTTTGGGACTGCGCCGCAAGGGCGCGCCACATAGCGTGATCCATCTATGGGTCACATTCCGCTGTAGTTGGGGCCACTGCCCCCTTCGGGAGGCACCCAGGTGATGTTCTGGGCCGGGTCTTTGATGTCGCAAGTCTTGCAGTGGACGCAGTTGGCAGCGTGGATGCGGAATACCGGCGCGGCGCCTTCTTCGGCCATTTCATAAACCCCTGCAGGACAATAGAGCGGCGCAGGTTCGCCAAATCTGGGCAGGTTGTCGCGGACGGGCACGGCCGGATCAGCCAGCAAGAGATGGACCGGCTGGTCTTCGTCATGCGCCAGATTGGCGAGGTAGACGGAGGACGCGCGGTCGAAAGTTAGTTTGCCGTCTGGGCGTGGGTAAGTGATCGCGGGTAGCGCGCCCTTGGGCTGCAGGCCCTGATAATCCTGTTTTTCGTGATGGAGCGTGCCAAGCAGCGAGCGGCGGAAGATCGCCGAGGTCCAAAGTTCGACGCCAGCAGCGAGCGCGCCGACCACGGTGCCGAGCTTGGTCCAGAGCGGCTTGACGTTACGCACGCCTTGCAACTCGGTCGAGATACCGGTGGCCATGATGCGTTGACCGAAATCGGCGATGAGATCGTGCTGGCGGCCCATGCCGATGGCGTCAGCCACCGCGTCTGCCGCGCCGATGCCGGACAGAATGGCGTTGTGGATGGCCTTGAGGCGCGGCGCGTTCATGAAGCCTGCCGCACAGCCGATCAGGCCTCCGCCGGGGAAAGCAAGCGTAGGAATGGACTGCCAGCCACCGGCGGTGACGGCGCGGGCGCCATAGCTGATGCGGGTGGCACCTTCTAGCAGCGGCGCGACCGAGGGATGGGTCTTGAAGCGCTGGAATTCGTCGAAGGGCGACAGCGTCGGGTTCTTGTAATCGAGGTAAGTCACGAGCCCGACGTAAAGCTTGCGGTCTTCGGCGTGATAGACGAACCCGCCGCCGGATGTGGCATTATCGAGCGGGAAGCCAAGATAGTGGTCTACCTTGCCGGGCCGGTGGCGGTCGGCGGGGACTTCCCAGACTTCTTTGATGCCGAGCCCGTATTTCTGCGGTTCGCGGGCCAGGCTGTGCGAAGCGATGACATGTTTGGCCAGCGAGCCACGCGCGCCTTCAGCGATCAACGTGTACTTGGCCTCGAGCGCGATGCCTTCGGCAAAGCCGGGCTTGGGGTCGCCGTTGTGGTCGCGGCCGAGATCGCCGGTGATGATGCCGCGCACCGGGCCATTGCCGGAACTCAGGACATCCACCGCAGCGGTCATAGGGAAAATGTCGACGCCAAGTTCGGCCGCCTGTTCGCCGAGCCAGCGCACCAGATTGCCAAGGCTGACGATGACGCCGTTCGGAGTCTTGAGCTGGGGCGGCATCAGGGCGTGCGGCAGCGCCAGATCGTGCTTGGCGGTGAGGAAATGGTAGGTGTCGCTGGTGACATCGGGGCCGACAGGCGCGCCTTTTTGCCGCCAGTCGGGAATCAGTGCGTCGAGCCCGACAGGGTCCATAACGGCGCCCGACAGGATATGGCCGCCGATTTCTGCAGCCTTTTCAACGACGGTGACGGCGATTTCGGGGTGGCGTTGCTTGATGCGGATAGCGGCGGCCAGACCCGATGGACCCGCGCCAACAATCAGCACATCGGTCGAAAGGGTTTCGCGCGAACCGGCTTCTGCCATATAGAGTGCCTCTGTCGTCCAGTTGAGGTATCGCGCTGTCGAACCGTAACCGGGCCCACTTTTCCTGACAGCGTTCCGAGCGCGGCTGGCCGCGCCAAACGGGCTGTGACATAACAGAGAACATGGCTGAAACGCGACCGCTAAATCACGACGAAATGCTCGCCGTGCTCGACTGGTATCGAGCTGCGGGCGTTGACGTTGCCGTGGGCGAAGAGCCAATCGACCGCTTCGCGCAGCGTCCGCCGCAGCGGGTGATGCCTGTTGTCGCATCGGCAAATGCTTCAACAGAGCAGCGTCCTGTCGAAACACTACCGCTGGGCGGCGATCCGTCTGAAGCGCGCAGCCTTGCGGCATCGGCGAAGACGCTCGACGAATTGCAGACCATTTTGGGCAGCTATGATGGTTGCGGGCTCAAGCTGCGCGCCACGCAGCTGGTATTTGCCGACGGCAATCCCGAAGCCGACATCATGCTGATTGGCGAAGCGCCGGGAGCGGAAGAGGACCGGCAGGGTAAGCCATTTGTCGGCAAATCCGGGCAGTTGCTCGACCGCATGCTGGCCGCCATCGGGCTCGACCGCACCAAGGTTTACATTGCCAATACCGTGCCATGGCGGCCGCCGGGCAACCGCACGCCGACCCCTGAAGAGATGGCGCTGTGCCTGCCTTTCCTCAATCGACAGGTGGAGCTTGTTGCGCCCAAGCTGGTGATGACGCTGGGTGGCCCCGCCATGCAGACGGTGTTTTCGACCACGGCGGGCATCATCAAGATGCGCGGCAAGTGGTCGAGCGTGACCATTGGCAATCACACGGTCGAAGCCATTCCGACGCTGCACCCGGCCTATCTGCTGCGCAACCCGCCGGCCAAGGAGCAGGCCTGGGCGGATCTTTTGGCGTTGAAGGTGAAGATGAGCTCGGTGGGGCTGGGCTGACGGATTTGCACCTTCCCTACCATAGTTACCCCTAACCTAACCTAACCTAACCTAACCTACGCCCCTCCTTGATGATCGCGTTGCTTCCGCAAAGCGGGAAGCTCCCGATCAATTCGCTGTCCGAAGTGGGATTGCCGTTTCTGCGGGAATGACGCTGTGGGTGTGTGAACGAGGAAACCTTCGGCAGCGCGGGAGGTAAGGGCTTCCGCACGCGGCAGATTCCGCAGCAAAAACAAAATCTCGCCGCGGGGGCATTTCCGCTCTGCCATTCTGGGATCGCCGCGTTATGGTCATCGTCATGTGATTTGCAACGTTCCTCCTGATCCTGCACCGCCGAAAGCGTCATGGCCTCTGTAATCAAGATCTACGCTCTGTTCCTGGGGTCCGCGCTGCTGATGTTTGGCGGCGGCTTGCAGGGGCTGCTGTTGTCGGTTCGCGGCGCGGAAGAAGGGTTTTCACTGCTATCGCTGGGCCTGATCGGCACCGGCTGGTCGGTCGGCTTTGTGGCCGGGTCGATAACGGTACCGCTGGTGGTGCGCAAGGTTGGCCATATCCGGGCGTTCTCGGTGATGGCGGCCATCGGCACTGTCACCATTCTGCTCAACCTGTTGCTGATCAACGATGTCAGCTGGATCTTGCTGCGCGCACTATCGGGCTTCTGCTTTGCCGGCGCGGCGATGATCGTTGAAAGCTGGCTCAACGAAGTTGCCGAAAACAAGAGCCGCGGAACTATCTTTTCGATCTATGTGACGATCAATATGGCGGCCTCGACCATGGGCCAGATCGCCATGTCGGTGACCGGAACGGCCGGTTATCTGCCGTTCGTTCTGGGCGCCATCAGCTTTATCTGCGCGGTGCTGCCGACGGCGCTGACCTCGAGCCCGCAGCCGCGTCCCCTTGCCTCGGCCAAGATTGACGTGGTGTTGCTCTACAAAACCTCGCCAGTGGCGGCGATTGCTGCATTTTCGGTGGGCATGGCCAATGGTGCCTTCGGCACGCTGGCTCCGGTCTATGGCTATGAGCAAGGGCTGGATGCGAGCGGCATTGCGCTGCTGTTTGCCGTGGCCGCAATTCTCGGCGCGGTCGCGCAAATCCCGTTTGGGCGATTGTCTGACCGAATCGACCGCCGCATTGTGCTGATTGGATTGGCTGGCTTCGCAGCCGTTGTTGGCGCTTTGACCGTGCTCATCAATCCCGAGGCGGGATGGGTCATGTATGTGCTGTTTGCGGCCTATGGTTTTGCCGCCAACCCGATTTATGCGGTCGCGGTGGCTCATGCCAACGACTTCGCCAAGGACGGCGATTTCGCCAAGATCGCTGGCGGCATGCTGCTGATCTTGGGCATTGGCCTGGCGATTGGCCCGGCCGTTGCTTCGCTGATCATGGGAGCATGGTCGCCAGTGGGACTGTTCCTTGTGACGGCGACGTTCCATGGCGCGCTAGCCGTGACGGCATTCCTGCGCATGCGTGTGCGTAAGAGCAAAGACGCGGCCGATCGCGCGCCGTTCCAGCCCATGGGCAATGACAAGCAGGTGACGCCAGAAACTATTGTGCTCGATCCGCGGGCTGATAGTGATAGCCCCGAGATGGGCCATGCCGAGCGGCCGGTGCCCGAAGAGTTGGCAACGCCCCCCGAGGAGAAGCGCGATGTTCAAGACGGCACAGTTTGAGGACCGGGACTTCAAGCCCCTTTCCATTGCCGTCATCGCTGTCTCGGATACGCGGACGCTTGAGACCGATACGGGCGGCGCGCTGCTGAAATCACTTCTGGAAGCCGATGGCCATCGCTGCGCCGAGCGCGTTGTGGTGCGGGACGAGATCCAGCTCGTGCGCAAGGCAGTGCAGGGTTTTGTCGCCGATCCAGACGTAGACGTGGTGCTGACGACGGGCGGCACGGGATTTTCAGGCCGAGACATTACGCCAGAGGCTGTCGAGCCGCTGTTCGACAAGCGCATGGAAGGTTTTTCCGTGCTGTTCCACCAGTATTCGGCGACGACGGTGGGCACCAGCTCGATCCAGTCACGCGCGACCGCTGGCCTGATCGGCACGACCTTCGTGTTCTGCCTGCCGGGATCGCGCGGCGCTTGTCGGGATGCCTGGGAAGGCATTTTGAGCCACCAGCTCGATTATCGACACAAGCCCTGCAACTTCGTCGAATTGATGCCTCGGCTCAACGAGCGCTGAGGCGCATACAAAAACGGCGCCCCGTAAGGCGCCGCTGAATGCTTAGTGGCCGTGGGTCATTCCGGGTGCGCCGCCTTCCGGCTTGCGCACGAAAAAGGCCGCGATCACTGCAAAGACCGAGATGATGGCGCCGACGAAGAAGGCAAGGCGAATACCGCCGGCCATCGCCGCAATCGGCTCGGTGCCGCCTGCAACAAGGCTGGCCGTCTGGAGCGTCATCAAAGCCACGAACAGTGCCGTACCGGCCGCGCCGGCGACCTGCTGGGTGGTGCCGATCATGGCGCTACCATGCGAGTAGAGGTTTGGCTTTAGCGAACCGAGGCTTGCGGTGAACAGCGGCGTGAACATCAATGCCAGACCGATGCTGAGGGTCAGGTGACCGGCAAGCAGCAGCCAGATCGGGGTATCCTGCTGTACGAAAGTCAGGCCCCACATGACGATGCTGAGCAGGATGGCGCCCGGAACGATCAGCGGCGTTGGACCATAGCGATCAAACAGACGACCAACGAAGGGCGCGCAGAGGCCCATCACCAGACCGCCAGGCAGAAGCATCAGGCCAGTCTGCAAGGTGGTGAGACCAACCACACTCTGCAGGAAGATCGGCAGCAGGATCATGGTGCCAAACATCGACATCATGAGGATTGCCATCATCACCACCGAGACGGTGAAGTTCTTGGACTTGAGCGTGCGCAGATCAAGCAGCGCCTTGTTATCCTTCTGCAGCGAAAGCTGGCGGAAAACGAACAGGGCGATGAATACGACGCCAATGACCAGTGGAATCCAGGCTGGCAGGCCTGCCGAGACTTCGGCATCCGCGGCATGCAGCGCGCCTTCGCCCAGTCCGCTCAGCCCATAGACGAAGCCGCCAAAGCCAATGATCGACAGCAGAACCGAGACGATATCGAGCGGCGCCTTGGTCGGAACCGTGACATTCTTGATCAATGTCGAGCCCAGCGCCAACGCGCCCAGAGCGATCGGTAGCACGAGGATAAACATCCAGCGCCATTCCAGGACCGACAGGATCAGGCCGGAAATGGTTGGGCCGATAGCTGGCGCCACGGAAATGACGATGGAGATGTTGCCCATCGTCTTGCCGCGCGACTGCGGTGGCACCAGGTTCATAACCGTGGTCATCAGCAGCGGCATCATGATGGCCGTGCCCATGGCCTGAACCACGCGACCGACAATCAGCAGCTGAATGCCGGGGGAGACGGCACAGATCAGCGTGCCGAGCGAAAACAAGCTCATCGCCAGGGTGAAAACCGGGCGCGTATTGAGGCGCTGCAGCAGATAGCCGGTGATTGGAATGACCACCGCCATGGTCAGCAGGAAGCCGGTGGTGAGCCACTGGGCGGCATTTGCGGAAATGCCCAGGTCGCCCATCAGATGCGGCACGGCTACGCCCATAATGGTCTCGTTGAGAATGACCACGAAAGCGGAAACAAGAAGCAGTGCAATGACCAGCCTGTTGCGCGCGGCATTGTCCTCAGTGACTGGGGCGCTCACAGGTCCGGCGTCGAATGTGGCAGCATCAGTACTCATGATATTTCCTAAATCTAGATTTGCGTCGCTAGCAGGACGACGAACGGCGCCGGCGGAGACCGACAGCACCTTGAATGATTTTTGCGACAGTGAATGTCAGCAGAGTGGGTCGTTAAGTTTTTTATTCAGCAAGTCGGAACAGGCCAACGCGAGATGAACGATCTAGCGTTGCGCAGCATTTTCCCCGAGCCCCAAACGGTCGATCTGTTTATTCCCACACCCGGGCCCCGTCCACCCGCAGAATTGCACTTCTGGGTTGCAATTAAAGGGTTAGTCACCGTTGAAAGTCGCGACCCATGCCCATATGTGATACGGGAATGACATTGTGTTCTTGTTTTGTTCCATCGCGACTGTTACATCCTGAGACATGTTTTGCAGTCACGATTCGACTGCCAAGCGCCCGGCAGGAGAAGTCTCATGGCCCTCTATCAGGCCCCATCGTTTGAAGCTCTTGAAATGCTCAGCCGCAGCCGCGACGCCGATCTGGCGCGGCGCGAACTGCTCAACCCTGACCGTATTCGTGGGCGCGGCGCGCAATCCAATGTCAGCGGGCGATTTGAGAAGCAGAAGCGCGAGAGCTTTGACGACGGTTGGGACAATGTGGAGCCGCTCTCGATCTTTGAGACGGTGGAACATGTCGAACGCGCCAAGACGATCATCACCACCAATGACAGCCCGGACATTGGTTTCGAGCGCTCGATCAATGCCTATCGCGGCTGCGAGCATGGTTGTTCCTATTGCTTTGCGCGGCCCACGCACGCTTTCCTCGGCCACTCGGCGGGCATCGAGTTCGAGCGCGACATCTATGTGAAGGTCAACGCCGTCGACGCGCTGCGCAACGAGCTGGCGGCCAAGAGCTACAAGGTCAAGCCGATCGCCATGGGCACCAATACGGACCCCTATCAGCCGGCCGAGCGCGAGCACAAACTGACGCGCGGCATCCTCGAAGTCATGCTGGAGACGAAGCATCCCGTGATGATCACGACCAAATCGTCGCTAATCATTCGTGACCTCGATATCCTCACCGAACTGGCCAAGCTGGGCCTGGTGAAGGTGGCGATTTCCATGACCTCGATGGATCACAAGCTGAGCCGCCGGATGGAGCCCCGCGCATCCTCCCCTGCCCGCCGGCTGGAAGCGATCCGGCTGCTCAGCGAAGCAGGCGTTCCGGTAGCGGTGTTCGCCTCGCCGATGATCCCCGCGATCAATGATATGGAACTTGAGCGCATTCTCGATGCCGCTAAGGCGCAGGGTGCGGTCAGCGCGTCGATGATCTTGCTGCGGCTACCTGGCGAAGTCCGCGACGTGTTCCGCGAATGGCTGCTGCGCCATTTCCCGGACAGGGTTCGCCATGTGCTGTCGCTGGTGCGCGACACGCGCGGCGGCAAGGATTATGACTCGCGCTGGGGCACCCGCATGACCGGTGAAGGCCCCTATGCAACGCTGCTCCGCCAGCGCTTTGATAAAGCGCGCGAACGCTATGGGCTGGACGTGAAGCTGCCCGGACTGCGCAACGATCTGTTCGTGGCGCCAAAGCTTGAAGAACGGCAGATGAGCCTTTTCTAGGAAGGCCTAGACCGTAGCCATGGCGATGCGCGCCGCAATGAAATCGAGCAGAGACTGCTCGTCATAGCTTGCCGTGGTGATATCGGCACCAACAGCCCGGAGGTCGACGTCTTCGAGGCTAGTGCGGATGCCGACGGTTGCGAGACCTGCAGCAACCGACGACGCGATGCCAGTGCGCGAATCTTCGAAGGCCACCGACAGCTCGGCCTTGGCATTGAGAAGGCGCAGCCCCTCCAGATAGGGCAGCGGGTGCGGTTTGCCGTGTGGTAGTTCGGCGCCGATGACGATGGCGGCAAAACGCTGGCGGATGCCGAGCCCGTCGATGATCAGATCCGCATTGGCACGAGGCGCGTTGGTGACGGCTGCGATTGGCAAACCGGCCGCTTCAGCTAGGTCGAGCAGGTAGAACAGGCCGGGTACTGCGTGAATTTCGGTATGGGCCAGTTCGCGGAACACAGCTTCCTTATGATCCAGAACCGCCAGCCCTTCCTGAGGCGACAGCTGCGGCAGCAGGCGTCGTGCGATGTCGACATTGGCAAAGCCCTGCAGCTCGCGGATGAAGCGTGGCCGGTCGAAGAACTCGCCAAACGGCTCGAAGACGCGATTGAAGGCTTCGAGATGGACCGGATCGGTATCGGCCAGAGTGCCGTCGATGTCGAAGAACAGGGCAGCGCCAGGAGCAAATTGCATAGGAGTAAAGCCTAGGAGGGAAGCGGGGCGAACCGACAGCAAATCGGCTGATCAGTCAACGTGTGTTGTGCGGCGGCGTATCGCTGTTGGCTTTTAGTATTGCGCCACCCGACGCGCATAGGTGGCCATGAAATCGATCGATGCGGCGACACCACGCAGGGACAAGGCCACATCCTTAGCTGGGACGACGTCGATCAATGGGACGGAGAGCGTTACGGCTTCACTATCGCGCATGGCCTCGAGCAAGGCTTCCTCGCGCAGAGGGTCGCGGATGAAGAACTGGTTGGCGGTGTCGTAGCGTGTTTCGAGATCGTTGATAAAGTCGAAGTTCGCGGGCGTCTCACCGGTCATTGCCAGTTCTATGGGGCGCGTCTGATCGATGGCGACGTCGTCCGCGGCTACCGTTATGGCGATATCGAGATCGCCGTTGAGGCGGTTGCGGAACACGGTGAGTTTGTAAGCTGGAAGGCCAGCGGCGTTTTTCTCGTTACTGCCGGTGCTGGCGAAACAGGAAATTCCGTAATAATCGACCGCGTCCTCATCGATCTCGTCGGGGCACACGGCGAGCCAATCGCGATTATATTCGCGCCACTCACCAAAAGGGTGGTGAAATGGCTCAGCCTGAATAGACGACGCCGCCGCAGCAATCAGGACAACAGCGCAGAACACTCTGCCGATCATGTAGTTTGCTTCCCCTTACGGCTTAGGCTAGCTGATATATAGCGCCAACAAGGCGACAATACAGGGACAGCGCGGATAAAATGCTAGTTGGGGTGAAGACGAGCATTCTCGACGATCTGACGCTGCTGGAGCTGGACGCCGATGGTCCGATATTGGCGACGGACCAGGACGCACCAGACCTGATCGGGGCGGCATTCAGTGCCAGTTCGCGCAACGCTGCTGGCGAGGCTTTGATTGCGCGGCAATTGACTTGATGCCCGCCAGAGCCATGCTGCTGGCATGCTTTTCGATTCGACTATCCAGACCACTCCCGACTATTCCCACGAGCTCGCGCTGCAGGCGCGGGGCGCGAGAATTGTTGCGGGCGTGGACGAAGCCGGGCGCGGTCCGCTGGCCGGGCCTGTAGTGGTTTCCGCCGTTGTGCTGGATGCGAGGACCATTCCGGCAGGGCTCAATGATTCCAAGAAGCTGAGCGAAGAACAGCGCGAGGTTCTATTCGAGCAGATCATGGTATCGGCGCTCGCTGTTTCGGTGGTGGTGGCACCGCCATCCATCATCCTGAGCCACAATATTCGCGGGGCAACCTTGTGGGGCATGGCGCAGGCGGCATCGAGCCTGTCACTGCGGCCAGACCGCGTGCTGATCGATGGGCGCGATGTGCCAATGGGGCTGCCCTGCGAGGGGCTGGCGCTGATCGGTGGTGACGGGCGCAGTGTGTCGATTGCGGCAGCGTCGATTGTCGCCAAGGTCACCCGGGACCGGATGTGCCAAATCATGGATTGCGATGCGCCCCATTTCGGCTTTGCCGGGCATAAGGGTTATTCGACTGCGAAACATATGCGGGCGCTGGTGGAGCATGGCCCTTGCCGGCACCACCGCGAGGAATTTGCGCCGGTGGCGGAAGCCTGGGCTCGGGTTCGGATGGCGGTGGCTTAGGGATGCACGCCCTCGTGGTTCGAGGCTCGTGAAGAACTCGCACCTCACCATGAGGGCTACTGGACGTTAAATGTATCGACAGCCCTCGGTGTGAGGTAGGAGCGAAGCGGTCCACAACGCACCGCGCCTTTGCCGCCTCAACGGGCGCGTCTTAACCCCTCGCTAACCCCTTACAAACGCTCCATTAACCCTGGCGCGCTATAACGGGTTTGTTAGTACTGCGTTAGGGTTAAGTGTATGTTGCGTACCGCGCGTACGGCTCCAGAAGCCGCTGCGGAGGAGACCCAGCGTCTCCCGATCGATACCATTCTTGTGGGTGACTGCATCGACCACATGAACGCCTTGCCAGCTGGCTCGGTTGATCTGATTTTCGCTGATCCCCCATATAACCTGCAGCTGGAACAGAGCCTCACCCGCCCTGACCAGAGCAAGGTTGATGCGGTGGATGACGAATGGGACAAGTTCGAGAGCTTTGCCCATTACGACACTTTTACCCGGGCGTGGCTGAAGGCCGCGCGGCGGGTGCTCAAGCCGGATGGGGCCTTGTGGGTCATCGGCAGCTATCACAATATTTTCCGCGTCGGGACGGCGCTCCAGGACCTCGACTTCTGGATGCTCAACGACGTGATCTGGCGCAAGGCCAACCCAATGCCGAACTTCCGCGGCACGCGGTTTACCAATGCCCATGAAACCCTGATCTGGGCTGCGCGCAGCCAAAAGAGCAAGGTGACGTTCAACTACGAAGCCTTGAAGCTGGCGAACGACGACACGCAGATGCGCAGTGATTGGCTGTTCCCCATCTGCACCGGCGCCGAGCGGCTCAAGGACGAGGACGACGAAAAGGTCCATCCGACCCAGAAGCCGGAGGCCTTGCTGTTCCGTATTCTGAACGCCACGACCAAGCCAGGCGACATCGTGCTCGACCCGTTCTTTGGCACGGGAACGACGGGCGCCGTTGCGCGGAAGCTTGGCCGGCACTTCATCGGCATCGAGCGCGAAGAGAGCTATATCAATGCCGCTCTCAAGCGCATCGCCACGATCCGGCCCGGCGTGTTCGAGGCGCTGCAATCGGTGACGCCCAAGCGCAAGGAAGCACGCATTCCCTTCGGCTCGCTGCTGGAGCAGGGATTAATTGAACCGGGCGCGCAACTCTTCGACTTGTCGCGACGTTATTACGCCATGGTTCGTGCAGACGGGTCGCTCGTCTCGGGATCCCATCAGGGTTCCATCCACAAGGTGGGTGCCTTGGTTCAGGGTGCTGAGTCATGCAACGGGTGGACTTTCTGGCACCACGAACAGAACGGGCGCATCGACCCGATCGACGATCTTCGCACGGACATTCGTGCAAAACTTGATTTGCTTTCTGCCTGATCCTGACCTCCAATCATCAGGCTCTTGAACTGGCCGCCGGTTTGCCCCGGCGGCCTCTTTGTTTTTGCAGTTGCCGGTTTTGGGGCAGCAAAAAATGCCGCCCGGCCTTTTGGCGTCGCGGTTTCACTGTAACGGGCGGCCGTTGGACCTGAAAAGTCAGTAGAGTGGCCCAAGGGCCGCCCGTCACGATCCGCTCTTTGGGCGAGGTCCGGTTCAGGCGGTACCATTCTTGCAGGTCCGGCTGCCGAGTTTCCAACCCCACTGGAGAAGCGCCCCTCTCCCACGGTCACCCCGCCCGACTTTGCGTGAAGCCGGTGACTGGCGGGAATAGGCACATTGTGCGGCAGGTTTGCGAGGCGGGGATAAGTTTATGGAGGGGCACTGTGAGCTTGGCGGGGGAGGGACAGGGCCGATGGCAGCTCCCGCTCCCATTTCGGACATAGCCGGTGAAGATCGATAGTCCCAACAGCAGACATGAGGAGGCGCAACCCGGTCAACTGGTCAGGTGATCTTGACCTGCGGCGAAGGCTGTTCGATAAGACCACTGTGACAAGAGTTTTCTTCTGACTGATCGCTGACAGTGAAGCCACCGCGTTGCGGGGTGTGCACTGTCGTATCCATATCGTCAGAAGAGTTTTCAAATGACATCAATTGCTATTTCCGGCGCTAGCGGAAAGCTGGGCCGCATGGTGCTCCAGTCGCTGCGCTCAATCACCAAACAGCCGCTCGTCTTGCTTAGTCGGACGCCCGACGCACTTGCAGGAATGTACAGCGACCTGGAGCCGCGGTTCGCAGATTTCGACCAGATCGAGAGCCTTCAACAGGCCATGACTGGGGTGGACCGGCTTATCCTCATCAGCACCAACGCTTTAAGTCCAGATGGCATACGTATCCGCCAACATCGAGCTGCAATAGACGCAGCAATTGGCGCGGGCGTCAGTCACATCGTCTATACGTCGTTTTTGAATGCAGACAGCAGCCCGCTTTCGCTGATGACTGCCGATCACGCCACGACCGAGGCAATTCTCAAAGAGAGCAGCATTGGCTACTCGATATTGCGAAACGCCTTCTATGACGATTTGGCACGGCAATTTCTTGAACGTGCTGACGATGACGGTTGCTTCGTCCACGCGGCGGGCGCAGGCGGTGTAGCCTATGTGACGCGTGAACAATGTGCAGACGCAGCAGCATTCGCCGTTTCCGATGGATTTTCGGGTAGGCGTACTCTCGACATCACTGGACCCAAAGCCATCACGATGCCGGAGTTGGCGGAGTTGGCCCGCACTAGTCGGGGCCGCTCATACTCCCCCGTTGAAGTCTCAAAAGAAGCACTTGTGGAGCGCATGGTAGCTGCATCGGTCCCGCCAGAGAGTGCCGCAATGCTTGCCTGGATAGACGACGGTTTAGCGAGAGGCGCAGGTGGACCGGCGTCTCAGGATTTTGAGAGACTTACTGGCCGCGAACCACCAGTCCTAGCGCTTTGAGCATTTGGGCCGGCCTTCATCAGGTTGGCCCTTTTTGATGATCGCGCACCGCGCCAACCTGCTTATTCGCGACACTCAAAAGGCTGCTATTTGCTTGCAGCTACCCGAAACCCGCCAGTCCGCTAGCCACCCCATTCTTGCCCGCAACCGCAGTGAAACAAGGGCTTGCACCCCACGGAGCCCAATGGCGTTGGGTGAATTTAGTCGAAACCTGCTTGCGCCAGCACCTTTTTGAATAATGTGGGTAGCGCTTCGCCTTTGAGAGCAGTTCGTTCGGACCACCAACCGCCGTCGAGGGTTTCGGGGGGGACGGTTGCGGACCACACTTCCAGTTCCAGGCGGAAATGGGTGAAGATGTGGACGATCTGGCCGCGATGGCGCCATTCGCTTTGGATTGGGTAGTTGGGTTCGGCGAGGTCGGTACCCCAGTCTGACCCGGGCACTTCGGTCATGCCGCCGAGCAGGCCCTTGGCGGGACGGCTTTGCAGATACACATCGCCGGCCGCGTCGGTCATGACATAGGCGTGGCCCTTGCGGACGGGACGGTCGGCTTTGCTAGGCTTGATTGGATAGATGGTTGGATCTGCGGATTTCGTCGCGGCGCAACCGGGCTGGATCGGGCACAGCATGCAGACGGCGGTGCGGGGTGCGCAGATGGTGGCGCCCAGATCCATCATGGCTTGAGCGTAGTCGCCGGCCCGCGCGGGCACCGAGGCTTGGAGGGCGGCGCGGAGTTCGTCCTTGGCATCGCGGACCGGGACGGGCAGCGCGTAATAGCGGGCGAGGACGCGGTCGAGATTGCCATCGAGCACGGCCACGCGCTCGTCAAAACAGATCGCCGCAATGGCGGCGCTGGTATAGGCGCCGATGCCCGGCAGGGTTTGGAGGCCAACCGATGTGTCCGGAAAAACGCCGCCATGGTCGCGCACCACCGCTTCGGCGCAGGCGTGCAGATTTCGGGCGCGGGCGTAATAGCCGAGGCCAGCCCATTCCTTGAGGACGCTATCAAGCGGCGCGGCCGCTAGGTCCTGCACGGTGGGCCACAGACTGGTGAAACGGATGAAGTAATTTTTGACGGCCGTCACCGTGGTTTGCTGCAGCATCACCTCGCTGAGCCAGACGCGATAGGGATCGGGCTTGTGCCCGGCAGCGCGGTCCGCGGGCGAGACGCGCCATGGCAAATCGCGGGCGTGGCGATCATACCAGGCGAGAACGGCCGGGGCATCGATGGGGGCGGAATTGGCGAGCTGCATTGCCATCGGATACCTCTGGCGGGTGGCAGGCCACAAGGGGGCCGCATTCACTTCATCCTACGGATGTGGCGTTTCGCTGGATCATCGTGCCGAGACATACTCATGCCCCTCACCGACGAGGGTAGCGGGAACAAGACCCGATCCCTCTTGTTGATGCGCGGTACTGGGGGTACTTCAGCACTATGGCCAAGGATGATCTGCCCGTACCGAAACGTCGCAATCGCACGATGAACATCGCCGATGTGCTTTCGGGCGCGCTTGATCCGGTACTCAAAAAGCGTGGCTTTGCCAGCCGAGATATCATCGCGCATTGGTCGGTGATGGCACCCAAGCCTTATGACGAGGTCGCCATTCCCGACAAACTGACCTGGCCGCGCGGCGAGAAAAGTGCTGAGGGCGCAACGCTGTTGCTGCGCTGCGTGCCAGGCCATGCACTGGCGATTGCCCATGAGGGGCCCAAAATCGCGGCGGCGATCAATCGCTATTTTGGTTTCGTGCTGGTGGGCACGGTGAAACTGTCGGCCGAAGCGTTCAGGCCCGGTTCAGCGCAAAAGGTCGAGAAAAACATTCAACCGAGCCAGAGCGTCATCGCAAAGGTCGGGGCCCAGGTGGCCGATATCGAGGACGATGTTCTGAGGGAAGCGTTGCGGACATTGGGTCACGCGCTGTCCAGCAGATCGGGGCGAGACGGGTGAGCGGCTTTCAATGTCCACTTAATGCAACCAGAGTGTTCACTGTAGGTTGATGAATGTGCCCACTTGCCCACACATTTGCCCCGTGTAGTGTCGCGCACAACAAAACAGGAGCGTTAGCCGTGAACTTTACCCGCCGTGACACCCTTATGCTGGCCGCAGCTGCATCGGCTTTGAGCCTATGCGGGGTAGCCACCGCCAGCGCTGCTGAAGGCGACATGATCGACATCGCCAAGCTGATGGCACCTGCCGGCGGCGTTGCGGACCATGTCAAGGGCAGCGAATCCGCTCCTGTTACGGTCATCGAATATGCTTCGCCGACCTGCCCGCACTGCGCGACCTTCTCCAACACCGTGCTGCCAGACTTCACCACCCGGTATATCGACACCGGCAAGGTCAAGCTCGTGCTGCGCCCATTCGTGCGCAACGTGCTCGACGCCGCCGTTTTCATGCTGGCGGAAGCGTCGGGCCCGACCAATTACCACAACGTGGTGGCCACCTATTTCAAGACCCAGAACACCTGGGCCGCTTCGGACACGCCACGCGATGCGATTCTGGAAATCGCCAAGCAGCTGGGCTTTACCCAGGAAACTTTCGACGCAGCATTGACGAATCAGGCGCTGTTCACCGGGATGGAAGCCTTGCGCGAGCAGGCGCTGAACGATTTCGGGCTGACGGGTACGCCGACATTCTATGTCAACGGCAAGACACTCACTGGTGACAAGACGCTCGAGCAGCTTGCAGCTGAAATCGATCCGCTTATCCCTGCCGATTTCGTGGCCACCGACGCCTCGGCCGCCGCTCCCGCAGCGGCCCCCGCTGCTCCAGCAGCAGAGCCAACCGCTGCCCCTGCTGCCGATGCAGCAACCCCAGCCGAGCCAACTGCAACGCCAGTTGCCCCTGCGCAGTAATTTCATAACTGGCAGCGCCGCTTCGGTGGCGCTGCCATGAAATTCTCCCGCCTCAAGCTGCACGGCTTCAAATCGTTTTCCGACGAAATGACGCTGGTGATGGAGCCAGGCCTGACGGGTATTGTCGGGCCAAACGGCTGCGGCAAATCCAATCTCGTTGAAGCCATGCGCTGGGTGATGGGCGAAAGCTCATACAAGGCGATGCGCGCGTCCGGCATGGACGACGTGATTTTTTCGGGCTCGGGCAACCGCCCTGCCCGCAATTCGGCCGAAGTCACCCTCGTTCTCGACAATTCCGATCGCACGGCACCTGCTGCGCTCAACAACGCCGATGTGCTCGAAGTCACCCGCCGCATCGAACGCGAGCAGGGCTCGGTTTATCGCGTCAATGGCAAGGAAGTGCGGGCGCGTGACGTTCAGCTGCTGTTCGCCGACGCATCGACCGGTGCGCACTCGCCTGCCATGGTGCGGCAGGGGCAGATCGGCGAGCTGATCGCCGCCAAGCCAACGGCGCGCCGGGCCTTACTTGAAGAAGCGGCGGGTATTTCGGGTCTGCATTCGCGTCGGCATGAGGCCGAACTGCGCTTGCGGGCCGCCGAGGCCAATCTTGAGCGCGTCGATGACATCATCGCGCAGGTGGACACACAGCTTGAAACGCTGAAGCGGCAGGCGCGGCTCGCGACGCGCTATCGTTCGCTCTCTGGCGACATCCGCCGGGCCGAAGCGACACTTTATCATATACGCTGGGTTGCAGCCCGCTTTGCCGAGAAGGAAACCGAGGCGCAGCAGGCAGCGCTGGTGCGCTCGTTGGCCGACGCAACACATCTCGAATTTGAAGCGCAGAAAAAACTCGAAGCAGCCGATGCATCGCTGCAGCCGCTGCGCGAGCGGGAGGCAATCACCGGCGCAGTGCTGCAGCGTTACACGATCCTCGCCGAGCAGCTCGCCGAAGAATCACGCCGTATGGGGCAGCGTCGGATCGAACTCGAAGATCGCATCCGCCAACTGACCGCCGACGGTGAGCGCGAGCGCGAACTCAGCGCCGAAAGCGAAGTGACGCTGGCGACCTATGCCGAGGAGCTGGAAATTCTGGCGGCGGAAGGCGAAGCGGCGCAGGCCGATTTTGACCGCGCCCGGCAAGACGCCGACAGCGCCCGCGCCGCCGTTACTCGCGCCGAGGCCGAAGCGCGCGTTGCTGCCGACGCCCTGTCGCAAATGCGGGCGCGGCGTAGTCAGGCCCAACGCAGCGCGCAGGAAGCAGCGCAGCGGATCGCCCGGCTCACCAGCGAAATTACCGAGGTCGAAACCGAGGCCCGCACGGTCAATGCCAGCCTTGATGCCGACGAAACCCTGAGCCTCAAGCGGGCCACACTGGAAGCAGCACAAGCTGCGACAGCCGAAGCCGAATATGCGGCTGTGCTCGCAGAAGAGGCGACGGCCGAGGCCCAGGTCAAGCTCGACGAGACGCGGCCACGGCTTGCCGAAATCGAAGCGGCGCTCAACCGGCTTGAGGCCGAAGCGGCAACGCTTGGCAAAATGCTCAATGTCGGCGCGAGCCTGTGGCCCGCCATTGTCGATGAACTCAAGGTTGCGCCCGGCTATGAAACGGCACTGGGTGCGGCGCTGGGCGATGATCTTGAAGCCAGCTCGGATGCCGGTGCGCCAATGCATTGGTCAGTTCCGGTCGATCACACCGATGACGCCGCCCTGCCCCAGGCCGCCGAACCACTATCGCGCTATGTGACTGGTAGTGCCTTGCTCAAGCGTCGTCTTGATCAGATCGGTCTGATCTCGGAAGCCGATGGCCCAGCGCTGATGCATGCGCTTAAGCCGGGTCAGCGTCTGGTCACCATGGAAGGCGCATTGTGGCGTTGGGACGGATTTATCGCCGCGGCCGATGCGCCGAGTGCGGCCGCGCAACGGCTTGCCCAACGCAACCGGTTGGCCGATCTCGACGAAGACATTGCCCGCGCCAAGGGCGAACGCAATGCGTTCAAGCGCGATGTCGATGCGCTGACCTCTGGTCTTGAAGCGACCCGCCAACAGGAGCGTCAGCAGCGCGAGGCCTGGCGTTTGGCGCAGCACGCGATTGGCGCGGCGCAGGCCGATGTCGATAAAGCCCAGCGCGCCATAGGCGATCTGGTGACGCGGCAGTCGGCTCTGGAAGAGGCGCGGACGCGGCTCGCCACCAGTCTGGCTGAAGCCGAAGCCATCCGCGAGGAGGCCGAACAGTCTCTTTATGATGCGGGAGATGAAGGCGAAGCGGCCGAGATTGCCGAAACGCACCAGATTTCGCTCGATGCCGCGCGCGAACGAGCCGACCAGTCGCGCCTGAAACTGGGCAGTTTTGAAACCTCCGCTCGCATGCGTGACAGTCGCATTGCCCAACTGGAGCGCGATAGCACCAGCTGGCAGCGTCGCCGCGAGGGTGCGTTGGCGCAGTTGGCAACGCTGGATCAGCGCAGCGCTGAAGTCGCGGCGCAGCTCGCCGCCGTCAACGTTTCCCCCGATGGCTTTGCCGATCGCCGGGCGCAGCTGGAAGACCAGATCGAAACGGCGACGGTCGAACACAAGGCCGCTGGCGATAGCCTCAATCTGGCCCAGACCGGGTATCGCGAAGCCGACCGGGCGCTCAAGACGGCCAGCGACCTGCTCGCCAATGCGCGGATTGAGCTGACGCGGATCGATGAACGCCTCAAGGGTTTTATTGCCCAGCGTCAGCAGATCGAACGACAGATCGAAGAAACGCTCGATATTCCGGCCAGCAAGACGCTCGAAGCCTCGGGCATCAAACCGGAAGACCCCTTGCCCGCCGAAAACGCGATCGAACAGAAGGTCGACCGTCTCAAGGCCGAGCGCGAGCGGCTGGGCGGCGTGAACCTGTCGGCGGAAAAGGAAGCGGTCGAGGTTCAGGAAAAGCTCGACCTGATGGTCAAGGACAAGGAAGACCTGATCGAGGCCATCGCCAAGCTGCGCACCGGCATTCAGTCGCTCAACCGCGAAGGCCGCGCCCGGCTCAACGAAGCCTTCGGCAAGGTCAATGCGCATTTCCAGGAACTGTTCACGACGCTATTCGGTGGCGGCACGGCCGAGCTGACCTTTGTTGAAAGCGATGATCCGCTGGAAGCCGGGCTTGAAATCATTGCGCGCCCGCCGGGCAAGAAGCCACAGACCATGACCTTGTTGTCGGGTGGCGAGCAGGCGTTGACGGCGATGAGCCTGATCTTTGCGGTGTTCCTGACCAACCCTGCCCCGATCTGCGTGCTGGACGAAGTGGACGCACCACTCGACGACGCCAATGTGGAGCGGTTCTGCAACCTGCTCGAATCCATGCGGCAGCGGACCAATACCCGTTTCATGGTGATTACCCACAATCCGATCACGATGAGCCGGGTCGACCGCCTGTTTGGCGTGACCATGGCCGAGCGCGGCGTCAGCCAACTGGTATCGGTGGACCTGACGACCGCCGAAAGCTTCCGCGAGGCGGGCTAGAAGCCCCTTCAAAGAGACAGAATCTCCCGCTGTCTGCCCTGACAATGCCACGATCGGCTGTGGACAGCATGACGCACCCCTGCGACAAGCTGAATATACTAATTAAAACAACGCCTTACCGCCGCCAAGCCTGTCTTGACACTCTCAGACCCCACCACTATGTTGCGCGCGACTTAAAAGGCGTCCCGGAATTTCCGGGGATGGGCCGGCCGAGGGAACCAGCGGATGTCAAAACCGCAAGACACCGACAGCCAGCCTGACAACGTCAAAGGGGTGACGCACGATCTTGCATCGCGCATCGCCTCGGCCAAAAGGGAACGCGAGATCGAGGACAATAGAGCCTCGAGAGACGCCTCCCCGGAGATGAGCGGACTGGGGCGCGGCATGCGCATCGGAACCGAATTCATCGCCGCGATCCTGGTGGGTGCCGTTATCGGCTATCTCATCGATCTGGGCCTGGGGACCAGCCCCTGGGGCTTGCTCATCATGTTATTGGTGGGCTTTGCCGCTGGAATACTCAATGTCACCCGTGTGGTGGCGCAGATGAATGCAGCATCGCCTCCCCCGCCGGGGTCCGATATGGGACCCGACGTGGAAGACGAAGATGACAAATGATGACGCTTAGAGGGCTCCATGGCCGGTACTGACCCGATCCACCAGTTTGTCATCTATGACATTGCGAAGCTATTCACCCTCGGCGGTGATGGCACAGAAGGTTCCGGTGTGACCTTCGCTTTCACCAATTCGGCGCTGTTCATGGTCGCGACCGTCGCGATCGTGTCCTTATATATGATCCTGGCAACAGGTTCTAAGAGCGTCGTTCCAGGACGTGCCCAGCTATTGGCGGAACTCATGTATGAGTTTGTGGCCAATATGGTGCGAAGTGCGACCGGCACGGCAGGTATGAAGTTCTTCCCGCTGGTGTTCTGCCTGTTCACCTTTATCTTTGTGGCAAACATGCTCGGCATGGTGCCCTACTTCTTCACCGTCACCAGCCACATCATCGTGACCTTCGCGCTGTCGATGCTGGTTTTCCTGACTGTCGTGATCTACGGCTTCGTCAAGAACGGTCCGAAGTTCCTCAAGCTGTTCGTCCCATCGGGCGTCCCAGGCTATATTCTTCCCATCGTGGCGCCAATCGAGTTCATCTCGTTCATGAGCCGCCCGATCTCGCTTTCCGTGCGTCTGTTCGGCAACGTGCTGGCTGGCCACATCACTCTGAAAGTCTTCACCGGCTTCATCGTCACCATGAGCAGCCTTGGTTTCCTTGGCATTCTTGGTTCGGCGCTGCCGTTGATCATGGGCGTCGCCATCACCGGACTGGAATTCCTGGTTGGTGCTGTTCAGGCCTACGTCTTTGCGGTTCTCACCTGCATGTACCTCAACGACGCGATCCACCCCTCTCACTAATCTACCAGTCACGGCGGGCTGTTCCGCCAGAACCCCGCTTAAAGTCGCTTGAAAGGACTATAAAATGGAAGCTGAAGCCGCAAAGTTCATCGGTGCCGGTATTGCTTGTTTCGGTATGGCCGGCGCCGCTATTGGCGTGGCCAACATCTTCGGTAGCTTCCTGTCGGGTGCCCTGCGCAACCCTTCGGCTGCTCCTAGCCAGTTTTCGAACCTGATCTTCGGCTTCGCCGTGACCGAAGCTCTGGGCATTTTCTCGTTCCTGGTTGCCCTGATCCTGCTGTTCGTCGCCTAATAACGGCGCCGACCCAGATCTTTCCGCAGCCGGGAGCTTCCCGGCTGCGTGCACTTCTCCGGCTTTCGGCCGGCTGACCGGATTTAACGGGACCTCACCTGATGGTAACGCAAGCTTTCGCCCAAGAGGCCGAAACGCCGACCGAGCAAAATCTCGACAACGCGATTGACGCCACTCATGGCGAGCCGGTTCCTGGCGCAACGGGTCACGTCGACCCAACCGCCGACACTCATGCAACCACCGTGGCACACGGTGACGATCATGGATCGGGCGTTTTCCCGCCATTTGATCCAGCGACCTTCCCAAGCCAGCTGCTGTGGCTCGCCATTACGTTTGGCGCGTTCTATCTGCTGATGAGCAAGGTTGCCCTGCCCCGCGTCACTGGCATTCTCGAGAACCGCAAGGGCCTGATCGATGCCGATCTGGCCGCTGCAGACGCATCCCGCCAGAAGACCGATGCCGCCATCGCTGCTTACGAAGCTGCACTGGCTGAGGCAAAGGCCAAGGCACAGGGCATTGCCAACGAAACCCGCGAGTCGATCCAGGCCGACCTTGCTGCCAAGCGCAGCGCAGTCGAAGCCGATCTGACCTCGAAGGTTACCGCTGCCGAGGCCCGCATTTCGGCAACCAAGACCGAAGCGCTGACGCATGTTGACGAGATTGCCTCGGAAACTGCCCAGACCGTTGTGACGCAGTTGATCGGCGATATTCCGTCGGACAACATCCGCGCCGCGGTCACCAAGGCCAGCAAGGAGTAAGCGACAATGGAATGGCTCGATAACAGCTTCTACGCCACCGTCGCCCTCGTCATCTTCATCGCGATGGCGCTGTATTTCGGCATCCCAAAGATCATCGCCAAGATGCTCGATGGGCAGATCGCAAAGATCGCCAACGACTTGGCTGAAGCCAAGAAGTTGCGCGAAGAGGCTGCCGCCCTGCTCGTTGAATATGAGCAGAAGCGCATTGCCGCCGAGAGCGAAGCCGAAGGCATCATCGCTGCTGCCAAGGAAGAGGCGACCCGCCTGACCGCCGAAGCCCAGGCTTCGCTGGCAGATCTGGTGAGCCGCCGCACCAAGGCTGTGGAAGACAAGATCGCCCAGGCAGAGGCTCAGGCCGTTGCCGAAGTGCGCGCTCGCTCTGCCGACGTCGCCATTGAAGCCGCTCGTCTGGTTCTGACCGACGAGATGGGCAAGAAGGGTGGCCAGGTTGTCGACAAGGCTATCGCCGATGTTGGCAATCGCCTGAACTAGGGTTCGGTGCAGATTTAAGAATTTGAGGCGGGCCGCAAGGTCCGCCTTTTTGTTTCTGGGTATCCCCC
Source organism: Devosia sp. 2618 (assembly GCF_040546815.1). Taxonomy (NCBI): domain Bacteria; kingdom Pseudomonadati; phylum Pseudomonadota; class Alphaproteobacteria; order Hyphomicrobiales; family Devosiaceae; genus Devosia; species Devosia sp. 2618. The sequence continues at coordinate 2,529,416 of NZ_JBEPOO010000001.1, forward strand.
ATTCCCGCGATTGACGCGTTCCGGATTCTCCACCATGGTGCGCTCACTGCGGGAGAGATTGGATTTTCTCCAGCGCCGAAGGAGCAACCGCCCCGGAAACTCTCAGGCAAAAGGACCGCAGCAAGCTACAACTCTGGAAAGCGGACCGGCACATTGCGCGGTCCCACCGAAGGAGCAACCGGCGCTCAGCCGGGAAATCTCTCAGGTGATCAGGACAGAGGGGGCACGGAATTCGCCGCAAGGCGAGTGTAGTCGTGTCGCCTTGTTCATTTTCCGGGAAGTGTTGATGGCCGAAACCACAGCCGAAGACCTCAAGACCACACCGCTCTTTGAGCGACACACCGCGGCCGGTGGCCGTATGGTGCCATTCGGCGGCTATAGCCTGCCGGTGCAATATCCCTGCGGCATCATGACCGAACACAAATGGACCCGCGAACAGGCGGGCCTGTTCGATGTCAGCCATATGGGTCCGAGCTTTCTGGTGCTCAACAATCCAAGCGGCAACGCTGACGCCGACCACGCTGCCATCTCGGCCATTATCGAGCCGCTGATCAGCGGCGATATCGCGGGACTCAAGCCCGGCCAGGTACGGTACACACTGTTGCTCAACGAGACGGGCGGCGTGATCGACGATCTGATGGTCGCGCGGTCGCCCAAAGACGCCGGGACGCTCTATGTGGTCGTCAATGCCGGAACCAAGGAAGGCGACTTTGCGCGCATCGCGTCTGCCGCTGGCGACAGGGCCACGTTGAAACGCGCCGATGATGGCGCTTTGCTCGCCCTACAGGGGCCGGAGGCGGTCGGCGTTCTCGCCAGCCTCATCCCTGGCGTTGTCGAGCTGGGCTTCATGCAGCACGGCTCTTACGAATTTGAGGGTGAGACTATTATCGTCGCCCGCGCAGGTTATACCGGTGAAGACGGGTTTGAGCTGCTGTGCCCTGCCCCATTCGCGACAAAACTGTGGGATGCGCTGCTCGCTGATCCACGGGTCAAGCCAATCGGCCTTGGCGCACGTGATAGCCTGCGCCTCGAAGCTGGCCTGCCGCTCTATGGCCATGACCTCGACGAAACCGTTTCTCCCATCGAAGCTGATCTTGGCTTTGCTGTTTCCAAGCGCCGCCGCGAGGCCGCTGACTTTCCCGGCGCCAGCCGCATTCTGGCCGAACGCGAGAACGGCCCGAGCCGCAAGCGCGTTGGGCTGATCGTTGAAGGCGCCCCGGCGCGCGAGGGGGCTGAAATCCTCGACGAAGCCGGTACTGTCGTCGGCGTCGTCACCAGCGGCGGCTTTGCGCCATCGCTGGGCAAGGCCATCGCCATGGGCTTTGTGCCGCCAAGCCTTGCTGTTGCTGGCACCAAACTTCAGGTGTCCGTGCGCGGACGCCAGCAATCGGCCGAGGTGGTTGCTACCCCCTTCGTGCCCCATCGTTATTTCCGCAAAGCCACATCCAGTTGAGGGATCTGCCATGACCACCAAGTTCACCCCTGACCACGAATATATCCGCGTCGAAGGCACCACCGGCATTGTGGGCATCACGCCCTATGCTCAGGAAGCGCTCGGCGACATCGTTTTTGTCGAGCTACCCGCCGTCGGCAAGGTGCTCAAGAAAGGTACCGAGGCTGCCGTGGTCGAGTCGGTCAAAGCCGCTTCGGAAATCTACGCGCCCGTCGCCGGCACCGTGACCGAAGTCAATGAAGCGCTCACCGGCGAACCAGGCCTGATCAACTCCGACCCTGAAGCGGCTGGCTGGATCTACAAAATCGCCATCGCCGACGCCGCTGAACTCGATGGCCTGCTCGATGACGCTGGCTATGCAGATTTGACCAAGTAAGAAGCCCCCCTCCCTTCCCTCCCATCAAGGGGGAGGGTGAACCCGGTGTTGCTGGCAAGATCACGCCACATTCACTGCACTCACCCTCCCCCTTGAGGGGAGGGCCAGGGAGGGGGCTCCCGCCGCAAACTGGAACCTCCTAAATGCGCTACCTCCCCCATTCCGAAGCCGAACGCGCCGAAATGCTTGGCGTTATCGGCGCGGCCAATGTCGATGCCCTGTTCAGCGCCGTGCCCGCCAAGGCGCTCAAGAGCTTCGATCTCGGCCTGCCCGCCCATAGCCCCGAATTTCTGGTCGAAGCGCATATGAAGGCGCTCGCGGCCAAGAACCATGCGGGCTCCGATGGTCCATTCTTTGTCGGTGCGGGCGCCTATCGCCACCACGTTCCGGCGACTGTGGATCACCTGATCCAGCGCTCGGAATGGCTGACCGCCTACACGCCCTATCAGCCGGAAATCTCGCAGGGCACCCTGCAGATGCTGTTCGAATTCCAGACCCAGGTCGCCAAACTGACCGGCATGGATGTGGCGAACGCCTCGCTTTATGACGGCTCCACCGGCACCGCAGAAGCCGTGCTGATGGCACGCCGCCTGACCCGCCGCAACAAGGTGGTGCTCTCGGGTGGTCTGCACCCGCATTATCGCGATGTGGTGCGTGCCTATCTCAAGGACGACGCTGATCTCGATTGCCTCTCGGCCTCGCCGGAAGGCCAGGGCGACATTCTCGACCATATCGACGAGAACACCGCCGCGATCGTGGTGCAGACACCGGACTTCTACGGCCACTTGCGCAACATCAAGGCCGCTGCTGACGCTGCCCATGCCAAGGGCGCGCTGCTGATCGTGGTGATCACCGAGGTCGTCTCGCTCGGCCTGCTCGAAGCCCCCGGCGCGCTTGGCGCCGATATCGTGGTGGCCGAAGGCCAGTCGATCGGCAACGCGCTCAACTTTGGTGGCCCCTATCTTGGCCTGATGGCGACCCGCAAGGAATTCATCCGCCAGATGCCCGGCCGTCTGTGTGGCGAAACCGTCGACGCCGAAGGTCAGCGCGGCTTCGTGCTCACCCTTTCGACGCGCGAGCAGCATATCCGCCGCGAGAAGGCGACCTCGAACATTTGCACCAATTCGGGGCTGTGTGCGTTGGCGTTCTCGATCCACATGGCGCTGCTGGGCGAAGCCGGGTTTACCCGCCTTGCCCGCCTCAACCATGCTCGTGCGTGTGAACTGGCCGATGCGCTTGCAGGCGTTGAGGGCGTCGAAGTGCTCAACAAGACGTTCTTTAACGAGCTGACCATCCGCACGGCGCAGCCGGCCGCCGATCTGGTCGAACGCCTGGCCAAACGCGGCATTCTCGCCGGCGTGCCGGTCAGCCGCCTGGAGCCGAGCAATCCGGAGGTCACCAACCTCATCGTTTTGGCAGCAACCGAACTCACCACCGACACCGATATCGCCGCGCTGTGCTCGGCTCTTTCGGAGGAACTCGCATGAGCATGAACAATCAGGGCCGCCCCACCGGCGTGGGCACTTCGGGCTTTGCCTCGACCTCGGGTTCGGCACTTCTCCCCAATGAACCACTGCTGTTTGAAATCGGCGATACCGAGCATTCGGGCGTCGATCTGCCAGACGCCATCATCACCAATGACCGCCTTGGCGGTTTCGAGCGCAAGAGCCCACTCGATCTGGCTGGCCTGACCGAACCGGAAGCGATGCGCCACTATGTGCGCCTGTCGCGCCTTAACCACTCGATCGATAGCGGCATGTATCCGCTCGGCTCGTGCACGATGAAGCACAATCCGCGTCTCAACGAAAAAATGGCCCGCCTGCCCGGCTTTTCGGATATTCACCCGCTGCAGCCGGTTTCGACCGTGCAGGGTGCGCTTGAGTTGATGAACGAGCTGTCGCACTGGCTGATGACCCTCACCAACACCGCTGCCGTGGCGCTGACGCCCAAGGCCGGCGCGCATGGTGAGCTGCTGGGCATGATGGCGATCAAGGCCGCACAGGACGCTGCTGGCCAGAGCCACCGGACCGTGGTGCTGGTGCCCGAAAGCGCCCACGGCACCAATCCGGCAACGGCTGCCTTCCTCGGCTACACCGTCAAGCCAATCCCCGCTCGCGCCGATGGCACTGTTGACGTGCAAGCCGTCAAGGATGCGTTGTCACCAGAAGTGGCCGCGATCATGCTGACCAACCCGAACACCTGTGGCCTGTTCGAGCCACAGGTCATCGAGATCGCCAAGGCAATCCATGATGCCGGGGCGTTCTTTTACTGTGACGGCGCCAATTTCAACGCGATCATGGGTGTGGTTCGTCCAGGCGATCTTGGCATCGACGCCATGCATATCAACCTGCACAAGACCTTCTCGACGCCGCATGGCGGCGGCGGTCCAGGTGCTGGTCCGGTCGTGCTGTCCGAGGCTCTGGCCCCGTTCGCGCCGGTCCCGTTCGTCCGCAAGGGCAGTGACGGACTTGAGCTGGTCGAGCACGAAGAAGGCACGGCGCTTGGCCGCATCACGGCCTTCCAGGGCCAGATGGGCATGTATGTCCGTGCCCTCACCTATATGCTCAGCCATGGTGGCGATGGCCTCGCGCAAGCCGCGCAGGACGCAGTGCTGAACGCCAATTACATCAAAGCCCGCCTTGCGCACGCCTTCTCGGTGCCGTTTGGCGATTACCCAACCATGCACGAGGCGCTGTTTGACGATACGTTCCTTGCCGGCACGGGAGTGACCACGCTCGATTTCGCCAAGGCCTTGATCGACGAAGGCTTCCACCCCATGACCATGTACTTCCCGCTGGTGGTGCATGGCGCGATGCTGATCGAGCCGACTGAGAGCGAAAGCAAGCAGACACTCGACCGTTTCTGCGAGGTGATGGAAGAGCTGGCTGCCGATGCGAAGGCCGGCAACAAGGAGCGTTTCACCTCTGCGCCGCTCAAGGCACCGCGTCGCCGCCTGGACGAAACCCGCGCTGCGCGCTCGCCAATTCTCAAGTGGGAACGGCCTGCTGACCTACCTCAGGCAGCAGAATAGTAGATCACCCCGGCATACTGTTAGTCCCCGCGAATGCAATTCGCGGGGACTAAGAAGGCAACTGGCTTGGTTGCTGCCGCTGACTCAGATCAGACATATGCGCGATAACGTAGAAGCGAAAAAAGCCCGCGGAACTATCCGCGGGCTTTTTGTTCTACCTCACACTGCGTCTTATCATCCGCGCGTGTCGAAGCCGACCCAGATGGTGATTTCTTCGCCGCCGAGATAGGGCACGGCGACATTTTCGATCACCTTGACGAACTCGGCCGAACGGGCTGGAGCGGTGACGGCGACCGGCAGCGTGTACTTTTCCGAATAGATTGCCTGGCCGTCGCGTTCCACTGCAAAACGCAGTGGGGCGTTGACGCTGGTCTGGTTGCCGGCGGGACCAAGCAGCACGCGGCCGACCACGCCCATATTGATGGTGATCAGGCCATTTGACACGACGCAATTGCGCGACGTCTCGTCGATGACGCCCTGATACTGCAGCGCACGCGCATCGCCGGTGCGGCCACTTCCATAATAGAACATCGCCTCGCCGCCGGGGCGAACCCGGATTGGCGGGCACTGTGTGGCAATCGCGGGCAGAGCATTGGTCTGCGCCTGCGCGACAGCAGCTGGCGTAGCAGTCGCGTTCTGCAACTGCTGGGTCTGCGCGGCATTGCCGCCGCCCATCAGGCCGCCCATGGAGCAGGCAGCAAGCAGGGTTGCGAGGGCACCGGCAGCTGAAACGCGCAGCATCAGGGTAGTGGGCAGGTTCATGACGCGATCTCCTGACGCAAACTCTAGTTTTGGGCGGCTTCGAGAGCCATCAGAATGGCTGGTGCGCCGCTGGTTGTCACGCCCGGAGCATCTTCCACAAATACGGCATCGACAATGCCATCGCGGATCAGCAGAGCAGAGCGCGCAAAACGCGTGCCCATGCCGGCGCCAGAATAATCCTTGTCGAGGCCGAGGGCCTTTGCCAGTGCGCCATTGCCGTCGGCGATAAAATCGATCTTGCCCAGCGCGCCAGAGGCTTCGGCCCAAGCCTTCATGACGTGGGCATCGTTGACGGACGCGCAGACAATGCGGTCGACGCCAGCGGCCTTTAGCTTGACCTGATTGGCAACAAAGCCGGGCAGATGATTGACGTGGCAAGTTGGGGTGAAAGCGCCGGGAACGGCGAAGAACACAACCAGACCTGTGCCGAGCACGGCATCGCTGGTGATATCGGTGGCGCCATCGACGCCCACAAGTTTCACCGGTACGGACGGGACCGGATTGCCGCGATCGATCATCGTGTGATTATGCCCCACCAATAGGCTACCTGGCGGCAGCTCTTTTCAACCTTAGACATCCGGGATAAGCGGCTTTGGCGCAGCCGACAAGGCTAAATGCCCCCAATCCCCGTCTAGTCTTTACTGCGCGATCTGGCGCTCAACCTCGAAAGCTCCCAAATCGGTCTTGAAGGTGAGTTGAACGCTCTCGCCTTTAAGGCCGGCATGGTCGCCTTTGCCCATGATGGGTATGAGCACTAGGTTTGGTTCCGGGCTTTTTTGCGGCGCACCGAAGACAGGATCGCCTGAAGTCGTCGCGGCGATCAGCGAGGCCGGGTCGACATTAGGGTTGGTGAGTTCGACGGCGAGCATCTTGTCGGCGAGGCGAAGTTCGACTGTACCGAACGGGTCGACATCACCGGTCCACTCAATGGGCGCCATGGCGGCGGCCTGACGGATGCGCAGACCATTGGCGCGGTCTGGCGAGAGGTCGCTAAGCGACAACGAGAATTTGGCCTGAGCGGGCACGCAGACGTCAGAGCACACGCCGAGCAGCGCTTCGACCTCGGCCACTGGCGAAGTGCCATCGACGGTGATTTCCACCGGCAAAACAGTGGGGCCGAAGTAGACGTAGTCGAGATAGTCGGGTGTCTGCTGACGCTTGGGATAGGGCCAGATCACCTTGTGACCCACTACACCATGCTCAGGCGAAAAGCTGAGTTCTGTCGGCAGGCCGGTGTCGCCGGGAACGCGCCAATAGGTCTTGGTGTTCTCTGGCATGTCGATCTCGACGCCAACCAGCGTCGTGCCATCGGGCTTGATCTGGCCGGTGCTGATCAGGCGCAGTTTGACGCCGGGAGCGACCTCCTGCCACGCGGTTTCGCCGGCATGAACCGGCAGAGCGATCAGGGCAATGGTGAAGGCGATGGACGACAAGTGCATGGGAAGGCATTAGCGCAGGAACGCGTTTAGAAAAAGCTGACGCAGCATCATGCCTTCGTGATCGCAACAAGCCAGGTTTGCGGCATCACGCCTTGGCATGGCCAAAGGTTGCCGGTTATTGTTGGGCATGAACTCACTCGAAGGACAGTTTCTGGTCGCGATGCCGGATATGACGGACGAACGCTTTGCCGAAAGCGTCATCCTCATTGTCGGGCATGGCAGCGAGGGCGCGATGGGGCTGGTGGTTAACCACGAGCTGGCCGATATGCGGTTTGCGGACATTATCGACGAGCTCGATCTGGGCGATCCGGATGCTGTCATCCACTTGCCGGAGGCCATCCGCGAGGGTGTTGTGATGCGCGGTGGGCCGGTGGAGAAAGGGCGCGGCTTTGTGCTCCACTCATCCGACTATCAGAGCGGCAATACCTATCCAGTCACCGACAAGATCAGCCTGACGGCGACGCTCGATATTTTGAAGGCCATGGCCTTTGGCCCGGCGCCGCGGTCGACGCTATTTGCGCTCGGCTATTGTGGCTGGAGCGCCGGGCAGCTGGAAAATGAAATCGCCGAAAATGGCTGGCTGACCATGCCATTGAGCTGGGAAGTGATTTTCAACACGCCGGTGGAGCAGCGCTACGACGCCGCCTTGGCAAGTCTGAAGATCACCAGAGCCTCACTGAGCCCGAGTGCTGGCCACGCCTGAGCGAGGCCAAGGCGCAGATTGAGGCGCCTTACTTGCCCAGTTGTGCGGCGAGCTTCTTGCCGAGTTCTGCACCACTCATAGCCGCGCCGAATGCGAAGCCCTGAGCATAGCGGCAATTGAGCTGACGCAGGCGCTCGATCTCGTCGAGGGTTTCGACGCCCTCGGCAATTACCATCAGATCGAGATCGGTCGCCAAGGCCACAATAGCCTTGATTATCGGGCCTTGCGTATGGGCGATGCCATTGCCTTCGCCCATTTTGACGAAGGCTGCAGGGATTTTGATGGTATCGAACGGGAAGCGGTGCAGATAGCTCAGCGAGGAATGGCCGGTGCCGAAATCGTCGAGCGCCAGTCCCAGTCCCAGATTGCGTAGAGCGGCCAGCATATAGGCGGAGTGCTCGGGATTGGTCATCACCTGGCTCTCGGTGATCTCGAGCTTGAGGTGCTGCGCTAGGTCCTTGTCTTGCGCGACTAGGTTGCGCATGTCGTTGAGCAGGGTCTCGGTCGCCAACTGGGTTGGCGAGAGATTGACAGAGATAAAGAACTCTTCGGGTAGGCCGAGCGAGGCCATCCAGTCCTTGGTCTGGGCGGCGGATTGTTCGAATGCCAGGCGACCCAGCTTTTCGATCTGGCCAGAGCGTTCGGCCAGAGGCACGAACTCGTCGGGCGTGACAGCGCCGCGTGTTGGGTGGGTCCAGCGCATCAGCGCTTCAGCACCAGCAATCTGACCGGTCTGGATATCCATCACCGGCTGGAACATCACATGCAGTTCGCCCTGCTTCATGCCGCGTTCGAGGTCTTCCTCGCTGGCGCGGTTGTAGGCGGCGATGGAGCGTGCAGAGGCGCGGTAGGCTTCGATGCGGTCACCACCAAGACGCTTGGCGTAATACATGGCCAGTTCTGCATCACGCAGCACATCGGCAGCGGTGGCCGGGTTGCTGTCATAGATGGTGACGCCAATGGACGCCGAGAGCGTCAGGTCGCGGTCGCCGAAGTTGAACGGCGCCTTGAGGGCCTTGCGGATCTGTTCGGCAGTTTCGGCGATCTTGCCGGCTGCCTGTTCGGAGGCCAGAATCACCGCGAACTGATCGCCAGTGACGCGGGCCACGGTATCGAGCGGGCGCATGACGCGGGCGATGCGGCGCGAAATGGCCAGCAAAACCGAGTCGGCGGCCGAGTGGCCGATGCGCTCTTCGAGTTCCATGAAGCGGTCGATATCGATCAGGAACACGGCAGGCTTGGTGCCACCGGGCGTGCGGGCACGCACTAGAGCGCGCTCAAGCCGATCAAGGAACAGCATGCGGTTGGGCAGGCCGGTGAGGCTGTCATGCACTGCGTCATGAAGCAGCCGTTCGCGGGCGGCACGGTCCTCAGTCACGTCCTGCAGGGTACCAACGATGCGGTTGACCTGACCGTCGCCACCGAGCACGGGCTTCACCCGCATGCGGAAGCTGCGATAGCTGCCGTCGTGTCCAGCAATGCGCATGTCGGAGGACACCTTGCCACGCCGGAGCTCGACCAGCGTGTCGAAGGCAGTGCGGAAACGGTCGCGGTCGTCGGGGTGGACGCGATCGAGCCAGCGCTTGATGGCGCCGCGCAGCGAGCCGCGCTTCTCGCCGAGGCGCGTGGCAAGTTCGTCGCTGACCGAGACGCGGTCGCGCTCGATGTTCCAATCGAACACAAAGTCACCCGAGCCGGTCAGCGCCAGTGCGCGGCGTTCGACTTCGGAGAGCGTTCCGATGGTGACCTGACCTTCGGAGAAGGCGTGCTGCACGGCGGTGAAACCCAGCAGCATGATGATCAGCACGAGGCCGCCGCCAACAGCGGGCTGGGCCACGTCGTTGGAGACCTGCCCCGAAACGACCAGCCAGGAATAGAACAGCCAGGCGATCAGGATGATCCAGGTGGGCACCAGCAGCACGGCACGGTCATAGCCGCGCAGGGCCAGCAGCAGGATCAGGAAGAAACCACTGATGCCGATCAGCGCCAGAACCATGCGTGCGATACTGGCCGCAATGGCGGGATCGAAGAACGCAAAGGCGAACAACGCGAGGAACAGCGCGGCCAGACCCAGAGCGAGGTGGACGAAGCGCAGATGCCATCGATGCAGGTTCAGATAGATAAACAAGAAACCCGCGAGTGTGGTCGCTATGCCCGCCTCCGCCGCAGCGCGGATCGGCTGCATGCCTCCAGCATCTATTCCGAGAACGCGCCCAAGAACGCCGAAGTCGATCAAGAGGTATGCCAGCACCGCCCAGGCAAACGCGGCCGTCGCAGGGAACACGCCCCTGCCCTTGACCACGAACATGATGGTGAGGAACACCGCAGCCAGCGAGGCCACACCAAGCACCACGCCCCGGAACAGGGTGAAGGAGTTGACGTAGTCGCGATAGGCGTTGGGCTGCCAGAGATAAAGTTCGGGCAACTGACCCGATGTCAGTTCGGCGACGAACGTGACGGTAGCGCCGGGATCGAGGGTGATCTCGAACACGTCGGCTTCGCTATCGGTGAGGCGAACGGGGCGAATACCGGCGCTTGGCGTCAGCGCGGTGAGACGATCATTGCCCAGATCGGGCTGAAAAATGCCCGAACCGGGAAGCCGGAAGAACGGCGCCACAAGCAGACGCTCGATCTGCTGGTCGCTTTCGTTGCGCAGGGCAAACAGCGCGAATTTTGGATTGGTGCCCGGCTGGGCGGCCAAAACTTCGATACGGCGAATGATGCCGTCCTCGCCGGGGGCGGTCGACAGCTGAACGCGGCCATCGGTGCCGGGCTGGATCTCGATGACTTCCGTCAGATTGACGGCGTTGACGTCTTCGGGAACCGAGATGACTTCGAAGGCAGTGGCTGTGGCGGGAGCAAAGGCGGCCAGCGCGAACGCAAGACACATCGCAAGTGCAAAGAGGTGACGCATCAGGGGCGAATATATCCTGCGGTAGGCTTCATTGTGGCAGCGTTCCGGTGCGCAGATCAAATTAGCCAAACCGGGCGGCAAAAGAGCATCCTCTTGGCGGGAGCGCCCTTTGGTAGCGGGGATTGAGTCCTGCGACAAGGTTACCGAGGTGTTGCGAGAATGCAACAAGTTTACGCAGTGCGGCGGGTATAGCGGCCGAGTTCGTAGCGTTCCTTGGTCAGGCCGAACATTACGTGGTCTTCCCAGCGGCCATTTATCTGCAGATATTTCTCTGCAAAACCTTCTTCGACGAAGCCATTCTTTTCCAGCACGCGGCGCGAGGCAATATTGCCGGGCAGGAAAGCGGCATGAATGCGATGCAGATCGAGCGTGTCGAATACGAAGGGGAGTGTGACGCCGACCGCCTCACTCATCAGCCCCTGCCCCGCAAACTGCTGGCCCATCCAATAGCCGAGATTGACGAACTGGGCCGCGCGGCGGCGCACATTGGACAGGGTGACGCCGCCCACCAGCGTTTCGTGGCGGCCGGAGGTGAGGAAGATAAAAAACGAATAGTCGCTGCCTTCTTCTGCTTCTTCGCGGGCTCGCTTGACGCGGGTAGCAAAGACATTGCGGCCAAGGTCGGCCTCGGTCCAGCGCGGCTCGAAGGGGCGCAGGAAATCACGGCTGGACCGGCGCAGGCCGTACCATGCGTCAAAATCAGCCATGATCGGCAGCCGCAGCATGACCTGCGGACCGCGCAACGCGATCAGGGGAACCGGGGATGACCAGGGCCAGAGCATGGCGGAAGCGTCCCTAGCGCTTCAAGTGATCGCTGATGGCCTCCACATCGGCGAGATTGCCGATGGGACCTATGCCGGCCAGCGTGGGCGAACCCTTGGTGAAAATCTGCTCGGCGACATCCTGAACACGCTGCGCGGTGATGGCATTGATGCGCTCAACCGTTTCCTGCATCGGGATCGGACGCCCCCAGAGGATTTGCTGACGCGCCAGCTGACCGGCGCGGGCCGATGGGCTTTCGAGCGACATCAAAAGGCCTGCTCTGATCTGGTTGCGGACGCGGATGACTTCTTCTTCGGTGATGCTTTCGGTGGCGCGCTTGAGCTCGTCGAGAACGACGGGGACAAGGTCTGCCACCTCATCTTCGCCCGTTGCGGCCGCAACACCGAACACGCCGCTATCGGCGAAGGCCCAGTGGAAGGAATAGACCGAATAGCACAGGCCGCGCTTCTCGCGCACTTCCTGGAACAGGCGCGAGCTCATGCCGCCGCCCAGAATGGAGGCGAGAACCTGCGCCGCGTAAAAGCCATCTGCATTGTAGGCGCGGCCTTCAAAGCCGACGACGATATGGGCCTGCTCGTGATCGGAGAACAGACGCTCCTGCCCGCCATGATATTCGGCGCGCTGGGGCGCGGGAGCGCCGTTGGGCTTGAGATCGGCAAAACGTTCGCGGGCGACGTCGACCAGACCTTCGTGATCGACATTGCCAGCGGCGGCCATCACCATGTGGTCGCCCACATAGTTGCGGTTCATATATTTGCGGACCATGTCCGGATTGAAGTCACGGACCGAATCCACCGTGCCCAAAATGGTGCGGCCGATGGGCTGGGTGGGGAACGCGGCCTGCTGGAACAGATCGAAGACGTGATCGTCCGGATTGTCGCGCGCGGCGCCAATTTCCTGAACGATCACCTGCTTTTCGCGGGTAAGCTCGTCTTCGTCGAACAGCGAATTCTGCAGGATATCGCTGAGGATATCAGCGGCCAGAACCACGTCTTCTTTGAGGACACGGGCGAAATAGCCGGTGTGCTCAATGGAAGTCGCGGCATTGAGATCGCCGCCAACGTTCTCGATGGCTTCCGCGATCTGCAGAGAATTGCGCGAGGTGGTGCCCTTGAAGGCCATGTGCTCGAGCAGATGGGAAATGCCGTGTTCGGCCTTGCGCTCGCTGCGCGCCCCGGCCTTGACCCAGACACCAAGCGAAGCACTTTCGAGATGCGGCATGTCGTCGGTGAGGACCACCATGCCGTTATCCAGGATTGTCGACTGTACGCTCACGCAAGATCCTCCTCAGGCCCGGCGGTCGAGAGACCACCGTCCCTCGATTCGTCAGCCAGCGCGCGTACGCGCTGTAATGAATTCTTCGACCGCAACCTGGTCGTTGGCAAGGACGCTCAGGCGCTCCGTGCGGGCATAAAGATCGGCCAGCCAGGTTGGCAGCGCCGGCTCAATGCCGGACGCTTCCTTGACGGCCGCCGGGAATTTGGCGGGATGGGCGGTGCCCAGAATAACCATCGGCGTTGCCGACTTGGGCTGATGGCGCGCAACATTGACGCCGACTGCCGTATGCGGATCGAGCAGATAGCCGGCCGCCTGATGGGTCATCGAAATGGTGGCGCGCGTCTCGGCCTCGCCGGTGGTTCCGGCAGCAAAGTCGCGACGGATGGCGGTCAGCGCATTGTCTGGCACGGTGAAGCCGCCGGACTGCTTGAGGCTGTCCATCATACGAAGCACAGACGTTGCATCACGGCCGGCGCTTTCAAACAGCAGCCGCTCGAAGTTGGACGAGATCTGAATGTCCATCGACGGGCTGATGGTAGGCGCAACGCCTTCCATCTCGTAACGACCTGTATCGAAAGTGCGGCGCAGGATATCGTTGGAATTGGTTGCGATAATCAGCTTGTCGATCGGGAGGCCCATGGCCTTGGCGCAATAGCCGGCAAAGATATCGCCGAAATTGCCGGTTGGGACCGTAAAGCTCACCTTTCGGTGCGGACTGCCCAACGAAACCGCCGACGTGAAGTAGTAGACAATCTGCGCAACGATACGGCCCCAATTGATGGAGTTGACGCCAGAGAGGCGCACGCTGTCGCGGAACTTGTGGTTGTTGAACATCGCTTTGACGATGTTCTGGCAGTCATCGAACGTGCCTTCGAGCGCGATGTTGTGAACATTGGCGTCGAGCACTGTCGTCATCTGCAGGCGCTGCACGGGCGACGTACGGCCCTGCGGGTGCAGGATGAAAATGTCGGTCGTGTCGCGGCCGCGGAACGCTTCGATGGCCGCCGAGCCGGTGTCGCCTGACGTGGCGCCAACGATGGTGGCCTTGAGGCCGCGCTCGGCGAGAATGTGGTCCATGATGCGGCTCAGGAACTGCATCGCGACGTCCTTGAACGCCAGCGTGGGGCCGTGGAACAGCTCCAGCACGAAGTGGTTTGGCTCAAGCTCGACGAGTGGCGTTACCGATGGACGGCGGAACGCGGCATAGGATTCGTCGATGATCGCCTTGAGCTTGGCAGGCGCGATCTCGTCGCCGGTGAAGCGGCTGATAATGGCATAGGCCACGTCGGCATAAGGCTTGCCGGCAAAGCCAGCGATTTCGGCACTGCTGATCTGGGGCCAGCTTTGCGGCACATAAAGGCCACCGTCGGAGGCCAGGCCAGCGAGAACTGCGTCAGAGAAGCCAAGCACGGGCGCCTGGCCGCGCGTAGAGACAAACTGCATTCTGGGGAGGGGCCCTTTTAGAATAATTGCAACCTAGTCAAACAGGGGGGGAACCGCAAGTTTGACGGTTAGCCCTTGCCGATGGCGCGCTGACGGGCAAACCAGAAGCCGAGCATGACCACGGCCACGATGGCAAAACCGTACCAAGTATAGGCGTAACCCAAGTGGTTATTGGGGAATTCGACGACCGTCTCGCCACCCTGCGGCAGCTCGCCGGGAGCGCCGGCTGGCAGGTCGACATAGAATGGCGCGAAGGGACCCAGCGCTGGATCGACCATGGCAGCAAGACGAACGGGATCACGTACCCACTCGATTCGATCCGAGGTGTTGGGCTCGGGCGTCATGAAACCCGCTTCTTCGCCAGGCCGCAGCAGGCCCGAAATGGTGACCTGATCGTCTTCAGCCTGGCCATCGGTGACGGCGGCTTCCTGGAAATCAGCTGGCACAAAGCCGCGATTAACGAAGACCGTGCCGCCATCGGCCAAGACGAAGGGCGTCACAACCCAATAGCCGGGACCGGAGGCGCGGCCCTTGGCGCTACCGAGGCTGGTGAACACCGTCACCGTCTGATTGTAGCGGAACGAGCCGGTCAGCGAGACAGGCTGGAAGTTGAGCGCTTCAAGATCAAGCGTTGGCCAGGTCGTTTCTGCCGGCACCGGAATCGGGTCCGCGTGCAGGCGCTGGTCGACGGCAACGATCAGGGCTTCTTTTTCGGCAAGGCGATGCATCTGCCAGGTGCCTAGCCAGACGCAGGTGACGGCGAGCGCCAGCATCATGACGACAAAGGTCCAGGTCATGATCGGGCCGAGGCGGCGCGTTTCGGTCATTGGTGACCCTCATGGGCATCGTGGCGGTATTGCAGCGCCACCAATACGCCTTTGAAGGGCGGCAGCAACAGCAGCGAAAAGACAATGGTGGCCGGTATCCAGAGCATCAGGTGCACATAAGGCGGCGGGTTGAAAACCGCGCCCACGGCCAGTGCCAGAATGATGACCAAAGGCGCCACCAGAAAAATCACGAAGATGGCTGGGCCATCACCGCTATCGGCAAACTTGAAATCGAGACCACAGGCTGAACAGCTCGGCGCAATCTTGAGATAGCCGGCAAAGAGGCGCCCTTCCCCGCACCGTGGACAGCGGCAGAGCAGTCCGGTCAGGATGGGCGGTTTTTGCAACACATGGGCTCCAAATAAATCGGGGCGCAGCTTGCCGCTGCGCCCCGTGAATAACGTCCGGGCGGACCTTAGTGGTTGAGTGCCACGCCCCAGCTGCCCCAGATATAGATCGAGGCAAACAGGAACAGCCAGACAACGTCCACGAAGTGCCAGTACCAGGCAGCAAACTCGAAGCCGAGGTGGCGTTCTGGAGTGAAGTCACCACGGTAAGCGCGCAGCAGGCAAACGGCCAGGAACACGGTACCGATGAAGACGTGGAAGCCGTGCAAGCCCGTCGCCATGAAGAAGGTAGCGCCGTACATGTTGCCCGAGAAGGCAAAGCCAGCTTCGGTGTATTCAAGGATCTGGGTGCCGGTGAACAGGATGCCCAGACCAACGGTCAGGACGAGACCCCAAAACAGACCCTTGCGATCATTTTCCAGCAGAGCGTGGTGAGCCCAGGTCACCGTGGTGCCCGAAGTCAGCAGGATCAGCGTGTTGAACAGCGGCAGGTGGAACGGATCGAACAGTTCAACGCCGGTTGGTGGCCAATGGCCGCCGGTTGCCGCCACACGAGCATACTGCTCGACATCCTCTAGGCGGAAGAAGCCATCGAAATAGGCCCAGAAGAAGCCGAAGAACACCATCACTTCGGAAGCGATGAACAGCATCATGCCATAGCGGTGATGCATCTGCACGACCGGGGTGTGATCGACGCCGTTATTGGCTTCCTTGATCACATCGCTCCACCACGCATACATGGTGTAGAGGATGCCAACGAGGCCAATGAAGAACACCCATGGTGTCCAATGGTGCATCCAGAAGATTAAGCCCATTGCGAAAACTAGGACGGCCGCAGACATGACGAATGGCCAGGGGCTCGGTTCGACCATGTGGTAGTCGTGGTTTTTGGCTATGCCGGCCATGGTCAGCTTTCCCCCTTCTCAGAAGCGTAGAATGTATAAGAGAGTGTAATCTCTTTGATGGTTGCGAGCTCGTGGTTATCATCAAGCTCGGGATCGACGAAGAACACGATCGGCATATCCACGGTTTCCCCGGGCTGCAGTGTCTGCTCGGTAAAGCAGAAGCATTCGATCTTGTTGAAATAGACGCCAGCATTTTCTGGCGAGACGTTGAACACGGCCATGCCGGTGATCGGCTTGTCCGAGTGGTTCGTCGCAATGTAGTTGACCGTGTCGACAGCGCCGATCTTGTCGGTGACCGATGGCGCGGCCTTAACGGTCCAGGCCAGATCGTTGGCGACGTTGGAGTCAAAGCGAACCGTCATCTGGCGGTCGATGACGCCCTTTGGATTGTCGGTTGCCTTGCCGGGCGTGCCGCCGAAGCCGGTCACTTGGCAGAACAGCTGATAAAGCGGGACGGACGCATAAGCGAGGCCGACCATGCTGGCAGCGATGACGAGGCCAGTGATGGCGATGCGCTTGTTGCGGCGTGCCAGTTCTGGGTTCAGAGCCGGTTGGGTATAATCAGCCATCAGAGCGCGCGATCAAACAGGGCTGGGCCCATCTTGACGATGGTCAGCGTGTAGAAGGTGATCGCAAAGATTGCGAGCGCGATGCCGAGGGCAATCGAGCGACGACGGCGAACGCGGGCACGCGCTGCTGCGATTTCTGGGGATTCGACTTCGACGTTAGCGATGTCGAGTGGTGCGCTCATCATATGAAGCTCCCGAAACGGGTCAGCAGGTTGTCCGTCAGGAACGCGAAGAACACGATGAACAGGTAGCTGAGCGAGTAGTTGAAGAGGGTGCGCGCTGTCTTGCGCATGGCGACGTCTTCGCGAGTGCGCAGCAGACGCCAGGCCAGATAGGTGAAGGACAGGCCGGTCACGACGGCGACGGTGGTGTAAATCCAACCGGCAAAGCCGAGCCACGATGGCAGCATTGCCGAAAGCGCCAGCAGCAAGGAGTAGACAAAAATCTGCACCTTGGTGGAGGCATTGCCCACCACGTTTGGCATCATCGGCACGCCGGCAGCGCCGTAGTCGGACTGTTTGTAGAGTGCCAGCGCCCAGAAGTGCGGCGGGGTCCACAGGAAGATGATCAGGAACAGCACGACGCTTTCGAGCGAGACGTTGCCCGTTACAGCCGCCCAGCCGACAACCGGTGGGAAAGCACCGGCCGCGCCACCGATAACGATGTTCTGCGGCGTCGAGCGCTTGAGCCACATCGTATAGACGACGGCGTAAAAGAAGATCGTGAAGGCGAGCAGACCGGCTGCGACCCAATTGGTCGCAAGGCCCAGCAGCGCCACCGAGAATACTGAAAGCACGACACCGAAAACCAGGGCTTCCTGGCGGCTCATGCGACCGGCTGGGATCGGACGGTTCTGGGTGCGGCTCATGATGGCGTCGATATCGCTATCGTACCACATGTTGAGGGCGCCGGAGGCCCCTGCCCCGATGGCAATGCAGACCACGGCGATGACGCCGATGATCGGGTTGATACCGCCGGGCGCGACCACAAGGCCAACGATGGCGGTGAACACGACCAGCTGCATGACACTCGGCTTCAGCAGCGCGAGGTAGTCCTCGACGCGCGCTTCGCCGGGCACGCCGGTCAGGTTCCTGCTGTCGTCAATTAAAGCCACTGGCCTTGCCTTTGCAGTTTGGAAGCGGGCCGCGCGAACGCGGCCCGGATTTGCATTAATGCGCGTTGGTCGATTCGATCTTAGGCAGCGTCGAGAACTGGTGGAACGGTGGTGGGCTGGACAGGGTCCATTCCAGCGTCGTTGCACCTTCGCCCCATGGGCTGTCGCCAGCCGGACGCTTTTTCTTGAACGCTTCCCAGGTTGCGTAGAAGAAAATCGCCATGGCTACGAACGTGATGTAGTAGCCGATCGAGGAGACGCGGTTCCAGGTCGCGAAGGCATCGGGGTAATCGATGTAGCGACGTGGCATGCCGGCAAGGCCGAGGAAATGCTGCGGGAAGAAAATCAGGTTCACGCCAACGAACATGACCCAGAAGTGCAGCTTGGCCAGGAACTCGTTGTACAGGTAGCCGCTCATCTTTGGGTACCAGTAGTACCAGCCCGCAAAGATCGAGAACACAGCGCCAAGCGACAGCACGTAGTGGAAGTGAGCAACCACATAGTAGGTGTCGTGCAGGGCACGGTCAGCACCAGCATTGGCAAGCACCACACCGGTCACACCACCAACGGTGAACAGGAAGATGAAGCCGATAGCCCAGAGCATTGGCGACTTGAAGGTGATGGAGCCGCCCCACATGGTGGCGATCCACGAGAAAATCTTCACGCCCGTCGGCACTGCAATGACCATGGTAGCGGCCACGAAGTAACGCTGGACGTCAAGGCTGAGGCCCGTGGTGTACATGTGGTGAGCCCACACGACGAAGCCAACGAAGCCAATGGCAACCATAGCGTAGGCCATGGCCATGTAACCGAAGATCGGCTTGCGGCTGAAGGTCGACACGATGTGGCTGACAATGCCGAAGCCCGGCAGGATCATGATGTACACTTCAGGGTGACCGAAGAACCAGAACAGGTGCTGGAACAGGATTGGATCACCGCCCTCGGCAGGCTTAAAGAAGGCCGTGCCAAAGTTACGATCGGTCAGCAGCATGGTGATGGCGCCAGCCAGCACTGGCAGGGCCAGCAGCAGCAGGAATGCGGTCACGAGAACGGACCAGGCAAACAGCGGCATCTTGTGCAGCGTCATGCCGGGAGCGCGCATGTTGAAGATCGTGGTGATCAGGTTGATGGCACCAAGGATCGAGCTGATACCAGCCACGTGCAGCGACAGGATCGCGAAATCCATTGCCGGACCGGGGTGACCGGAGGTCGACAGTGGTGGGTAGATGGTCCAGCCGCCGCCGAAGCCAAGCGCACCAGGGCCAGTGCCTTCAAAGAACAAGCTCATCAGCAGCAGGATGAATGCTGGCGGGAGCAGCCAGAAAGCGATGTTGTTGATACGTGGGAATGCCGTATCCGGCGCACCGATCATCAGGGGCGCGAAATAGTTGGCAAAGCCGCCCATAGTTGCAGGCATGACCACGAAGAACACCATGATCAGCGCGTGCGCCGTGGTGAACACGTTGTACATGTGCTTGCCGGCGTCGAGCGCCTCGCCACCTGCAGGGTCCATGCCATAAACCATGGCTGCGAGGCCGTGGAAAATCTGAATGCCGGGTTCCTGCAATTCCATGCGCATAACGCCGGAAAGCAGGCCACCGATGATCCCCGCCACGATGGCGAAGATCAGATACATGATGCCGATGTCTTTGTGGTTGGTCGAATAGACCCAACGACGCCAGCCGGTTGGCGTATGCGGATCATGACCAACGTGGTCGTGTCCGGTCGCCTGGGCTTCGAGGTTAGCCGTGTTTGCCATTGTTAGTGTCCCCTAACCCGTTACTACTGCACAGCCGCAAGCGTCGCGTTGGCGGCATTGTAATCGCCCGCTTTAAACGCCGCTATGAAGGTTGCGTATTGTTCTTTTGTGACGACGCGCACGGCGATCGGCATGAAGGCATGGTCCTTGCCGCAAAGCTCGGAGCACTGGCCGTAGAAGATGCCGGTTTCGCGCGAGTTGAACCAGGTCTCATTGAGACGACCGGGAACCGCGTCGATCTTGATGCCGAAGGATGGCACCGCGAAAGCGTGGATCACACCCATCGGATCGGCGGTAACCTGAACGCGCACAGTGGTATCGACTGGAACGACGAGCTCGTTGTCGACCGCCAGAAGGCGCGGCTGGCCGGGCTTCTTGGAGGTGCGATCTTCTTCGTTGAGCATGATCTGGGTCAGAGCCAGATCGTCATCAACATATTCATAGTCCCAGTACCACTGCTGACCAGTTGCCTTGATGGTCAACTCAGGCGCGGGCACTTCGAGCTCGCCGAACGAGAAGATGTTCGAGCCAAGATACTTGCGCTCGCCATCAGGCGTTGTCAGCTGATCGCTCAGAACGCCAAACGACGGAATGGCGATAATGATCAGCATGACGATTGGCAGAACCGTCCAGACAATTTCAACCATCGTATTGTGGGTGAAACCAGCAGGAACAGGGTTCCGCTTCGCATTGTAGCGATAAACGATCCACATCAGCAGAACGAGAACCAGAACCACGATAAACGTGATGGTCCACATCAGAATACCATCATGGAACGCCACAATGGAGTCCATGATCGGCGTTACCGATGGTTGCAAATGATATTGGCCAGCAACGGGATGACCGGGGGAAGCCCCGCCAAATTCGTCCTGCGCCGAAGCCAGAGCAGGAGCCAGCGCCATTGCGGCCGCCGAAATCGCCCCCATCTTTCTCAAGAACTGCCCGGTCACACAAACCCCCTGTAGTCATCAATTGGTGCATCCACACCGGGATTGAGGGGCAAAAACAGCGGCATAGCGAACGCCGCCCCGACTCAACCTCGGAGCGCAAAACTCATCTGCGACCTAAATCACATCACACTCGCCAAGTCCATTGCGGCAAAGCTGTGTGCTACTGCGTCATATTGTGCCCGCCAACGGCGCCACCCGCCTCACCCTCGCCGCAGTTTTGCCGCCATATCCCCAGCAAATCCGGGCCTTGGTTGACTTGAACAGCGGCCTGTCGGAAACAAGAAACGGCTCGCGTTGCCGCGCGATTCGATCAGGAGAATTGATAGAGTGATGTCGATTGTGAAGCGCAGCGTGGCTGGTCTCGGTCTTGCTTTCATCGCTGCGGCGGCTGTTAGCGCCCCCAGCTTCGGCCAAGGCGTCGTTCGCGCGCAGTATGGCGACTGGCAGATGAGCTGCGATACCCCGCCCGGCGCAAGCGCTGAGCAATGCGCCATCATTCAGAACGTGATGGCCGAAGATCAGCCCAATGTGGGCCTCTCTGTTATTGTGTTGCGCACGGCCGACCGCGAAGCGCGCCTGCTGCGCGTGCTGGCGCCGCTCGGCGTGCTGCTGCCAAACGGGCTTGGCCTTAACGTCGACGGCAAGGATATGGGCCGCGTGGCCTTCGTCCGCTGCCTGCCAAACGGCTGCGTGGCAGAGGTTGTGCTGGACGATAGCCTGATCGAAACGCTGTCGACTGGAACCAATGCGATTTTTGTCGTATTCAAGACGCCTGAAGAAGGCATCGGCATCCCGGTGTCACTTGATGGTTTCAAGGATGGTTTCGACCAACTCCCCTGATAAGGAGTAGTGCATGACCGATGACCACCGCGTCGAACCGCGACACCGCACGCTTAAAGGCGGGCGCATCGCCATCAATGACGGCTTCTCCACCTTTCAATGCATGATCAAGAATCTGTCCGAGACCGGCGCTCGCCTTAAACTGGCGAGCGTGGTCGGCATTCCCGACAGTTTTCAATTGGTGATGGATGACGGGCGCAAGTTTGATTGCGCCGTCGCCTGGCGCACGGCCGATGAAATCGGCGTCAAGTTCACACAGCACTGACAAAAAAGCCGGACAAGTGCAAAGCACCAGTCCGGCAAGTCATCAGGAAACGGGACCGGCGGCAAAACCGGCCCGAAGGATGGCACGAGCGCTCGTAAAAGTGTCCGTACCAACAAGGTGGCGCCAAGCCTATCGGCCAGCGCAAACTGAGGTCACTGCAGATCAGGAGTGCGCGTTACGGGCCCGGGCCGCGTTGAGGGTGGTCGCGCCGCGATGCGGGGTCTGGATGGCCAGCGCCACATCAGCACGCGAAATGCCGAGGTCGGCAAGGCGATCCTGATCGAGATCAAGCAGGGCTTTCAGGGCTACACGACGGGTACGAGCAGCATTTGCCTGTGCAATCCAGCGCGTGAACGCGGCAAGTGGATGAGCGGGCGTGGCGGCCGCAAGTGACCGCTCGCCGGGAAGCGAGATAGCCATGATAGTCTCCGAAAATGTTGTTTTGCCGAGGGAGCCGGCGAGGTTCGCGCGCGGTATGGCAGCGATGGTGCTGGGATAGCGCACTGGACATCCATTCGTCTAACAAATAGATTTCATCCATTCTATCAATTTGAGTGATGGAGACTGTGATGGCGTCGCCGCTCGATCTGGATCAGCTGCAAAGTTTCTGTGCGATTGCCGATTGCGGCAGCTTCACCGAAGCCGCGCGTCGCGTGAACAAGACGCAGTCTGCCGTTTCGATGCAGATCAAACGGCTTGAGGAACGGCTGGGCCAGTCGCTCCTCACCCGCGATGGCCGTAGCGTGGCGCTGACGCTGCATGGCGAGGCGCTTTATGTGCGGGCGCGCAAAATGCTGCGGACCAACGCTGAGATCCTCGATCATTTCTCCGATGGCGACCTGGCGGGCTCCATTCGCTTTGGCGTGCCGGACGATTATGCGGTGCGTCTGCTGCCCGTTATTCTTTCCAGCTTCCAGCGCACCCATCCCAAAATCGCCGTAGATGTGGCCTGCATGGCGTCGGAGCATTTGCTGGAGGGCATGAAAGCCGGGCGGCATGACCTTATCGTCTTTACGCAGGGCACCGAACAGAATTTCGGCGAACTGTTCCGCACCGAGAAGATGTTCTGGGTGGCGAGCCATGGCGGGCGGGCACTGGCTAGCGACCCGGTGGCGATTGCCTGCGGTCCAAAATATTGCATCTGGCGCAAGGATGCGATGGAAGCGTTGGACCGCAGCGGTCGGGACTATCGGATCGCGTATACGTCCTCGAACGCGACGGCGATTTCGAGCGCGGTGCTGTCGGACTTGGCCGTGGGCTTCCTGCCGGAGAGTGCGTTGCAGCCCGGCATGCGGGTGGTGAACGAGGAAATCGGGCTGCCGCGGCTTGGCGATGCGCAGATCGCGCTGATGCGCGCCAGCCATGCCTATGGCGGCATTTATGATGCTCTGGCCAACCATATCGTGCAGTCGATGGGCAACCTTGATTCACCCCGCCATGCGGAAGCGGCGGAGTAGTCTGATGCACGCCCCTCAAACCACGCGGGCGTGACGTATCGGACGCTTGACCTTGGTGCATCAATATCGCACCAAAGGGCATGTCAGACGTCCTTAGCAATGCCGCAGAATATTCCGTCAGCGAGATCGCGCAGGCGGTCAAACGCACCGTCGAGGATGAGTTTGGCCATGTGCGCGTGCGCGGCGAAATATCGGGCTATCGGGGACAACACTCTTCGGGCCACGCCTATTTCACGCTCAAGGACGAAAACGCCTCGATTGATGCGGTTGTCTGGAAGGGCAATTTCGCCAAGCTGACCTTCAAGCCCGAGGAAGGGCTGGAGGTGATCGCGACTGGTCGCCTGACCACCTTCCCGCGCTCGTCGAAATACCAGATCGTTATCGACAATATAGAGCCGGCCGGCGCTGGCGCCTTGATGGCGCTGCTTGAGGAGCGTCGCAAGAAGCTCTTGGCGGAGGGGCTGTTTGCCCGCGAGCGCAAGCGCGCCCTGCCCTATCTGCCGCGCGTCATCGGGGTAATAACTTCGCCAACCGGTGCGGTGATCCGAGATATTTTGCATCGGCTCGATGATCGTTTCCCGAGCCATGTGCTGGTGTGGCCGGTGCGCGTGCAGGGCGATACCTGCGCGCCCGAAGTGGTCAACGCCATCGAGGGGTTCAACGCTTTGATGCCGGACGGGCCGATCCCGCGTCCCGATATTCTGATCGTGGCGCGTGGTGGCGGCTCTATCGAAGACCTCTGGGGGTTCAACGAGGAAGCCGTGGTGCGCGCCGTGGCGGCCAGCGGCATTCCGGTGATTTCGGCCGTCGGACACGAGACGGATACGACGCTGATCGACTATGCCTCCGATATGCGCGCGCCGACGCCGACGGCGGCGGCCGAAGCGGCAGTACCTGTTCGGGCCGAGTTGATCGGCTATGTCGATGACCTTGGCAGTCGCCAGCGGCAGGCGGCGCGACGCTTGGCGGTGAGCGCGCGGGATCGGTTGCGCGCGGCGAGTGCGGGATTGCCGCGACCGGGCGACCTGGTGTCGACGCAACGGCAGCGGCTTGATCATGCCGCCAGCAACCTGTTTGCGGGCTTGCGGCACTCGGTGCAGGACCACCGGGTGCGGTTTTCACGGATCGAGCCCCGGCTTGGACCGCAGACGCTGGCACGGCGGCAGGCCGAGTTTGGCGAGCGTGTGCGGAACCTCTCGATGCGGGCCGATGCAGGGCTGCGCAAGACGGTGGATCGGGCGCGGCTGACGCATGATCCACGGGCGGAACGGCTGGCGGCGAGCGCTGGACGGCTGGTGGAGCGCAAGCGGGCGCAGTTTGACGCGCTGGCGCAAAAGCTATCGCCAAACGCCCTGCGCACTGAACTGCGTCACGCGCAAAGCCAGTTGGGGCCGCTCAATGCGCGGCTGTTGTCGGGCATTACGCTCAGCCTGGGCGAGCGGAAGGCGGCGCTGACGCAATCGAGCAAGTTGTTGGTTTCGCTCAGCTATAAAAGCGTTCTGGCGCGCGGCTATGCCGTCATCAAGGATGCCGAGGGCAATCTGGTGCATGAGCGGGCGGGGCTGGCACCCGGCGATGCCGTTGCCATCGAGTTTGCCGATGGCGCAGTTGGCGCGACGATTGCGGGCAGTCCACCCATTAAAAAGAAGCCGAAGGCCTTACCTGATAGCGATAGTCAGGAAAGCCTCTTTTGATCTCGGAATTTGCTCGCTATATCGGAAATAGGGTTGAAGGAATATCGAGATGAATATCTTCGACAAAGCATTTGCGCCGACTGAGGCGGTCATCCGGTATATGGATGGCGACTATGTCGTGCTGAAACCGGGCACCTTCGTGCGCTGCGTGATTACGCAGAAGCCGATACCGCTCGATGAGCTGTTCTATTGGAGCGTTGAGCGGCAGGAGCCCTATGCGGACGCCGTTGCGGCGCACACGGCATTCGAGCGTTTCGGCCGCGGAGTCTGATGGTGGTGGCCGAAGCGTCGGGCCATCGCCGTTATCTCTTCATTTCCAATGGACACGGCGAGGATGCCATCGCGGCAGCCGTTGTGGCCCGCCTGCCCAAGTCCATATCCGTTGAAGCCTATCCCATGATTGGGGCGGGCAATGCCTATACCGGCGTGTGCCCTATTGTCGGGCCGCGCGCCACGCTGGCGTCTGAAGGCTGGCGCAACGTCAAGGGATCGCTGCGCCGCGACATCACGACTGGCGGGCTGCGCACCGTGCCGCCGGCGTTTCGCTTCCTGCGCAAGATGGTGGGGAAATATGACCGCGTGGTGGTGGTTGGCGACATGGTTGGCGTCATCGCGGGCTACCTCACCGGCCACCGCGACATCACCTATCTCGACGTCTACAAGACCGGTGCGGCGCGGCTTTATTCGGCGTCCGAACGCTGGGTGATCAAGCAGGCGTGCAAGACGGTGTTCTGTCGGGCCGACAATCTGGCGCGGTCGCTGGTGCATCTGGGCGTCGATGCCCGCTCAGCCGGTAATGTCATGATGGATGCCATTCCGCATGGGGATTACGATGCGCGGTCGCGGCGGACGCGGCCGCTGGCGCTGACGCTGTTGCCGGGTAGCCGCGCGCTGACGGCGGAGAGTTTTGAGTTGCAGGTGGCGGGGCTGCGGACGCTGCCGGCTGAGTTGCGGCCAGACGTGTTTCTGGCGGTTGCGGGCAATATCAATGTCGATGAGCTGGCCAAGAAAACCGGGCTGAAGCGGACGACGATCCTCAGCGTAGAATCACATGATCTGGGCGAGTTGTCGGATGGCGATCTGACCATTCACATGGCGCGGGGCACGGCGCTAGGCAATCTTCTATCGGCGGCGGATGTGGTGCTGTCGCAGGCGGGAACGGCGACCGTGCAGGCGCTGGGGCTGGGTAAGCCTGTGATTACGTTTGCCAATCCGCGCGATCGTCGGTCGCGGTTTACCGATGAGCAGATGCTGTTTGGCGAGGCGCGGACTGTGGTGACGCCGGATGCGGCATCGATTGGCGGCGCTCTGCGCAAGCTGCTGAGCGATGACGAGGAGCGGCGGCGGTTGGCCACTATCGGGCGGCAGCGCATTGGCGGGCCGGGTGCAATGCAGGCGATTATTGAGGCGCTGGTGGGGTGAGGGCTGGGGCACGCCCTCGTGGTTCGAGGCTCGTGAAGAACTCGCACCTCACCATGAGGGCTACTTCTTTTAGAGAAGGCCCCCTCACCCGGCGCTGCGCGCCGACCCTCGGGTCTAGCCCGAGGGCAGGCTCTCTACCCCAGAGGGAGAGGTGAAGAAGTCTTAGGGCTTGTGGGATTCTGGTTCCAGCAGGCGGTGCAGGTGGACGATGAAGTAGCGGGTCTGGGCGCTATCGACCGTCATCTGGGCCTTTTGCTTCCACACTGTGTAGGCTGCTGCATAATTGGGATAGAGGCCAACGATATCGACCTTGTCGAGATCGGCAAAGGTAATGCCTTCAAGGCTCGACAATTCGCCGCCGATTACGAGATGCAGCAGCTGCTTGGTGGGGTCTTCAGTGGCCATCGGTCAGATCCGTTTGTGAAGGAATGGACGGGTCGGCGTCGGCTGCTTCGATCGAAGGACATCCATAGACCTTGATCAACGCGGCGTGGACGAGCGGTTTTAGGCTCATGTCGCTGAGTGCGGCAAGCGCTCCGTGGCGCACATCTCGTTTGTTAAAAATGGGGAACCCGGTGCAGACATCGGCGAAGCCAATGTCACATTCCTCAAGTATGAGCGCGGCGGCGGCGATATCCCAATCCTGGCTGCCACGGCGGGCGACAGCTGCATCGAGCTTGCCGGTGGCGACCTGCACCAGCCGATAGGCCAATGAGGGATAAGCGGGACCCCGGGTATAATCGAGACCGGCGGCCTGCATTTCCTGATGCACCGCGCCCGGTGCGGGGATAAGTGGCAAGGCTCCGGCCCGGCGGCTGCGACGAAGCGGTTTGCCGTTAAGACGAGCGCCCTCCCCTTTGACCGCATCATACATCTCATCGCGCACAGGGGCATAAACGACGCCGGCGACCGGCACGCCGTTTTCAACCACCGCCAGAGAGACGGTCCAGCTATCTTCACCGCGCAGGAAGCCGCGCGTGCCGTCGATGGGATCAACGACAAAGACGCGTTCACAATTCAGACGGCTCGGATTGTCGGCCGTTTCTTCGCTGAGCCAGCCATAATCGGGGCGGGCATGGAGCAGGGAGGACGCCAGATAGCGGTCGACAAGGATATCGGCCTCGGTCACGGGGGAGGCATTGTCCTTGGTCCAGCTCTTTACATCGCGGCGAAAAAAGCTGCTCGCGATGATACCCGCTGCCACCGCCGAGGAGCGGAGCAGTTCGAGATCATCGCTATAAGTGGTGGCAGGTGCAGGCATTGCGGGCCTTTTATGCCTCGTGCACCGCTTGGGCAAGTGCCTGAGGCTTATGCCCCCTTGCCTTACAGAGAAGTTGATCGTGTGGATGGATCGAGTGGCCAAAGAGCCCCCGCACTCGCCCCCGGATCAGGTCCGGAGCAGGCTCTTCGCGCACCCTCTCACGCGAGGGGAGAGGGAAGGTGGCGATCGGGCGTGGAAGAGGTCGCGGCAGCAGGGTTAATGCCGCCACATCAGGCGCGGTTAATCGGTTCCTACCCGGTGCAATACACCGCTAACCCTCTCCGAAAACAAGATAAACTTAACCGAACGGATTAAGGGGGCAGGTAATTCGACGCGCTATGTTGGCCTCATAAAGAGAGCGCAGAAAAAGCAGCTCTCGAAGTTGACAGGAAGGCTAATTCAGATGGTTCATGGTGTCGCGATGGAAGGGACTTCGGTCGTTCTCGCATTCGGTCGCCCGCAGTTGGCAGACCGCCGCTTTGTGGCTGCTAACGACAATGGCCCCAAGGACCCCGTTAAGACCGTGACAGTGCGGCGCATGCTCGAACAGAGCGGCGTGGCCATCAAGGTCAAGGTTCCCGTTACCGAATTTATCGGCGTCGCCGTGGCGACCCGCATCTCCGAAGACGGCGTGCTGACAAGCGCCATCGAGCTGGTGCATTCGGATAACGAGCTGAACTATCAGGTGTTCGAAGAAGCGGGCAATCACAACGTTGTCGCCGAGTGGCAGAACTGGGGCAAAAAGCTTCGTTTGCCGCTGTTTATCAAGGCCGGCGACGGCGCTTACATGCCTTACAGCCAGCACGTCGATGGCGTCATGGTTGGTGATACGACTTCGCGCCGCAAGCTGGTTGCCGAAGCCAATCGCCGCCCCCGTTTCCTCAACCGTCGCAAGCCAGGTCAGGCCGACGCATAAGTTCTACCGCGCCTCCAAAGCACGTCAAAAAGGGTTGACCGGTGGTGCGGTCGACCCTTTTGGCGTTTTTAGGGGAATTGGCTGACACACTGTTAGCATTGAGTGTGACGCGATGGCCGAACTGGCGGTTAAAACGTTAGCGTTTTACCAGACCCAATCGGCCAGAAACGCCAGCGACAGGGCGATGCCCACATAGTGGTTGCTGTAAAAGCGGTTCTTGGGGTTTTCCGGCTGGGTCGGATCGATGGTCCAGACCTGCCAGGCGAGCAGGCCGGCAGCGACCAAGGACAGGGCGGCAAAGACAATACCGCCGCCAATCAGCAGGACCGCCGAGGTCCAGAGCAGAAACGCGGCGACGTAAAGCACGGCAACGACCGGGCGGACATAATCGCCGAACAGGCGAGCGGTGGATTTTACCCCGATCAGGGCATCGTCTTCGATATCCTGCAAGGCGTAGAGTGTATCATAGCCAATGACCCAGAGGATTGTTCCGGCGTAAAGCAGGATCGGCGCCCAGTTGAGACTGCCGGTCTGCGAGCTCCAGCCGACCAGCGCGCCATAGGAAAAGGCGAGGCCGAGAAAGGCCTGCGGCCACCAGGTGATGCGCTTCATGAACGGGTAAATCGCCACCAGAACGAGCGAGGCCACGCAGGCCCAGACGGTGAAGCGGTTAAACTGGAACAGGATGACCGAGGCGAGCAGCGCCTGGGCAATCATGAAATAGAGCGCTTCGCGGGCGGTGACCTGACCGGATGGAATCGGGCGCGAGCGGGTGCGCGCGACCTTATTGTCGATGTCGCGGTCGACGATGTCGTTAAAAGTGCAGCCGGCGCCGCGCATCAGGATCGCTCCGGCCAGCATCAAAATTGCCGCCCACCAGCTGAAACCCACCTCAGGTTGCGCGATGGCGGCGAGGCCGAGACTCCAGACGCAGGGCCAGTAGAGCAGCCAAAAGCCGATTGGACGGTCCCAACGGGCAAGGCGCGCATAGGGTTTGAGCCAATCGGGCGCGAGGCGATCCACCCAATTGCCGGACTGGGCGTCGGCGACGGTGCCTGGATTGGGTGTGTTTTCGGTCATTGTTGGCCTGCCAGCTTGGGTGCCACGCCCTCCTTCGATAAGCTCAGGATGGTTCGAGGCTCGTGAAGAACTCGCACCTCACCATGAAGGCTACTTTTGGCACTTAAGACCAGTAGTCCTCATGGTGAGGCGGGAGCTCAGCGACCCTCGAACCACGAGGGCGTGGCACCAGTTTGTTGAGGGCGACTTGCCCCCGACACCGCTTCAGTCCTAACTGCGCCTTTACCACTCTGCAAGACTTGCCCCATGCCCCGCACCCACGCTGCACTGCCCCGTCTTTATGTCGACCATGATCTTGCTGGGGGCACCCAACTCACGCTGGGCAAGGATCAGTCGCTTTATCTGGCGGCGGTGCTGCGCAAGCAGG
This sequence comes from Devosia sp. 2618, assembly GCF_040546815.1. Lineage (NCBI taxonomy): Bacteria > Pseudomonadati > Pseudomonadota > Alphaproteobacteria > Hyphomicrobiales > Devosiaceae > Devosia > Devosia sp. 2618. Next base: position 2,559,371 of record NZ_JBEPOO010000001.1, read on the forward strand.
TGGGCGATGAGGTGGTGCTGTTTAACGGGCGGGATGGCGCGTGGCTGTGTCGCCTGGTTAGTGATTCCAAGAAATCGGTGGGGCTCGATATTGTCGAGAGGATCGCGGCGCAGACGCCACGGTCGGAGCTTTGGTATGGTTTTGCACCGCTCAAGACCGAGCGGCTGGATTATGTGATCCAGAAAGCGGTCGAGATGGGCGCGGGCACAATCCAGCCGGTGCTGACGAAATTTACGCAGGTCAGCCGGCTCAAGCATGAGAAGCTGGTGGCTAATGCGACAGAGGCGGCCGAGCAGTGCGAAGTGCTTACTGTTCCGGTGGTGGAACAGGAAATGACGCTGGAACGGCTGATCGATTCCTGGCCGGCGGACCGTAAACTGGTGCTGGCCGATGAGGGGGAAGCGGCATCTTCGCCGATCGAGGCGCTGACCGCGCTTCGGGGGCAGAAGGTTGGTATCTTGATCGGGCCTGAGGGCGGATTTTCCGATGAGGAGCGGGCGAAATTGCGCGCCCTGCCCTATGTTGTGCCGATCAGCCTGGGCCCGCGTATCCTGCGCGCAGACACGGCGGCCGTGGCCGCGCTAGCGGTTATTCAAGCGACCATCGGCGATTGGCGATAAAAGCCGATTGCTTTCGGCTTGTGCAACGTTATGTTCCGGCCAACATTGAACACCTCAATTCCAGAGGACTGCCTATGGCTGGTGCCGACTCCTATTCGCCCCTGATTGAATCGCGGGCAGACCTGATCGAGGCGATGTCGCGCGGATCAAAACCGCAAAGCGAATGGCGCATCGGCACCGAGCACGAAAAGCATGTGTTCCACACCAATCCGCTGCGGCCCGTGACCTATGAGGGTCCAAACGGCGTGCGCGCGCTGCTCGACGGCATCGAAAAGGAAACGGGCTGGCACCCGTTTTATGACGGCGAAAACCCGATCGGCCTGCGCAATGACGAAGTGGCCGGGGGCATTTCGCTTGAGCCCGGTGGGCAGTTCGAGCTGTCCGGCTCGCCGCAGGACGACCTGCATGGCACCGCGTCCGAGTTGGCAGAGCATATGCGGGTGGCAAAAAAGGTCGCGGCGCCGCTCGATATTCATTTCCTGGGCCTTGGCGTGACGCCGATCTGGTCGGTCGATCAGATCCCCTCCATGCCCAAGTCGCGCTATGGCATCATGGCGCCCTATATGGAAAAGGTCGGCACGCTCGGCACATCGATGATGTTCCGCAGCTGCACCGTGCAGGCCAATCTCGATTTTTCGAGTGAAGCCGACATGGTCAAGAAGCTGCGCGTGGCGGTAGCTTTGCAGCCGGTCGCGACAGCCTTGTTTGCCAATTCGCCGTTTTCGGAAGGCCGCGACAGCGGTTATCTGAGCTATCGCAGCCATATCTGGCTCAATACCGACAATGCCCGTACCGGCATGTTGCCCTTCGCCTTCGACGAGGGCTTCGGGTTCGAGCAATATGCCGATTATGCGCTTGATGTGCCGATGTATTTCGTCATCCGCAATGACGAGTATGTGAACTGCGCCGGGGAAAGCTTCCGGGCCTTCCTCAAAGGCGAGTTGCCGCAGCTTCCGGGCGAAAAGCCGACGATCAAGGACTGGGAAGACCACCTGTCGACGATTTTCCCCGAGGTGCGGCTCAAGCAGTTCCTTGAAATGCGCGGCGCCGATATGGGCGACGAAAAGTCGGTCGTGGCGCTATCGGCGTTCTGGACCGGGCTGCTTTATGACGAAGTGTCGCTCGAAGCGGCCTATGAGCTGATCGAGCCGTGGAGCAAGGACGACCGCGAGCATATGCGCCGCGAAGTGCCGCGTCTGGGGCTGAATACGCCTTATGACCGCACCAACCTGTACGACATCGCGGCGCAGGCTGTGGGTATTGCCGAGGCGGGTCTGGTGCGGCGTGACCGCCGCAACGAGCAGGGCAAGGATGAGACCATCCATCTCGCGCCGCTGGAAGAAACCATCCGGCAGGCCAAGTCGCCGGCCGAGCGTTGGCTGGAGAAATTCCACGGCGAGTGGAATGGCGATCTGACGCGGATTTTCAGAGAGGCCGAGATGTAAGCTGGGGCGACCCTCGGCCTTATCTTTGAACGACGTCATCACCCGGCTTGTCCGGGTGATCCATTTTTGCACGTCGCTTTGGGAGTGGATTGCCCGGACAAGCCGGGCAATGACGGTGGACTATTCGGCAACCAGCTATCGGCGGACTATTGCTGATTGTAAGGGTCGAACTGGAGGAGCCAGGAGTAGAGCCACTTTTCGCCGGCGCCGACCGAGGCGACGTCTTCGATTTTCCAGGCGCCGTCGTTGATCATCGAGACGGACAAAACGGTGGGCTGGCCTTCGGCAACGAAGCTGACGAGGGCCACGGCGACATCGCCCTGAATGACCGGTTCGGTGACGGCGAGGTTGTCGATTTTGGCATCGGTGCCGTTCAGGAACGGGTTGAAATCGACAATGCCGGGCGCGCCGGGATCGATGCGGGCGCCGGAGCGGTCGACGACGTTGAGCTGGAGATTGTTGACCACCAGCGACTGCAGATGATCGGAATAATGCTCTTCGAGATTAATCTGCTGGCCGTTCTGGAGCGGCTGATAGATCGAATCGAGCAGCGCCCGTGGGGAATCGACCGGCGCGCCGCCAAAGATCATGGGCACGAGGCCAAACAGTGACAGATCCATTCCCGACGACTCCTTAAAGCTGCGCCACCGCACCGTTGCTTAGCCAACAAGCCAAAAGTGTGGCGGCAAGGAAGCGCTTGCCTCGTTGCGTTCGGTCGTGCATCACGCAGGCAACAGCGATGGAGGCTTAAATGCGGGTTCTGGTGATCGGTTCGGGTGGGCGCGAACATGCGCTGGCGTGGAAGATTGCGCAGTCGCCGCTGCTGACCAAACTGTTCATCGCCCCCGGCAACGGTGGCACCGGCGCGGTGGCCGAAAACGTCGTGATCGACATTACCGACCACAAGGCCGTGGTTGATTTCTGCAAGCTGATGGCGATTGATTTTGTGGTCGTGGGGCCCGATGCACAGGTGGTTGCCGGGCTGGGCGACGATGTGCGCGCGGCGGGGATTACCTGCTTTTGCCCGAGCAAGGCCGCCGGTCAGCTGGAAGGCTCGAAGGGCTTTACCAAGGCGCTGTGCGACGAGATGGATATTCCCACCGCCGCCTATGGCCGGTTCGACAACGAGGCGGCGGCGCTCGCCTATCTCTACATGCAGGGCGCACCCATCGTCATCAAGGCCGATGGGCTGGCGGCGGGCAAGGGCGTGACCGTCGCGATGACCGTAGAGGAAGCGGAAGCGGCGATCGTTGATTGCTTTGCCGGGGCTTTTGGCGAGTCCGGCGCGGAAGTGGTGATCGAAGAATTCATGGAGGGCGAGGAGGTAAGCCTCTTCGTGCTCTGCGACGGCACCGACATTCTGCCGCTGACCACGGCGCAGGACCACAAACGCGCTTTTGACGGCGATACCGGCCCCAATACGGGTGGCATGGGCGCCTATTCCCCTGCCCCTGTGATGTCGCGCGCGGTTTACGAGGACACTCTGGAGCGCGTGATCTGGCCGACGGTGCGGGGGCTCGCGGCACGCGGGACGCCATATCAGGGCGTGCTCTATGCCGGGCTGATGCTGACCGCCGATGGTCCGAAGCTGGTCGAATACAATGCGCGGTTCGGCGATCCGGAAACACAGGTGCTGGTGATGCGGATGGAAAGCGACCTGCTGCCGCTGCTGCATGCGACGGCAACCGGCACGCTGGCGGGGCACGATGTGCGCTGGAAAGACCAGTATGCGCTGACCGTGATCATGGCCACCGAGGGCTATCCCGGCAGCTATGGCAAGGGCAGCGAAATCCGGGGTGCCGAAAACATCGACAGCGACACGATTGTGGTGTTCCATGCCGGAACGCGGCGCGATGGTGAACGTTTACTTGCTGCCGGTGGTCGCGTTCTAAACGTTACGGCTCTCGGCAAGGATCTCAAAGAGGCGCAGGAGCGTGCTTACGCAGCGGTGGACCAGATTATTTGGCCAGAAGGTTTTTGCCGCCGAGACATCGGCTGGCGCGAGCTCGCCCGCACGTCCATCTGAACCCTTCCTAAACCAGCCAGGCGTAGCCTCTCCCAAGACCGTCGTTGCAAAGACCCTGCTCAAACGCCCGCTGACCCCGCTGCAAATTCGCGGCAAAGCGTTCGCCGATGGGCTGCGGAACGCGGGCGAGGAGCGGGTTAAGATGGCAAGCATATCTGGACCGCGGATCGGGGTGGCGCTGGGCGGCGGATCGGCGCGCGGGCTGACGCATATTCCCTATATCGAAGCGATGGACGAGCTGGGGCTGAGGCCATCGGTGATTTCGGGCACCTCTATCGGCGCACTGATCGGGGCGGGCTGGGCCGCAGGGATGACGGGCAAGGAATTGCGCGAGCATTCCTATGAGGTGCTGGGCACGATGCGCATCATCGCCACCAAGCTCTGGGCGACGCAAATCCGTGGCATTGGCGGGATTCTAAAGAACGGCATTTCGATGCAGCTCGATGCGACCAGCATTGTGGACGCATTCACGCCGGCCAGCTTTCCGCTGCAGTTCAAGGATCTCAAAATCCCGCTCTATGTGGTGGCGACCGATTTCCAATCCTGGCACCAGGTGGTGTTCAATTCGGGGCTGTTACGACCGGCGATTGCGGGCTCAATTGCCATTCCAAGCCTGTTCAAGCCGGTGGTTTATGCCAATCATATTCTGGTCGATGGCGGCGTGGTCAATCCGCTGCCGCTTGATCAGGCCGATATCGACACGGACTTTCTGATCGGCATCGACGTCAATGGCGACCCCTCGCAAGGCATCGCCAAGACCGACCACAAAGCGCTCGATATCTGGTTCGGTTCGGCCCAGATCATGATGCATTCGCTGACGGCGCATATGATGGCGGCCTATCCGCCCGACATCTATGTCCGGCCCCATGTCGCCAATTTCGGGGCGATGGAGTTTTGGCGGGTGCGCGAGATCGTCACCCATGCTGAGGTGGAAAAAGATCGCTTCAAACGCATCCTTGCGCAGAAAGTGGAAGCCTATATTCAGGGCAAAGTGCCGGTGATCGAGAGCAATCCGGGCTAGATCTAGCTGGAGAGCGGTTGATGAGCGCGGACAAGATTTCTCAATGGCTCGATGGGGTTGGCGTGGCCAGCCCGACCAATCATGCGACGGTATTGGCGTTGCGGGAGCTGGTCCTGGCGGCTGCACCCAGCGCCAGTGAGGGCTTCAAATATGGCGGCCTGCATTATTCGACCGCACGGCCGTTTTGCGGGATTTTCGCCTTTGCCAGCCATGTGACGCTGGAGTTTTCGCGCGGGGCAGAGCTGGACGATCCGGCCGGTGTGCTGCTGGGCGATGGGCAGTATCGGCGGCATATCCGCTTCAAGGGACCCGATGCGGTCAATGTCGCGGTGCTGGCGCCCTATATTGCGCAGGCTTGCGCGCTGGCGTGAGCGTCACTCCTTGCGCAGGGCGCGGAAGAAGTCGCGCAGCATAGCCTCGGAGCGCGAGGCGCCGAGGCCGCCGATGACTTCGGGGGCGTGGTGGCAGGTGGGCTGGGTGAACAGGCGCACGCCGTTTTCGACAGCACCGGCCTTGGTATCTTCGGCGGCGAAATAGACCCGACGCAGGCGGGTGTGGGCGATGGCGCCGGCGCACATAGCGCAGGGCTCGAGCGTGACGTACAGGTCGCAGCCATCGAGACGGCCGGTGCCGCGCGTGGCCAGGGCTGTGCGGATGGCCAGCATTTCGGCATGGGCGGTCGGGTCATTGAGCGCCTTCATGCGGTTGCGCTCGGCAGCGAGGATGGTTGTGCCCTCCATGACCACGGCGCCGACCGGGGCTTCGCCATTGCGGGCGGCGTCCTCGGCGAGGGAAAGGGCTAGGTCCATGGGGGATTGAGTGGTGGGCATGGTGTGGGTTTTAGCGTGCGGTTGGTGGGGGCTCAAGGGTGGGTTTTTTGCGGGAATGACGTGGTGGGTGTCACCGCCACCGCGCTCTCGAAAGAGTACCCCCACCTAACCTCCCCCTGATAGGGGGAGGGATTCGGCCGGTGGGTGGGGCGCCATAGAACTCTGCATAGGCGTCCGAAACGGGTCGGAAACTGCCCTTCCCTGTCCTATATTCTGCGTTCAGGAGAATCGCCCTTGCCCATCCGTCAGTTGCCCGAAGATCTGATCAATCGCATTGCTGCCGGTGAGGTGGTGGAGCGGCCGGCCAGTGTGGTCAAGGAACTGGTGGAGAACGCCATCGATGCGGGCGCGAGCCGGATCGTGGTGACGACGGCGGCGGGTGGCAAGGGGCTGATCCGGATCGAGGATGACGGTCACGGCATGGACCGGGCTGACCTCGTGCTATCGGTCGAGCGGCATGCCACGTCCAAGCTCAGCGAGGACGAACTCGACGATATTCGCACGCTGGGTTTTCGTGGCGAGGCGCTGGCGTCGATCGGGTCGGTGGCGGAGCTCAGTATTTCGTCGCGCACGGCGCAGGCCGAGAGCGGGTTGCGGATCGATGTGCGCAGTGGCGTGCGGACCGGGCCGGTGCCGCAGGCGATGAACCGGGGCACGATTGTCGAGGTGAAGAACCTGTTCGCCAACGTGCCGGCGCGGTTGAAGTTTTTGAAAACCGACCGGGCGGAAGCCGGGGCGATCACGGATGTGCTCAAGCGCCTGGCGATGGCAAATCCGGCGGTGCATTTCATGCTCAATGGCAGCGACCGGTCGCCCCATAACTGGCCCGCCGTGAGTGGCACCGGGGCGCTTGAGGCGCGGCTGGGACAGGTGATCGGCGACGATTTTTCGCGCAATGCGGTGCCGCTGGCAAGCGCGCGGCATGGCGTGGTAGTGGCGGGGTTGGCCGGGTTGCCGACCTATACGCGGGCCAACTCCCTGAGCCAGTTCTATTTCGTCAATGGGCGGTCAGTGCGCGACAAGGTGCTGGTCGGGGCGATCCGGGCGGCTTACGCCGACTATACGTTCCGCGACCGGTTTCCGGTGGTGGCGCTTTATATCGCGGTCGATCCGGGCGAGGTGGACGTCAATGTGCACCCGGCCAAGGCGGAACTGCGTTTTCGCGATGCGGGAGCGGTGCGCAGTGCGGTGATCCGCGCGATTGGCGAGGCGCTGACGGCGGCGGGGTTCAAGGCATCGACCAGTGTGGCCGACGACGTGCTGGGGGCGTTTACGACGCCTGCCTATGAGGCCACTGCGCCAACCAGTTTTGCGCCGATGCCGATGCGGCAGTCGCTGCCGTTTTCGGGTTATGACCGGCCGATGGGCGCGGGCAGCAACAATCCGTTTTCGCCGGCGTTCGGCACCATTGATGGGTTGAACGAACCGAGCGCGCGGATCGAGCCGGAGGCGGCCCCTGCCCTGATGGAATATCCGCTGGGTACGGCGCGGGCGCAGATGTTTGACAATTTCATCATCGCGCAGAACAGCGAAGGCCTGCTGCTGGTGGACCAGCATGCAGCCCATGAGCGGCTGGTTTATGAGCGGTTCAAGGCGCAGCTGGCCTCGGGGCCGGTGGCAAGCCAGAGCCAGCTGATCCCCATCGTGATCGAGCTGCCCGAGGAAGATTGCGTGCGGCTGGAAGAGGCGGCGGCGGAGCTGGAGCGGTTTGGGCTTTATCTCGAACGGTTTGGACCGCGTGCCATAGCGGTGCGCGAGACCCCTGCCCTTCTGGGCAATTCCGATATCCAGGGGCTGGTGCGCGACGTGGCGGACGGGCTGGCGGAGTGGGATTCCATCGCGGCCGTCAGCGACCGGATGGAGACCATTATCGCGCGCATGGCGTGCCATGGTTCGGTGCGGTCGGGACGACGGTTGCGGGTGGACGAGATGAATGCGCTGCTGCGCGACATGGAGGCGACGCCCCATTCGGGCCAGTGCATCCATGGCCGACCGACCTATGTCGAACTCAAAAAGACCGACATCGAGCGGCTGTTCGGACGGAGCAGATAGAATGACCAGCGGCATCCACCACGTCACCCTGATCACCGCCGATGTGCAGGCCAATGTGGACTTTTATGTCGGGTTTTTGGGCCTGCGGCTGGTGAAGCGCACCGCCGGCTATGAGGACGCGCGGCAGCTGCATCTGTTTTATGGCGACTATTCTGCGACGCCCGGTTCGCTGATCACCTTCCTCGTGTGGCAGGGCGGCTCGGCGGGGCAGCCGGGCGCTGGGCAAGTGAGCGAGCTGGCGCTGACGATTGCGCCCAATTCGATCGGCTATTGGCTTGAACGCGCCTTGCGGCACCAGGTCAAGGTTGAGGGCACGGGGCAGGAATTTGGTGAGACCGTGCTGCGGCTGCGCGATCCCGATGGGGTGGCGATCAAGCTGGTGGGTATCGACCTGCCGCCGCTCGACATGCCCGAGAACGATATTGCGCCCGAGCATGCCATTCGGCGAATTCGCGGGGTGACGCTGCTATCGGATGTGCAGGAGGAAACGGTGGCGTTCATGGCCACCTATTTCGGTTTTCACCCGACCGGCGTCGATGGCACGACGCAGCGGATGATTTCGGACGTCGGCGATGTGCTAGATATTCGCGATGCGGCCGGATTTTGGCCCGGCGCGCCGGGGGCTGGCACGGCCGACCACGTGGCGGTGCGAGCCGTGGATGCGGCGGAAGTCGAGGCGGTGGAGCGGGCCCTGCGGCAGCGCAATTCGAGCCCCACCAATTTGCATGACCGGCAATATTTCACCTCGCTCTACGTGCGCGAGCCGGGCGGGACGCTGATCGAAATGGCCAGCGACGGGCCGGGTTTTACGCTGGACGAACCGCTGGAAACGCTGGGCACGGAACTGTTTATGCCGCCAGACGCAGCGGACCCGGAGGCCATCAAGGTGATGCTGCCGCAGTTCGGCCTGCCGGGGCTGGAGCGCGTGGTTTATCGCGAGATGATCTACGACCACCGGTTTTATACGCCTGAGGCTCCGGACGGCACGACCATGGTGCTGCTGCATGGCACAGGCGGCGACGAGACCGATCTGATGCCGCTGGCGCATCGCGCGGCGCCGCATGCGACGCTGCTAGGACTGCGTGGGCGCAGTACCGAGGACGGTACGCGGCGCTGGTTCCGGGGCTTCGGGCCGATGCTATTTGACCAGAAGGACGTCCGGTTTGAGGCGACGGCGCTCGATGCGTTCGTGGTTGAGGCGCGGGCGGCTTATGGGCTGGATAGCGAGCGATTGGTTGGGCTGGGCTATTCCAACGGGGCCAATTTTTTGGCGTCGGCGATGCTGTTGCAGCCGGGACTGGGTATTCGCAAGGCGGTGTTGTTGCGGCCAGTGCCGGTGCTCGACGTGGTGCCCGAGGCGGATCTGGCAGGGGTCGAGGTGCTGGTGATCGCCGGGGAGCGGGATGCGTATCGCGGCAAGAGCGAGGAACTGGCGGGGATTTTGGAGGCAGCCGGGGCCACGGTGCGGCTGGAGATTGTGCCTGGGGCGCATGAGATTGCGAACGGGGATGCTGGGGTGATTGGGGAGTGGATGGCGGGGCTACCGCGTTAGGTCTCGGGCGCTGCGGATTGAAGGTTTGATGAGGGGATACCCCCACCTCGCCTCCCCCTGATAGGGGGAGGAATTCGGCTGGTGAGTGTGGCTCGATCTTGCCACAAATCGGATCGGCCCCCCCCTTTTCAGGGGGAGGTTAGGTGGGGGTATCCTACCCCTTACTGGAACACACTCGCGCCGCGGTCGGCGACGCCGACCAGGCTGCGGAAGCCGGCGAAGAGTTCGCGGCCCATGCCGAAGTGCTGGCTGCGCAGGTCTTCGGTGGCGGGGGTGCGGGAGAAGAATTCCTTTTCGTCGCCGAGGAAGGTGAGCGTGCCTTCATTGGCGTCGAGGCGGATCATGTCGCCGTCGCGGATCTTGGAGATCGGGCCGCCGTCGACGGCTTCGGGCGTCATGTGGATGGCGGCGGGGACCTTGCCCGAAGCGCCGGACATGCGGCCGTCGGTCAGCAGCGCAACCTTGAAGCCACGATCCTGCAGGATGCCCAGTGAAGGCGTGAGCTTGTGCAACTCGGGCATACCAAGGGCCTTGGGGCCAGAGAAGCGGACCACCGCAATCATGTCGCCGGTCAGTTCGCCAGCCTTGAACGCGGCCTGCAGGCCTTCCTGGCCGTGGAACACCTTGGCGGGAGCTTCGATGACGCGGTGCTCGGGCTTGACGGCCGAGACCTTGATGACCGAGCGGCCGAGATTGCCGGTGAGGAGCTTGAGGCCGCCGGTTGGCGAGAACGCGGTCGCCACCTTGGTCAGCACCTTTGGCAGGGCCGATTCCTTGGGGGACTGTTCGAAGGCCAGCTTTTCTTCGATCAGCTTGGCTTCGACGGTGTAGTTGGAGAGGCCATCGCCCCACACGGTCTTGACGTCTTCGTGCAGGTGGCCGCTTTCGAGCAGTTCCTGAATGAGGAAGCCCATGCCGCCAGCGGCGTGGAAATGGTTCACGTCGGCAACGCCGTTGGGATAGACGCGGGCCAGCAGAGGCGTTGCGTCCGAGAGGTCGCTCATATCGTCCCACGTGACATGCAGGCCAGCGGCCGCCGCGATGGAGATAAGGTGCATGGTGTGGTTGGTGGAGCCACCGGTGGCGTGCAGACCGACCAGACCGTTGACGATGGCCTTGGCGTCGATGATGTGGCCGACAGGCGTGTAGTTATTGCCAAGGGCCGAGAGCGACAGGGCGCGGACGGTGGCTTCGCGGGTCAGGGCATCGCGCAGGGGCGTGCCCGGATTGACGAAGCTGGCGCCCGGCAGGTGCAGGCCCATGATTTCCATCAGCATCTGATTGGAATTGGCGGTGCCGTAGAAGGTGCAGGTGCCGGCCGAGTGGTAGGACTTGCTCTCGGCTTCGAGCAGTTCAGCGCGGCCGACCTTGCCCTCCATATAGAGCTGGCGGACCTTGGACTTCTCATCGTTCGGCAGGCCCGAGGGCATGGGGCCGGCAGGCACGAAGACGGCTGGCAGGTGACCAAAGGTCAGCGCGCCGATCAACAGGCCGGGGACGATCTTGTCGCAAATGCCGAGGTAAACGGCGGCATCGAACATGTTGTGGCTGAGCGAGATCGCGGTCGCCATGGCGATGACGTCGCGGGAAAACAGCGACAGGTCCATGCCCGGCTGGCCTTGCGTCACGCCATCGCACATGGCGGGAACGCCGCCGGCGACCTGGGCCGTGGCGCCGATATCGCGGGCCGCCTGTTTGATGATGTCTGGATAGAACTGGTAGGGCTGGTGGGCCGACAGCATGTCGTTATAGCTGGTGATGATGCCCAGATTGAGCGTCTTGCTGCCAGCGAGCTGGGCCTTTTCAGCCGGAGTACAGGCCGCAAAGGCGTGGGCGAGGTTGCCACAGGACAGCACGGCGCGATTGACGCCGGCTTCGCGCGCGGCATCGAGACGGTTGAGGTAGTCACTCCGGCTATCGCGGCTACGCGCGGCGATGCGATCAGTGACATCCTGAATAGCCTGACGGACAGACATAGCGAGCTCCTTTTGCAGCGCCGACCGCTCAACACGATGCAGCGCCTGCCTTGGTTGCGCGTTCCCGCAACGGAGAGATGGGGCCCATTCTCCTGGGAACGCGTCTTGGAGCCCTTTCGTGGCCTAAACGGTCGATTGGGGACCGCAGAGGGGACTTAGGGGCACCAGTACACAGTTACAGGTTGGCCGGAGCGCAATACGGCGCGGATGGGCATGTCCTCGGTGGGACCATCACCCAGAGCCTTGTCGAGCACTTCGGCCTTTTCCTCCCCTTCGATCTGAAGGTACAGCCCATCCGTGCGGAGGAGACGCGGTAGGGTAAAGGTTATCCGGGCTTCGCCAGCACCGGGGGCATGAATGGCCAGCGTCGGGCCTTCGGCCGTCAGCGCCTGGCTCAGCGTATCGCCGAGAGGGAAGAAGGACGCGGTGTGTCCATCATTGCCCATGCCCAAAATGACGGCGGCGAATGGCTCCGGCAGATCGGCGAGCAGCGCATTGGTTTTGGCAACATGGGCCGCGTCTGGTTGTTCGCCGCCCGAAAACAGCGGGAAGAAACGGGCAACAGCCGCCGGCCCCTGCAGCAGACGTTCGTTGACCAGCAGGGCGTTGGAGCGGTCATTGGTGTCATCGACCCAGCGCTCGTCGACCAGCGTGACAATGACCTTGGTCCAGTCGATGTCCTTGGTCTTGCCCAGTGCCTGGAAAAAGCGCGATGGGGTCGAACCACCGCTGACCGCAATCGCCGCAATGCCGCGCTCGGCAATGGCCGTACGGATACGGTCTGCCACTGCCTCGGCCAGTTCCTTGGCGAGGGTGGGCTTATCGGCGAAGGTGCGGCGGTCGATTGTCATTTTCAAACTCGAAACTGTGCTGGTGCAGGGATCGTACCACGCCCTCGTGGTTCGAGGCTCGCAAGAACTCGCACCTCACCAAGAGGGCTAGTATTAGCTCAGTATCCCAGTAGCCCTCGTGGTGAGGCGCTTTGCGTTTGCAAAGCCTCGAACCACGAGGGCGTGGCGGGATGTTTGCTCCCTAGTTGTCGTCTTCGTACCAGGTGCGGCCGTCGCGTTCGATCAGGGCGATCGCGCTGCTGGGGCCCCATGTGCCTGCCACGTAGGACTGTGGTGCTTCGCTCGAACGATCCCACGCCTCGCGGATCGGGTCCACCCATTTCCACGCGGCTTCCAATTCGTCGCGGCGCATGAACAGGGTCTGGCTGCCACGAATGACGTCGAGCAGCAGGCGCTCATATGCCTCTGGCATGCGCTCGTTGAAGGTCTGGGCAAAGCTCAGGTTCAGCGGCACTTCGCGCAGGCGCATGCCGCCCGGGCCCGGATCCTTGATCATCATCATCAGCGACACGCCCTCATCGGGCTGCAGGCGGATGATGAGCTTGTTGGCCTTTGGCGCGCCCTCAGCATGATCGAACATGGAGTGCGGGATCGGCTTGAACTGGATGCAGATTTCCGAAACGCGGTCGGCCATGCGCTTGCCGGTGCGGAAATAGAACGGCACGCCCGACCAGCGCCAGTTTTCGACTTCTGCCTTGAGCGCCACGAAAGTCTCGGTGCGGCTGCCCTTCTTGTCGTCGGGCAACTCATCCTGATAGCCAGCGACCGACGTCGTTTCGGAGCGGACGCCCTTGTACTGGCCGCGCACGGTGTTTTTGGCCACATCGCCATTGACGATCGGCTTGAGGGCGCGGAGCACCTTGAGCTTTTCGTCGCGCAGGGCATTGGCATCGTCGGAAGCGGGTGGCTCCATGGCGACCATGCAAAGCAGCTGCAGCATATGGTTTTGGATCATGTCGCGCAGGGCGCCGGATTCGTCATAATAGCCGCGCGTGCCGGCCCCGACGGTTTCAGCAACGGTCAACTGCACGTGGTCGATGTGAGCGCTGTTCCAGACGGGCTCGAACAGCGTATTGCCGAAGCGCAGGGCCAACAGGTTCTGCACCGTCTCTTTGCCGAGATAGTGGTCGATGCGGTAGATCTGATCTTCCTTGAAGATCTTGGCGACGCCGTCGTTGATTTCCATCGACGAGGCCAGATCGTGGCCCAATGGCTTTTCAATCACGACGCGGGCGTCACGACGATAGAGGTTTTTGGCCGCGAGATATTCGGCGATGGGCTCAAACAGATCAGGCGCCACGGCCAGATAGAAGGCGCGCACGATGTTTGGATCTTCGCGCAGGGCGTGGCTCAGATCATCGGATGCGTCGGGGTTGCTGACATCGAGCGAGACATAGGAGAAAATCTGGACGAAGCGGTCGATGATCGCCTGATCCTGGTATTCCTTTTCGACGAAACTGGTGATCGCGTCGCGTGCCACTTTCTGGAAATCCTCGTTGCTCAGCTTGGAGCGCGAGGTGCCGATGATGTGGCAGTTATCGTCGAACTGGCCATCCTTGAAGCGCTGATAAAGCGCCGGGATCAGCTTGCGTTTGGTCAGATCGCCGGTGGCACCGAACACCACGTAGTCGAAAGGCTGGACAGGAATGATACGGCTGGACACTGGACTAGTCCCTGTTTGACGCGGGGTTCAGGCGGAGAAGTTCTGCTTGGCGAGAATGACCGCGCCATGAAGAGGTTCGAATTTTGGCAGGGCAACGAAGTCGCCGTAGCGCTGCTGCAGGATCGGGAACAGACGTTCGCCGAACCCGCCAACGATGGCCATCACCCTGGCATCGTGCGCCTTGAACCAGCGCACATAGGTTTCGATGTAGCCGAGCTGGATATCCATCATTTTGGACGCCACGGCGTCGCCCTTGTCGAAATATTCGATAAAGAGCGGCATCAGCTTGCCGAATTCGGCTGGCGCGCGCCCGATCAGCGCATCGTCACAGCCTTCGGAGCCGTCGCTGCTGATGATCTTGAGATCGAGCGCCGAGGCAAAGGCCCAGGTCATGACAGCCTGATTGTTACCACCGAGCTGGGCGATGACGGCTTTGGTCAGGGGCGAGCCTTCCGTCAGGCCATCTTCTGCCTCGACGGCGTAGCGGACCAGTTCGCGGCCCAGAATGGCGCCCGACATCTGATCGCCAATCGGGAAGCCCCAGCCACCGGCCTGATGGCGCTTGCCATCGACGATGGACATGGCCGCCGAACCGGTGCCGACAATGATCACGCCGCCTTCACCGCCACCCAGGGCACCGGCATGGGCGATATCGATATCGTCGTAAACCTTGACGCCGGCGAAGGGCCAGGCGCGCGCGGCAAATCCGGCGCGGGCACTATCCATGCGACCACCGGCCATGCCGAAGCAGGCATAGGTATTGGCGGTTTCGGCAAAATCGATACCGGCAGCCTTGAACACATCGCGCGTACCATCGCTAATGGCGCGGTAAGCGGGTTCGCCGTCGTCGATCTGCAGATTGGAGCGGCCGTTTTTGACTTCGGCCAGGGTCTTCAGATTTTCGTCAGCCAGCCGCACGCGGCAATTGGTGCCACCGCCATCGACGCCAAGATAATATCTGGGCACGCAGGGATTCTCCCGCTCACAAGTTGGTCGCGCTTCCAGACGGAAAACCGGGAATCCAGTTTTTGCCGGAAACGCATTGTAGGGATTCTATGATGTCGTTTCGGCGCGGACCATAGTGCCAATTCCGCTTAGACGAAAGTAGCATAAGGCACAAAAACGTCCACCAGAGGCATGAGTTGCATAGCTCGCGTGCGCGGGCAGCGCAACCCATTCGGACGTGGCGCTTTTTTGTCGCTATGAGGTGGTGATCAATCAGGTGTGGAGGCGAATACTGTGACACGACATGTGCTTGTGCTCGGCGGGGCCCGTTCGGGCAAAACAGCGTTCAGCGAGCAATTGGCGATCCGCAGCGGCAGCAGGCCCGCCTATCTGGCAACGGCGCAGGCGCTGGACGCCGAAATGCGCGACCGGGTGGCCAGCCACCAGGCGCTGCGCACGGCAAAATTTGCGACCATCGAGGAGCCGCTGGCGCTGTCGGACGCGCTGATCAAGGCATCGGCGGAGCATGACGTGATCCTCGTCGATTGTTTGACGCTGTGGATCACCAATCTGCTGATGGCCAATGAGGATGTCGCTGCGGCGGTGAGCGATCTGTGCGCCACGCTGGTGCAGCTCAAGACGGCCAAGGTGATTTTGGTGAGCAACGAGGTTGGACTGGGGATCGTGCCGGATAATGCGATGGCACGGACCTTCCGCGATCTGGCGGGGTCAGCGCATCAGCGGTTGGCCGAGATTTGCGATGATGCGTATTTCGTGGTGGCTGGACTGCCGATCGTGCTGAAAGGGGAAGCGCCGGGGGTGGCGGAGACGCGGCGGCATGAGGCTTAGGGAGCTGGGTGGCTGATTGTGGGTGCCGCTTGCAGGTCTTTTCACTTCCAGAGCTGGCCAAAGGCGCTTGAGGTTTTAGAGGATACCCCCACCTGCCATTCGACCCTAGGTCTCATGGCCTTCTCACCTAAAATCACGCCACTGGCGTGATTTTGCCTTTGGCCGGATCGAAGTCCCCCTGATAGGGGGAGGAATCCGATCGAGTTTGCGGTGATATCTGACCTAGCACCGGCCAAATCCCTCCCCCTATCAGGGGGAGGTTAGGTGGGGGTATCCTCGTAAAAACGCGCCTTCGCCACTACGCCACCCAAGCCAACAACGCCATCACTACACTCACCCCGAGCAGCACATTGAGCGTGCTGTGGTAGAGCACCAGCGCCCGCAAAATATCGCTGCCGACCAGCTCGGATTTACCGTCGCCGAAGCTGGGGAGGTCGACCCGTTCGCCATCATAGCTGCGGGGGCCGCCGAGTTTGAAGCCCAGAGCACCGGCAAAGCTGGCTTCGGGCCATCCGGAATTGGGCGAGGCGTGTTTGCTCGCGTCGCGGTCGGCGATGGACCAGGCGCTGCCGGGGCTGGCATGGGGCGTGAAGAAGCAGGCGGCAGTGATCAGCAGGGATGTGAGGCGCGCCGGGATCCAGTTGACCAGATCGTCGAGCTTGGCGGCGGCCCAGCCATAGTCGCGGTAGCGCTCATTCATATGGCCGATCATGGAATCGGCGGTGTTGATGGCCTTGTAAAGCGCGATGCCCGGCAGGCCGAAAATGACCAGCCAGAACCACGGCGCGACGACACCATCGGAGGTGCTTTCGGCGAGGGTTTCGATGGCGGCGCGGGCGACGCCGGCTTCATCGAGGGTTTGGGGATCGCGGCCGACGATGTGGCTGACGGCTTCGCGACCGGCTTCAAGCGAGGTGCGGAGGGCTGTGGCGACTGCTTCCACGGCGCGGCCGAGTTCCTTTTGCGCGAGGAAGGGCGTGGCGACGAGGATTTCGAGCAGCCAGCCGCCGGGAATGGCGCGGAGGGCTTGTTGGGCGGCGACGGCGATAACCAGGAGCAGCACGAGCAGGCCGCCAAGGGCGACGATGCCGGCATCGCGGCGCTGACGGGCGGTGCGTTCGGGGGTGTTGAGGCGGGTTTCGAGGAAATCGATGATGGTGCCGAACCACATGACCGGGTGGCCCACGGCGGCAACGAGGCGTGGAGAATAGCCGAGGCGGCGCTCGAGGATCAGGGCGGCGGAGGCGATGAAGGCGTGCATGTGGTGGATCTCGGGCTCGAAGCCTTTTAGCCCACGACTTCAATGGCGCGAAAGCGGGAATGACGCGGTCGGTGGCAAAACACTCTGACGTAGCCCTCATGGTGAGCTTGTCGAACTACGAGGGCTTGGCGAGATCGTGCCACGACCTCGTCCTTCGACAGGCTCAGGATGAGGTCTACTGGGAGTGCCGAGGTCTAGCGGTCTACCTCGCCAGCGCCAATAGCGCGTCGATGTCGAGATGGGTGGCGAGGTGGGCGGCTAGGGCGTCGAGGGTTTGGTCGATGGTGGTTTCGTAGGCGAGGTCGGGGCTGGCGGCGTTGCCGAGGTAGGCGCGGCGGAAGGCGTCGGCGGCGAAGAGGCCGTGGAGGTAGGTGCCGGCGACGCGGCTATCGGTGCTGATGGCGCCTTCATCGGCGGCGGCGACGCGAGCGAAGGGGCGGGTGCGGTCGGGGCCCGCCGTTTCGCCCATATGCATGTGATAGCCGCTGATGGACTGGCCGGAGGGGGCGTGGATGGCCTGTTCGACTCGGAGTTGCTTGGTGGGGGTGAGGACAGTTTCGACGCTTAGGAGGCCGAGTCCATTGCTAACGCCGGGCGTGCCTTCGATGCCCTCGGGGTCGGCGATGGTGCGGCCGAGCATCTGGTAGCCGCCGCAAATGCCGAGAACGCGGCCGCCGGCGCGGTGATGGGCGAGGATATCGATATCCCACCCATTGGCGCGCAGGGCGGCGAGATCGCTGCGGGTGGCCTTAGAGCCGGGCAGGATGATGAGATCGGCGTGACGCGGCAGGGGCTGGCCGGGCTCCACCATGATGACGCTGACATCGGGCTCGGCGCGGAGCGGATCGAGGTCGTCGAAATTGGCGATGCGCGGCAGGCGGGGCACGGCAATGGTGAAGCGCCCTGCCCGGTTGGACGCGAAATCATCGAGCGCGAGCACGTCCTCGGCGGGGAGTTTGCTGGCATCGGCGAACCACGGCACGGGGCCGAGGCAGGGGACGCCGGTGCGCTCGGCGATGAAGGCGGAGCCGGTGGCAAAAAGCGATGGATCGCCCTGGAATTTGTTGATCACGGTGGCGGCGATGAGGGCGGCGTCGGCGGGGTGGATGACTGCGAAGGTGCCAACGATGGAGGCGATGACGCCGCCGCGATTGATGTCGCCGACGAGGATCACCGGGACATTGGCGGCCTGGGCGAAGCCGAAATTGGCGAGATCATTGGCGCGCATATTGACCTCGGAGGCGCTGCCGGCGCCTTCGACGAGGACGATATCGGCACTGGCTGAAAGCTCTTGGAAGGCGGCGAGGACTTCGGGCATCAGCTTGCCGCGCTCGCTCCAATAGGCGCGGGCCGACATAGAGGCGCGGCGCTGTCCACGGACGACGACCTGCGAGCCGGTTTCCTGTTCTGGTTTGAGCAGGACCGGGTTCATGGCGGTGATGGGTTCGCGGCGGGCGGCGCGGGCTTGCAGCGCCTGGGCGCGGCCGATTTCGCCGCCATCGGCGGTGACGGCGGCGTTGTTGCTCATGTTTTGCGGTTTGAAGGGCGCCACGGAGAGGCCACGATTGGCCAGCGCGCGGCAGAGGCCGGCGACGAGGAGGGATTTACCGACATCGGAGCCGGTGCCCATGAACATCAGGGATTTAGCGGACATGTTCAGTAGACCTCATCCTGAGCCTGTCGAAGGACGAGGCCGTGGCAAGATCGGTGTGCCCGACCTCGTGGTTCGCCCTTCGACAGGCTCAGGGGGCTCACCATGAGGCCTCATGGATATGCCGCATCGATGATGTGGGCGTAGGAGCCCATGGTGCGGCCGATGACGGCGCCCATGGGTGGCAGGGGTTCGTTGCGGGCGTCGGTGGCGGCGAAGAGTGGCGTGAGGCGGGATTGTCTGGCGGATGAGTAATGGAACTCGTGCGCGTTGAGATGGCCGGGCCAGGGCAGATCGCCGGACTGGATCAGGCGGCGATAGCCCAGGATGCGCTTGGGGCGATCGATGCGTGTGGTGACGGGGAGCAGGTTGGCCATGGCGTGGCCCTGCCCGGCTTTGTCGACCAGCGTTTCGCCCAGCACCATGAAGCCGCCGCACTCGCCATAGATCAGCGCATTGCGGTCGTGGGCGGCTGTGAGGCCCGACTTGAAGGTTTGTGCGGCGGCAAGGGTGGCGCCATGCAGTTCGGGATAGCCGCCGGGGAGATAGATGGCGTCAGCATCGCTGGCGGGGGCTTCGTTGGCGAGGGGCGAGAAGAAGCTGAGTTCGGCACCCATGGCCCGCCAGCCGTCGAGCAGGTGGGGATAGAGGAAGGCGAAGGCGTCGTCGCGGGCGATGGCGATGCGCTGGCCAAGGGGGGCGAGTGGGGCTGATGGAGCGTCGCCTTCGGCGATGGGCGTGGCGAGGGCGTGCAGGCGCGGCAGGTCGATGAAGCTGGCGATGGCTTCGGCAGCGGCATCGAGGAAGGTTTCGAAGGCGGCGACTTCGCCGGGCATGACGAGGCCGAGATGGCGTTCGGGGACGATGAGATTTGCGTCGCGCGGGATGGCGCCAAGGCATGGGATGCCGGTGGCGGAGAGGGCATCTGTCAGCATGCGCTCGTGCTTCATCGAGGCGACGCGATTGAGGATGACGCCCGCAATGCGCACACCGGGGCGCCAATTGGCGAAGCCCGCGACGAGGGGTGCGACGGACTGGCTCTGGCGTTCGGCATCGACGACGAGGATGACCGGGAGTTCGAGCAGTTCGGCAAGATCGGCGGTGGAGCCGGTATTGTCGGCGGCGCCATCGAACAGGCCCATGACGCCCTCGACCAGCAGCAGATCGGCGCCGGTGGCCTGGGTGGCGGCTAGGGATTTGAGGCGGGCAGCGCTCATCGACCACGGATCGAGATTGACCGCATCGCGCAGGGCGGCGCGGGAGAGAAAGGCCGGGTCGATGTAGTCGGGGCCGGTTTTGGCGGGCGCGACGACGGTGCCACGACGGCGGAGCGCCGCGAGCAGGCCGAGGGTGATGACGGTTTTGCCCGAGCCGGAACGTGGGGCAGCGATGACGAGGCCCTTAGCCAAAGACATGCCCTCGCGCTTGGTCGACGTACCAGTCGAGGGATTGGCGGTAGGCGCTGACGGGGCCGAGGACGACGATGGCGGGGGTGGGAACGTTGGTGAGCGTGGGCGCGTCCGCGAGGGTGGTTTCGATGACGGATTGGTTTGGTGTCGCCGCGTGGGACACTATGGCGACGCGGTCGGAGCCGTCGCGGCCGGCGGCTAGCAGTTTTTCGGCGATGGAGCCGAGATGTTTGACGGCCATGAACATGACGATGACCGGGGCGGCATTGGCCACGGCGTTCCAGTCGACGCCTTGCGGGACCGCGCCGGATTCGTCGTGGCCGGTGAGGAAAATCACGGCGTGGTTGGTGTCGCGGTGGGTGACGGGAATGCCGGCATAGGCAAGGCCACCAAGGCCCGAGGAAATGCCGGGGACGATGCGGAAGGGCACGCCTGCCCGCGCCAGGGCACCGGCTTCTTCGCCGCCGCGACCGAACATGAAGGGATCGCCGCCCTTGAGACGCAGGACGCGTTTGCCGGCTTTGGCGAGGTCGATCAATTGGAGGGAAATGTCGGCCTGCTTGGGCGATGGCTTGCCACCGCGCTTGCCGGCGAACAGCTTTTCGACCCGGCTGGGCGCCATGGCGAGGAGGTCGGGCGAGACGAGGGCGTCGTGGACGATGACATCGGCCTGAGCGAGCGCGTGATAGGCGAGCAGGGACACGAGACCAGGGCCGCCGGGCCCGGCGCCGACCAGCCAGACGCTGCCCGGTTCGAGCCTGGGGAAGTCGGCGTGATCGAGCGCGGCGAAGTGGCCGGGGCGCTTTGATTTTTTGATCCAGCCAAACATCAGTGCAACAACTCTTGAGACGGCGCTTTGAAATAGGCACAGTGGGTGGGTGGAGCACCGATAGGCCGATGAAGATATTGATCCTTGGAGGGACAGCCGAAGCGCGTCAACTGGCCAATCGGCTGGTGGCGCTGGGCCATGACGTGACGACCTCGCTGGCGGGGCGGACGCAGGACCCGATTTTGCCCGAGGGCGGGTTGCGCATGGGGCGGTTCGGCGGCATTCCGGGGCTGGCAGCTTATCTGCGGGCGGCGGGGATCGAGCGGCTGGTGGATGCGACGCATCCCTATGCGGGTCAGATTTCGATCAATGCCGTGGCGGCGGCCCGCGCGACCGGCGTTCCGCTGGTGCGGTATATGCGCCCGGCCTGGGAGCAGGCGGTTGGCGATGACTGGATGACTGTGGAGACGGCGGCCGAGGCGGCACGCGCCCTGCCCTGCAATGCCGATGTGCTGCTGACCACGGGCCATACCGGGCTGGAGCATTTTCTGGAGCGCGACGATTGCCAGTTTGTGGTGCGGACCATCGAGGCCCCGGCGGTGGAGATGCCGCGCCATGCGACGCTGCTGCGGACGCGACCACCCTATAGCGTCAGCGACGAAATGGCGCTGATGGAGCGCGAGGGGACCACTCATGTGGTGACCAAGAATTCGGGCGGCGCGCAGACGGCGGCCAAGCTGGAAGCCGCGCGGCGGCTTGGCGTAAAAGTGGTCATGATCGAACGGCCTGCCTATGGACCGGCACTGGAAGTAGCGAGCATCGACGCTGCCGTGGACGCACTAGTGCTGGGCTGACCGAAGGCAAGCGGCTCGAAATCGGGCGCGCAGCGCGACAGCGCGCAGGTGACATAAGCCGATTTTTGCTTGGCGAGGATGAGAGCACCGGCGGCACTGGCGGCGGCCTCGGCGACAGAGGTGAGGCCAATGGCGGCGACGACCTTTGCCGATGGGTTGGGGACGGCCAGCCCCAGGTCGGCATCGCCGAAGTAGCAGACCGGCACATCGAAATGGCGGGCGGTTGCGAGCAGGTTTGCGTCGCCGGCTTTGCGCTGGTGGGTGGCGATGGCGGCAAGGGACGTTTGATCCGCACCGAGGCAGGCAAGGCTCTGTTCGATCAGCGTGATGATTTCGGCAGCGGTGGCGGCGCTGGAATAGCCGATGCCGACCACAAGCCTTGGAAACTCAATACTGAATGAACCGGGAATGGACCCGGCCAGAACCATCGACATGATCGCCTCTCAACACCAAGAGGCAGGTTCGCTCAAGACCGTTGCAGCTCCGGAGTTGGTCCCCGATTTGGGTCGACCGCACCGAATTCTGTTTCAGTTCCATCACGGGAACTCTGCGCCCAACTGTTCTAGGCGGACAGAAGCGCGTGGTCAATCAACGGCTTGGCCGCAGCCTGCTCCAGATCAGAATGCTTCTGAAAATGATTTGCAAATTCAATGACTTGCGGGCTGGCGACGTTCGGTTTATGGCCAACCTATCCAAGATTTGAAAGATTCCCCCGTGAGCATTACCGCAAACAGAACGCTGGCAATCGCTGCGTGCAGCCTGCTCGTCGGCGTTATCGTGCTCGGGCTGAAGCTATTGGCCTGGTACATCACCGGTTCGGTGGCGCTCTATTCGGACGCGCTGGAATCGATCGTCAATGTGGTGACGGCCATCGTCGCGCTGATCGCGGTGAAGCTGGCGCAAAAGCCGGCCGACGCGGGCATGCCCTATGGCTATTACAAGGCCGAGTATTTTTCGGCGGTTATCGTCGGCGTGATGATCATCGTGGCGGCGATCCTGATCCTGCGCGAGGCCTATTTTGGTTTCATGTCGCCAGAATTGCCCGAAGCGCCGACGCAGGGCCTGTTGATCAGCGCGTTTGCGACCGTGATCAACCTGATCTGGGCGCGGGTGCTGGTGCGGCAGGGGCGCAAGCTCCGTTCGCCCGCCATTGAGGCCGACGGCAAGCATTTGATGACCGACGTGGTGTCGACCATCGGCGTGCTGATCGGGCTGGGACTGGTGATTTTGACCGGATGGGCGGTGATCGATCCGATTCTCGCGGCGCTGGTGGCGCTCAACATTTTGTGGTCGGGCTGGGGCGTGATCCGCGAAAGCGTGGGCGGGCTGATGGATGTGGCCGTGCCACCCGAAACCGGCAAGACCATCCGCGACATCATCGCCGGCAATGCCGATGGCGCGCTCGAAGCCCATGACATCCGCACCCGGCAGGCGGGGAAGATGACGTTCATCGACTTTCATCTGGTGGTGCCGGGGACGATGACGGTGGATGCGGCACATTCGATCTGCGATTCCCTCGAGGCGAAGCTGCGCGAGGCGGTGGAGGATGTGCAGATTACGATCCATGTCGAGCCTGAGGCTAAGGCCAAGCATAGTGGGATTGTGGTGCTGTAGGGGGCTTCCTTGCAGTGATTGCTAACCAGCGTCATTACCCGGCTTGGCCGGGTAATCCATCTTTTCACTCGCGCCGAGGGATGGATTGCCCGGACAAGCCGGGCAATGACGATTGGACGGCGGTATTGTGCCCGACCTCGTGGTTCGACAGGCTCACCATGAGGTCTCAAGACGGCTTGCGTGAAATCGGCGATGCAGGCAGATTCGGTTCATGCGCACCTTTCTCATCGTCATCTTCGCCCTGTTCGCAGCTCCAGCTTTTGCGCAGGAGTGGCAGCATTATAGCAATGCGCGGTTTGGCTATGAGGTCGACATTCCGCCAGGCTTTGACGGCAGCGGCGAGAGCGAGAATGGCGATGGGCAGAGCTTTTACAATCCGGACGGGGCCAAGGGGCTGCTGGTCTGGGGCGGTAATCTGCTGGGGAGCTTTGAGCAGGAAGTCATGGACCGGCAGGGCTATGCGCAGAGCGAAAACGGCGTGGCGATCACCTATCAGGCGACGACGCCACGCTGGGCCAGCTTTTCGGGCACTGGGGGCGGGCAGATCATCTATCAGCGCATGATCTTGCTGTGCGGCGGGACGAGCTATGCGGCGTTCCGGGCACAATATGCGGTGCGCGATGTGGCGAAAATGGACCCGGTGATCGCGCGGCTGGTGCAGAGCCTTGAGGGGAATTGCTAGCTTGTTCAGCAAATACACTGGGCTGTCCTCGGACTTGATCCGAGGACCTTTCGTAGTGCGCGCCGGGCCCTGAGTGGCCCTCGGGTCGAGCCCGAGGGCAGCGGCGGTGGGTTTTTCGAGATAGAAGACAGGCCCCCTCACCCGGCGTTGCACGCCGACCCTCGGGTCAGGCCCGAGGGCAAGCCCTCTCCCCCGACGGGAAACGTAGGGAAACTAAAACTCGATGCCCTTCTGGGCTTTCACGCCGGCGCGGAAGTGGTGTTTGATTTCGGTCATTTCGGTGACGAGGTCGGCGATTTCGATGAGTTCGTCCTTGGCGTTGCGGCCGGTGACGATGACGTGGGTGTCGACCGGCTTGTTGCGCAGGAATTCGACGACTTCATCGATGGGTAGGTAGTCGTAGCGCAGGACGATGTTGAGCTCGTCGAGCAGCACCAGCTTGTTGGACGGATCGGAGATCAGCGCCTTGGCCTGTTCCCAGGCGTTGCGGGCGGCGGCTAGATCGCGCTGGCGGTCGGCGACGTCCCAGGTGAAGCCCTCGCCCATGGCGTTGATGGTGACGAGCTCGGGAAATTTCATCAGCACATCGCGCTCGCCGGTTTCCCAGACGCCCTTGACGAACTGCACGACGCCGACCTTGTAGCCGTGGCCCAGCGCACGGAACACCATGCCGAAGGCGGCGGTGGATTTGCCCTTGCCCTTGCCGGTATGGACGATGAGCAGGCCCTTTTCCTCGGTCTTGGTGGCGAGGATCTTGTTGCGCGCCTCTTTTTTCTTTTTCATCTTTTCGGCGTGATAGGCGTCGCGTTCGGCCTCGCTCATCAGGTCGGTTTTCTTGACGGGCTTGTCGGTCATTGCAGGCGCTCCGCGTGTTCGATGATCGTGCGTGCCGCCTGATCGGGCGGCAAATGGGTGGTGTCGAGTTGCAACAGGTTTGGGTGGTCGATGGCCAGCAATGGCCGCGTCTGGCGCACGTGCGCGGCGCCGGTCACGTCGGTCATCTTCAGGCGCTGTTCGCGATCTTCCGAAGGGATGCGTTCGGCATGGGCAGCGTCGGATGCGGAGAGAATTACCGGCACGAAAACCCCGTTTCGGCGGGCAGCCATATCGGCGATCTGGGCATAGACTTTGTGGTCCAGCGGATCGTCCTCCATCAGCGCATTGGTCAGAACGAAGCTGGCGTCAGGGCGGGCGATTTCGGCGATGGCGGTGATGGCTTGATCGCGCACAGTCATGATGAGGTCCCAGGCGCGGTCGGGGATCGGCGCGCTGCCGTCTTCGCGGATCAGCGAGAAAATCACGTTATTGACCAGATGGTTGTCGAATAGCCGTGCGCCGCTGGTGGCGCAGAGTTGTTTGGCAATGGTCAGCTTGCCGACGCCATAATGGCCGATGAGATAGATGATGGTGTTATTCATTGTTCCCCCGTCAGCAGAGCGTAGGTGGAGTTGGACCGTGGGGTCCAGAGGCCGCGCTGGCGGGCATCGTTGAACTTGGCGATGAGCTCGTCATAGCCATAGGCATTGGCGGATTTGATGAAGTCGCGAATGGCGTCGTTTTCAACGAAGGCTTCGAAGGCCAGATCGAAATGGTGCGTCTTGACCGCGCCGGTGGTGGCGGCGAAGGCGAACATGAAATCGACCGTAGCGATGATTTCGAAGGCGCCGCGATAGCCGTGGCGCTGAATGCCGGCGATCCATTTTGGATTGACGACGCGCGAGCGCATGACGTGGGAGATTTCCTCTTCCAGCGTCTTGATCAGCGGGCGTTCGGGACGGGAATGATCGTTGTGATAGGCGGCGGGCTGTTGACCGGTCAGCGTTTCGGCGGCGGCGGAAAGGCCACCGGCGAACTGGTAGTAGTTGTCGCTATCGAGCAGGTCGTGCTCGCGATTGTCCTGATTGTGGATGATGGCGTCGATGTCGCTGAGGCGGGCGGCAAAGCGGGCGCGCTCGGGCGTGCCGGCGGACTTGGCGCCATAGGCGTATTGGCCCCAATCGAGGGCCTGATTGCCGAGGTCGGCCTTGGTGGACCAGGCGCCGGAATCGATAAGCGCATTAAGGCCGGTGCCATAGGTGCCAGGTTTTGAGCCGAAAATGCGGTGGCCGGCGCCTTGATCGGGCTGGCCGGCGGCGATGAGGCCGAGGGCATCGGTGCGCATGGTGGCGGCGATGGGATTGTCTTCGGTCGGTTCATCGAGCGCGCCGATAGCGCGGATGGCGCGGTCGAACAGGGCGATCTGGGCCGGGAAGGCATCGCGGAAAAAACCGGAAATGCGCAGGGTGACATCGACGCGGGGGCGGCCGAGCTTGGCCAGCGGAATGATTTCGTAGCCGGAGACGCGCAGGGAACCCGGGTCCCAGACGGGCTTGGCACCGATGAGGGCGAGGGCTTGCGCGATGTCGTCGCCGCCGGTGCGCATATTGGCCGTACCCCAGACGGAGAGCGCGACTGAGCGCAGGTGGTGGCCGTGATCCTGCAGGTGGCGGAGGACGAGGCTTTCGGCTGACTTTTTGCCCAGTTCCCAGGCCGTGGGCGTTGGGACGGCGCGGGCATCGACGGAATAGAAATTGCGGCCGGTGGGAAGGACATCGAGGCGGCCGCGTGAGGGGGCGCCGGATGGGCCTGGCGGCACGAATTTGCCATCGAGGCCGTCGATGAGGGCGGACAGTTCGGCAGGGCCGGAGGCGGCGAGGCGGGGGCGGATGGTGGTGCGCACGGTGTCGAGGACGGCGGCGGTGGCGTGCCAATCGGGCTCGGGGGTGCAGGTGCCGTCGACGAGGGTGGCGGCGATGGATTCGAGGTGTTCGACGACGTCGCCGTTGGTCCGAAGCATTGAGGCCGCCAACGTAACAGTCGTCCTCCCTCCCCCTTGCGGGGAGGGTTGGGGTGGGGGTTTGGAGCCATCCGCGACATTGAGGGCTTTGGAGGAACCGTCGCCCCCACCCTTGATCCCTCCCCGCAAGGGGGAGGGTGTCGACTGCGCGATTTGTGGTCCCGTCCAAGGCGCGCCGAGCTTTGCCGTCAGTGGATCAAAACCGAGCTTGAGATCATCCGCCAAGGCGCGGATCAGCGAGTTCTCCCCTGCCCCGTCGCCGCGGGGGACGCGGGCGAGGGCGACGATGAGGTCGCGTTCGAGATCCCCTTGCGGCGATTGGCCGAAGATGTGGAGGCCGTCGCGGATCTGGGCTTCCTTCAAATCGCAGAGGAAGTTGTCGATCTTGATGAGAGCTTCGGTTTCGTCTTCGGGCAGGCCGATGTCGCGATCGAGGCGGCTGTCGCGGGTGAAATCGAGAATGCGGCGCTTGAGGTCGGCTAGACGGCGGCGGTCCATGCCGGACGCGGCGTAATACTCATCGAGCAGCGCTTCGAGGTCCTTGAGGGGACCGTAGGTTTCGGCGCGGGTGAGCGGCGGCACGAGGTGATCGATGATGACGGCGCCAGTGCGGCGCTTGGCCTGCGTGCCCTCGCCGGGATCGTTGACGATGAACGGATAGAGGTGCGGCAGCTGGCCCCAGAGGGCGTCGGGGTAACAATCGGCATCGAGCGCCGTGGCCTTGCCGGGGAGCCATTCGAGCGTGCCGTGCTTGCCATTGTGGATCAGGGCGTGGGCGCCGAATTCGTGGCGCAGCCAGAGATAGGCGGCGATATAGGCGTGCGGCGGCACCAGCGCAGGGTCGTGATAGCTAAGGGTTTCGTCGAGGTGATAGCCGCGGGCGGGCTGGATCAGGATGGCGACGTTGCCGAAGATGAGCGCGGGGAGATGGAGGGTTTCGTCGCGCACGAATGGGTCAGTGGAGGGATCGCCCCAGCGGGCGGTGACGGCGGTGCGGATGTCTTCGTGCAGATTGGCGAAGAGGGCGCAGTAGCGGGCGAGCGAGAGTGTGGCGGGGGATGAGCCGCGGGATGGGTTGGCGTTGGTCGGGCCGGACTGGAGGGCGGCGATGAGGTCTGTGGAGGTTTGGGGAAAGGCCCCCTCACCCGTTGGCTGCGCCGCCGACCTCTCCCCCGAAGGGAGAGGTGAAGAAAGGTCGTAACCGGCCCTGTCCAGGGTCTGGAGCATGCGGACGGTGGATTCGGGGGCGTCGTAGCCGACGCCGTTGGCGAGGCGGCCGTCGCGGATGGGGTAGTTGGCGAGGACGAGCGCGATTTTGCGCTCGGCGCGGGGAGTGGCGCGAAGCGTGGCCCAGTTTTTGGCGAGGACGACGGCGCGGGCGATGCCGGAGTGGTCGGGGGTGTAGGCGGTAAGCGGGATCTGGCAGCGTTCGTGCCAGACGGCATCGGCCTTGTGGCCGACGATCAGGCCACCGAGGCGGCCGTCGACTTCGGGCATGACGAGGTACATCGCCATATCCTTGGAGGAGAGGCCCTGCGGATCGGCGGCCCATTGCGCTTCGGAGCGGCCGGACTGGATCAGCTGGATGACTGGTGCGTCCGAGCCGGAGAAGGGGTTGGACTTTTCGTCGAGCCCATCGATGCCGAGGGCGAAGGCGGTGAGGTTGAAAATGGCGGAGGGCGGGAAGGCGGCCAAGGCGTTTTGCACAAAGCGGACGCAGGGAGCTTCCTTGAGGGAGGAGACGAGCAAAGGCACGGGCGCGAGGCCCTGGGCTTCGAGCTCGGTGATGAGGGCGGCGATGGTGTCGGTGCCGGCGCCTTCGAGGGCGGCCCGGTAGAAGAGGATGGGGATGTTTGGTGCCATGCCCTCGTGGTTCGAGGGTCGCTGCGCTCCCGCCTCACCATGAGGGCCACTCGCGTGGATTGCGCGGAGGCCGGGTTCGTCGGTCATGCCGGTGGCGGGGTGCCAGAGGCCGAAGCGGGCGAAGGGTTTGGGGGAGAGGTCCGCTAAGGCCCCCTCACCCGGCCTCGATGCGGCCGACCTCTCCCCCGAAGGGAGAGGTGAAGAAAGGAGATTGAACGCCTGCAAGATCGTGTCGGCGTTGTCGGGGCCGCCGGCGATGAAGAGGCTGTGGAGGCGGGACCAGTCGTCGGGGTGGATGGTCGAGCGCGATTGCAGGATCGGGTCGGGGTTGGCGTCGCCGGGGATGAGGGCGAGCGGGATTCTGCGGTTGGTGCAGAGGGCGCTGATTTCATCGACGCCATACTGGAAATAGGCCGCGCCGCCGATAAGGCGGAGCACGACCAATCTCGCGTGCCCGACGGTGTCTTCGAGCCAGAGATCGACGGACATATTGTTGGAGAGGCGCAGCGTATTGGCGAGGCGGAGTTCGGCCTCCCCCGCCCGGTCGGCGGCACCGGCCAGCATGGCCAGTTCGCTATCGGCGGAGCTGGCAAAAATCAGCGCGCCGGGGCGCTGGGCGAGGTCGATAGCCTCGCCTTCCTGCTGGATGGCACCTGCCTGGGCGGAGAGAAGATGCATCAGCGGACGCTCCAGCGGACGCCGGTCACCAGCAGAGCCACGGCGCCGGAGAATGAGACAGCAAATGCGAAGCCCCAACCGAACTGCCCTCCACTCGTTAGAAGGATGATGCCGGGGATGCTGCTGACTATGTTCATTGTTGCGCCGATTGCGACACATGCCAATGCGCGCAACCCACGCGAGGGCAAGCGAGGGGACATGGCGTAGAGGCTTATGCCGGACAGCGCGGCAGGCAAGAGACCAAATACCCATCCAATGGCCAGGATGCCGGCGGCAAAATCTGGATGGTCCCAAAGTACGTCGACTACGCTACCAGGCGCAACCACCCTCATTGTCAGAACCAGCACTATTAGGCTGACCAAGGGCCATAGCAACGCGATGACGATCCAGTTCCCAAGAGGGTTGGGCTGTTCCGAAGGATACGGCGTAGTGTCGACTTCAGCCATCAGGCTCTCTTGAGGAACTCGGTGCGCAGGACCAGTCCCTTTACCTTTTCGGCGTTGCATTCGATTTCGGCGGTGTCGCCGGTGAGGCGGATGTTTTTGATCAGCGTGCCGCGCTTGAGGGTGACCGAGGTGCCCTTGACCTTGAGGTCCTTGATCAGGGTCACGGCATCGCCATCGTTGAGTTGGGTGCCGTTGGAATCCTTGGTGATCTCGGTCATGGCGAGTGCTCTTTCGTTAGGGGGATGCCCCCACCTGCCATTCGACCACAGGTCTCATGGCCTTCTCACCTAAAATCACGCCACTGGCGTGATTTTGCCTTCGGGCGGTTCGAAGTCCCCCTGATGAGGGGGAGGGACAGATCGGGGCCAACCCTACCAGGGTCAGTCAGTTCGAACTTTTAGCCGCTCACCAGCCGCTTAGGCGGCGACGGCTACGGCGCGTTGCAGGCTGGCGGTGATGGCGGCGTGGTCGAGCGGGCTTTCGCCGATGACGACGAGGGCCGTTTCGCGCTTTTCGCCGTCTTTCCAGGGGCGGTCGAAATAGGCGGTGACGCGGGGGCCGACGGCCTGGATGGCGAGGCGGGCGGCGGCGCCGGGAACGGCGGCGAAGCCCTTGAGGCGCAGCACGTCATGATCGCGGATCGTCGCTTCGATGACTGCGAGCAGCTCGTCCTTGCTGCCGATGGATGGCAGGCGGACCGAGAAGCTGTCGAAATCGTCGTGCTCGTGGGTTTCGCCGCCATGTTCCAGCTCATGATGGCTGGGGCGGTTGGCGATGTCGTCTTCGGAGGACATGCCCATGCCGAGGAGCGCGGCGATATCGACGTGACCGTTACGGGCATGGATGACGCCGACCCCGGGGCGCAGTTCGGCGCGGATATTGGCTTCAACCTTGGCGAGCGTGGCCGCGTCGACCAGATCGGCCTTGTTGATGATGACCAGATCGGCGACCGAAAGCTGATCTTCGAACAGTTCACCCAGCGGGGTTTCGTGATCGAGCATTTCGTCCTGGCGGCGCTGCGCATCGACGGCGGCTTCGTCAGAGGCGAAACGGCCTTCGGCGAGGGCTGCGGCATCAGCCACCGTCACGATGCCGTCGATGGTGACCTGGGCCTTGATCTCTGGCCAGTTGAAGGCGCGGATCAGTGGCTGTGGCAAAGCAAGGCCCGAAGTTTCGATAACGATGTGATCGAACTTGTCCGGGCGGGCGAGCAGCGCCTGCATGGTGGGGATGAACTCATCGGCCACGGTGCAGCAAATGCAGCCATTGGACAGCTCGACCATATCCTCTTCGCGGCAGGTTTCGTCGCCGCAACCGGCGAGAATGTCCTTGTCGACGCCCAGATCACCAAACTCGTTGATGATCAGCGCGATGCGCTTGCCCTTGGGGGCGTGCGCCAGAAGATGGCGCACGAGGGTGGTTTTACCGGCGCCGAGAAAGCCGGTGATGACGGTGGTTGGGATCTTGGCGGTCATGCGGGCACTCCGGCCGTTGCGGTGACGCGATTGCGCGCGAACACGTCGTTCAGTTTGCCGAACAGAGTGCCGAGCACCAGCCAGAACACGGCGGACGTGCCCAGGGTGATGGCGGCAAATTCGGTGGCGAGATGGGCTGGCACGGCGCTTGGCTCATCGGGGCCGATCGGTGCGCCGATGATGTGGGGCGCAATGACCAGTGCTGCAGCAACCGCAAAGGCCCAGCCGGCGCGGGTTTTGGCGAGCAGCAGGATGGCGCCACCCGTGGCGAGCGCCGTACCGACCCACCAGAGCTGGCGCGGGAAGACTTCGGCGGCCGGCATGCCCGGCAATTCGGGCGCGAGGCCATAGGCCGGGGCCAGCGAGAAGGCGAGGAAGCCGGCAATGCCCCAGAGGTAGCCGTTGGCGAAGGTGATCGGAATATTAGCGAACATCGAGACGGCGCCGATGACCAGCGCGAAGCCGGCGGCGGCGAGGACGGTGGCGAGCGTGGTATAAGCGGTGCGCTCAAAGCCATCGGCGGGGGCCCATTCTTCGGGCTCTTCCTCAAGGGTGGCGATGGCGTCGTGGGTGTGGTCCTGCGCGACGGCTTCTTCGCCGTGGCTATGACCGCCGCCTTCACCTTCAAAGGTTTCGGCGTGGAGAATGAGGGGCGTGACGCGGAAATGCTGGATGACGGCGGTCAAAAGGCCAGCCGATAGCGCTGCGATAAGCGCAGCGGCAAACAGATTGCGGATCATGATGTTTCTCTCGATTTCCTGGTGGTCGCGCTTCCGATCCTCGGATCAAGTCCGAGGAGCAAACCGGTTCCCACTTTTGCTGGAAGCGCTCCGGACCCTGCCTTAGTGGCAGGGAAAGCCCATGGCATGACGGGTGTCGTGTGCGCCATTATGCAGGCGGAAATCGCCAGCAAAGCCAGTGCCGACCAGCAGGGTCAGACCGAGCAGCAGCGCCAGCGAACCGGCAACAACGCGTTGGGAAATCGAGAGTGACTGAGTGGCAGTCGTCGCTTTAGTCGTTGCATTCATAGCAGCACCCTCCGTGCGCGGAACAGATGGGCTTTACGCCCGGCGTTTGTATTGGCAGGTCTCCTGGCTTGCGGTGGAGACAGCGCCCTCGCCTTCCCAGCAGCCTTTCGGCCACCAGTGGCATAGTGAGAGCGCGCACCGCATACAGTTGCGGGGGCAGCCACGGAGTTGGTCCCTAATGGGTACGCCTCACCGTGTTCCCTTTCCTTCCCAACGAAAAATCGTCGGTCCGGGTATCCCCTTGCCGCTACGGACGCGGGGAACCAATACAGTTTGACATGTACGCCGCCCCTTGAGGGCGGTCAATCCGCCCTGCGGTTACTCGTCGCCTTCGGGGCCTTCATAGCTGATGCTGAGCACCTGGACCTGAACGGCCAGATCCTTGAGCAGCGGCTCGCTGGTGGGGATGGAGACTTCCCCGGATACAGGGTTCACATCGAGATCATCGGTGTCTTCATTGGTGGGGGCGAAGCGCAGCGAAATGTAGCAATTGCCCTCGACGTGGGCGAGCGTGCCGTCTTCGATACTGGCGTAGCCGCCATAATCCCACCAGAAGCCGCCAATGGTGAAGGGCGCCTGGTTGATGGCAACCACATCCTCGACGCTCATGCCGACGCGCACGCCCTGCGGTCCTTCCATGGACGGCGACAGATCAGCGTAGCTCAGGTCGGTCAGATTGGTTTCGTCCCACCAGCCAAATTCCATGGTCTTTTGCGGATCATTGGGGAAGACGGTAGTGGCGAGAATGGTGGTGCCCTCAGGGCCATCGACATTGCCGGTGACGACGTTTTCCTTGCCATAGGTCTTGATCAGCAGCGCTTCGGAACTATCGCGGCCAAACACGCCATCGCAGGCAAAGGTCGATGGGTCCTGGGCAAAGGCCGGGGATGCAAGGGCAGCACAGACGACAATGGCAGACATACGCAGCAACATGGCCGAACTCCTTGAGGCGGGCGCTACATCGCCGACGCCATCGACCTGGCGCCAATGGCCGACGGCGGCGAAATCTGCCATCAAATGGTCGTTGCCGCAATCGGGCTCGGTAGGAAGAACCGGTTTTGGTCAAGCGCCTCGTTGGTGGGCTGAAGCAGATTTGCGCGCGGCGGGTGGATGCGACTCGCACTAGGCAGAGAGCACGCTCAAGAGCAGAGGACCCCAGGATGAAACCCATCAAGTTTGACCGCGACGAGACCAAGGCCATTGTTGGAGAAATTCAGGACTATTTCCGCAACGAGCTGGATCAGGATATCGGCGTCATCCCGTCCGAAATGCTGATGCAGTTTTTCGCCGACAAGATGGGCGCCTATTATTACAACCGCGGCGTTTATGACGCGCAGGCGGCGCTCAAGGCCCGCATGGACAGCCTGCACGACGACCTGTTTGCGCTCGAGCAGCGCACCAAGCATTTGCGCTAGACAGCAAGTGGGGCGGCGACCGGGCCACTCTTATTGTCGAGAGTGATGCAGTTTCGCGCTTTTCCAAAAATGGCGTGGTGATATCTGTGAGGCGCCGGGTTCGTCCGGTGTCTTCAGGAGGAAGCCTTGGGCTTCAATTTCCCTACGCTGGCCCCAATCGGGCTGTTGGTTGCATCCAATATCTTCATGACCTTTGCCTGGTACGGGCACCTGAAATGGCCAACCTCGGCGCTGTGGGCCGCGGTGCTGATCAGCTGGGGCATCGCGTTTTTCGAGTATTGGCTGGCCGTGCCCGCCAACCGGATCGGCGAGGCGGTCTATTCGCCATCCGAACTCAAGACCATCCAGGAAGTCATTTCGCTTTCGGTATTTGCGGTGTTCACCGTGTTTTACTTCGGCGAGAAGCTGACACTGAACCACGGTGTGGGGTTCGGGCTGATCGGGCTTGGGGCGTTCTTTATATTTAAGGGGCCGTTGAAGTAGGCGGCTGGGGCGGGTCTTTGGAGGGGATACCCCCACCCGCCGTTCGGGCATAGCCCTCACGGCCTTCTCACCTAAAATCACGCCACTGGCGTGATTTTGCCTTCGGCCGGATCGAAGTCCCCCTTTTCAGGGGAAGGTTAGGTGGGGGTATTCTTGCTTTAGTGCACGTTACCCCTAGTGCACCGTCCCCGAGCCCCCGACCGCGACGATATTGTATGGCGCTCCATCGACCGGCAACTCGCCCGTCTTGGCGAATGTCGCGATGTCGATGAGGTGTACCTTGCCCGCATTGGGATCGGTCACGGCAACCACGTTCCCTGCGACGGCGATGCGAGGACGTGGCAGGCTCCATTCGCCGTCCATCGAATATGGATCGGTGACGGAAAGCGACTGGACCAGTTTGCCGGAGACCACGTCGAGCTGATTGAGCTTGCCGTCTTCGGTAAAGACATAGGCAAACTTGGGCCGGATCGGATCGACCGCGAAATGCACGCGGCGGGTTGGCAGGTCGACGAGGCGGAATGCGGTTGTCTCCGCTGGGTCGATAATGGCGACGTTGTCGGCACCGTAATTGCCGAGGAAATACTGCAAGCCGACACCACCAAGAAAGGTGGTGGATTTGCCGTCTGGCAGGCCGGCATAGGGCAGTTTTTCGATCTTGGGCTCACCCGAACCGGAGACGATCAACACGCCGTCGCCACAACCGATGATCACCAGATTGCCTGAACTGGCTTCGCCATGGAGGTCTGGGCAGGCATGGATATCGCCGACCTGATTGCCGGCGCTGTCGAGAACTTTCAGGCCGATGCGGGGCTTCTTTTCATCATCGGCATTGGCGGCCGAGCTTAACGTGTAGTCGCCCCACGGGACAGCGACGCCGTGATGGGGTGTGCCGCTGTCGAGCTCGACAGGTTCGATCTTGCCGTCGTGCGCCCAGTCGTGGCTGCTGAACAGGTTGATCTTGCCGGAGCCGTCGAAGAACAGCGCAGTCTTGCCACCGTGCTCCACCACGTGGGCGGGCTTTTCGCCGTCAAGGGTCGCGCCGACAAGAACTGGATCGGTGATGGTGATGTCGCCGTGGTCACCATGGTCGTCGACGCTGATGCCGCTGTTGATGACAGCGACCTGGTTGGCCGCGCCCTGGACGGCGAAGACGGCACCGTCGATGGCGTAGAGTGAGGCCGGGCCGGTCAGGGGGAAGGTGGCGAGGTTTTCGCCGGTAGTTGCGTCGAGGGCGATGACGGTGGGGTCGGCGTGATCGGCGATGAACAGGCGCCAGGTTGTGATGTCATCGGCGAAGGTGGGGGTGACGAGGGCGGTGGCGGCGAGGAGGATGCGGGCGAGCATGTGAGGTCCGATATGTTAGCACGTTACGTTTGCGGAGAAGTTTGGGCGTGGGGACGGATTAAAGAGTCTTTGTCGGATACCCCACCCGGCCTCCCCCTGATAGGGGGAGGAGTTCGATCGAGTTTGGGCACTAATGGCGACAATCACCGGCCGGATTCCTCCCCCTTTTCAGGGGGAGGTTAGGTGGGGGTATTCTTGCTTTCTTAGCCCAGGCAATCGACCAGGCTGGTGGCGAGGCCACGCAGGAGGGTTGGGTAGAGGTCGGGCCCCTCAGTCAGCGCCCCACCCTCGGGGTCGAGGACGCCGGATTTGGCGGTGGAGCCTTCGGTGATGGCCGAGATGATGGTGGGTTCGAAATTGGGTTCGGCGAAGACGCAGGTGGCGCCGAGTTCGGCGACCTTGGCCTTGAGCTGGTCGATGCGGGCGGCGCCGGGCATGACGTCTGGGGTTACGGTGACCGAGCCAGCCAGTGACAGGCCGAAGCGCGCTTCAAAATACTGGTAGGCGTCGTGGAAGACGACGAAGGGCTTGTCCTTGATCGGAGCGAGGATCTGGGCGATCTGGTTTTCCAGCTCGTCCAGCTTTACCAGTTCGGCTTCGGCATTGGCCTGATAGGCGCTTGCGTTTTCCGGATCGGCTTCGGACAGGCTCGTCGCGATCTGGGTGACCATCAGCTTGGCATTTTCCGGATCGAGCCAGAAGTGCATGTCGCCTTCGCCATGTTCATCATGGGCGTGGTCATCGTGGCCTTCGTGATCGTGGTCGTGATCCTCGTCGCCATGCGAATGGGCTTCAAAGGCGCCGCCTTCGCGGACGGGGAGCAGCTTGATGCCGGGGGAATCGGCAAGTTCGACGACGGTCGCGTTCTTGGCGAGGGTATCGAGGGAATCGGCGAGGAATAGTTCCATGCCGTGGCCGGTCCAGAACACGATATCGGCGGATTCAATGGCGCCGGCATCGGAGGGACGCAGGGCATAAGTGTGGGGCGAGGCGGAGCCTTTGACGATGAGCGTGGGTTCGCCGACGCCCGCCATGACGGCGGCAACCAGCGAGTGAACGGGCTTGATGGAAGCGACCACATTGGGCGCGGCGAAGGCGGTGGAGGTGAGCAAAGCCGTGGACAGCAGGGCAAAAGGGGCGAGCAGCTTCATCGGCAGGAGCCTCGTATTGTTTCGGTGACGTCGCGTGATATGTTATGTTATTACGCTTGCGGTGATGTTATGCTATAACGTATTGAAGGGCGTCAAGGTCCGTTGCGCAGAAATTTTGCGGCAGCGTCGGACCCCACCCTGGCCTCATAGAGGGTGCGAAGGAGCGATAGTTTTGAATGCGATAGTTCCCAAGGAAACGCTGATCACGCTGCGCAATGCCGGCGTGTCGCGCGGCGGGCGGACGCTTGTGAGTGGCGTTGACCTGACCATTGCCCGCGGCGAAATCGTGACGCTGATCGGGCCGAATGGCTCTGGAAAATCGACGACAGCCAAGATGGCGACGGGCGTGTTGAAGCCATCCACCGGCACGGTTGTGCGCAAGCCGGGGCTCAAGATCGGCTATGTGCCGCAGAAGCTGACCATAGACTGGACGCTGCCGCTGACGGTGGAGCGACTGATGACGCTGACCGGACGGTTTTCGGCTGGCGAGATCGATGCGGCGCTCGAAGCTGTCGGCGCAAGGCGGTTGCTCAAGGCTGCGGTGCAGGAATTGTCGGGCGGAGAATTTCAGCGCGTGCTGTTTGCCCGGGCGATGATCCGCAAGCCAGACCTGCTGGTGCTGGACGAGCCGGTGCAGGGCGTCGATTTTTCCGGTGAGGTGGCACTTTACGAACTGGTGCGGCAGATCCGCGATGTGACGCAGAGCGGCATATTGATGATCAGCCACGACCTGCATGTGGTGATGGCAGAAACCGATACGGTGATCTGCCTTAATGGCCATGTGTGCTGCCGGGGCACGCCCTCGGCCGTGAAGCGGAGCCCGGAATATCTGCGGCTGTTCGGCGAGCGGGCCGCCGGGTCACTGGCGATTTATCAGCATCATCACGACCATGAGCATCATGACGATGGGTGTGTGGTGGCTGAAGGTGAGGCGCATGAGCATTCCCATGGGCATGATCATGCTCACGAGCATAAGGGGCATAGCCATGCGGATTGAGGTCCTGGCTGGCTCCGTCCCCCCCTCCCTGGCCCTCCCCTCGAGGGGGAGGGTGAGATCGGGTTTTGGGCGAAATTTTGTGCCGTCCCGCGTGGAGAATGCTGATGTTCGGTGATTATTTCTCTCGCGCGCTGGTTGCTGGTGTGGGCCTTGCCCTCGTGACAGGCCCACTGGGGTGTTTCGTCGTGTGGCGGCGGATGGCCTATTTTGGGGATACGATGGCCCATTCTGCGCTGCTGGGTGTGGCGCTGTCGATCATTTTGTCGATGAACATGACGCTAGGCGTGTTTGCAGTGGCGGCTTTGGTTGCCGGCGCGCTGATCGTTTTGCAGAAGCAGGCGACACTGTCGACCGATGCGCTTCTAGGGATATTGAGCCACTCGACGCTGGCCGTGGGGCTGGTGCTGGTGGGCTTTTTGACCACGGTGCGGATCGACCTGATGGGGTTCCTGTTTGGCGACATTCTGGCCGTCTCGATGCAGGATATTTACGTCATCTATGGCGGCGGCGTTGCCATCGTGGCGATACTCGTTCTGGCATGGCGACCGCTGTTGGCGTCGACCGTAAGCCCGGAACTGGCCGAGGCCGAAGGACTGCGGCCGGAGGCGAGTCGTCTGGTGCTGATGATCCTGATGGCCAGCGTTATCGCCATTGCCATGAAACTGGTCGGCGTCTTGCTGATTACCTCGTTGCTGATCATTCCGGCGGCGACGGCGCGGCGGCTGAGCGCGACGCCGGAGATGATGGCGATCGTCGCGGCGGTGTTGGGCGCCATTGCGGTGGTTGGCGGGTTGTTCGGATCAAGAACGTGGGATACGGCGTCTGGGCCCTCGATTGTGGTGATGGCGCTGATTATATTTCTGGTGTCGCTGACGGTTCCCGTTTCGCGGCTGTTCGGCAGGAGAGAGACCCATGGCGCATAGTCACGACGTACCGACCGATCTGACGCGCAATCAGGGGCTGGTGCTGGGCGCGCTCAACCATTCGGTGGGGCCGCTGAGCGCCTATGACATTCTCGACAAGCTGCGCGCCGATGGGCTGCGGGCGCCGTTGCAGGTTTATCGCGCGCTGGACAAGCTGGTGGAACGCGGGCTGGCGCATCGGCTGGAATCGCTCAATGCGTTCGTCGCGTGTGCGGACGAGCACTGCCATCGCAAGGGGCTGATTGCGTTTGCGATCTGCGAGGGGTGTGGGAAGGTGGATGAATTTGCCGACGCGGTGATCGAGGATCGGCTGGGCGACTGGGCAGGGGCCAAGGGCTTCAAGGTCGAGCGGACGACGATGGAAATCCGGGGCAAGTGCGCGGAGTGTGCGCTGGCGGCTTAGGGGCACGCTACCACTTCCTTCTCCCCTTGCGGGAGAAGGTGCCCCAAGGGCGGATGAGGGGCTCCTTCAGGATGTCTGGCATGGGATGGCTTACGCCATTCGAGCACAGCTCTCATGGCCTTCTCACCCTGTCATTTCTGCTGAACGCAGAAATGCCGTCGCTCTCCACAAGGGGAGAGGGGAAGAAGTGAGCGGAACGCGCTATTCCCCGAACGTCAAAAAATGCACGGCGGCGGAGCCGTATTCGCGGCGATCATCGAGGGTGAAGCCGGTCGGAATTTCGATCTCCGCATCGACGCTTTCTTCGAAGACGATGGTGGCTTCCGGGGCGAGCCAGCCGCTGGCGGCGATGCCGGCAAGGGCTTTTTCGCCCAGGCCGTGGCCGTAGGGCGGATCGAGAAACACCAGATCGAACTGACCGAAGGTGCCGGAAACGCCGAGATCAGTAGCGTCGCGGCGCAGAAGCTTGGTGATGCCCCCTGCCCCGAAGGCTTCGATGTGATCGCGGATCAGGCCACGCGCTTCGGCGCCCATATCGACGAAGGTGACGTGGCTGGCGCCGCGTGACAGGGCTTCAAAGCCCAGCGCGCCGGTGCCGGCGAACAGATCGAGGACGCGCACGCCGTCAAAGACCGGGCCGATGCGGCTGGAAAGGATGTTGAACATCGATTCACGGACGCGGTCGGCCGTGGGGCGGATGGACTCGTCGGATGGCGAGTTCAGCTGCTTGCCACGGAATTTGCCGGCAACGATGCGCATAACAAGACTTCCTCAGTAGCCCTCATGGTGAGCTTGTCGAACCACGAGGGCGTGACATCTTTGTGCCACGACCTCGTCCTTCGACAGGCTCAGGATGAGGTCTGTTGTTGCTTCAGGCTCAGCATGAGCTTCTCTGTTGCTTCAAGCCTTACTTTGGACGACGTGGGCCGCCCGAGGATGGACGACCACCGCCGGAGGGGCGACCGGCACCGCCGGAGGGACGACCACCACCAGATGGGCGGCCTGCCCCACCGGATGGACGACCTGCGCCACCAGTCGGACGACCACCGGGCTTGCCGAAGCCGCCTGGCTTACCGCCGAAACCACCGGGCTTGCCGCCGGCGCCGCCTGGGCGCGGACCGCGCTGAGGGGCTGCACCGTCACGCTTTGGCGCTGGCTTGCCATCGGCACGCATGCGGGGCTTGCCGTATGTCTTGGCCTCGGAGCCGAACTCGTCACGACCCGGACGGGCTGGACGGTCGCTGCGCTGCGGACGCTCACCGAAGGACGGGCGCTCGGAACGTTGTGGACGCTCACCGAACGATGGGCGTTCCGAACGCTGTGGGCGATCGCCAAAGGATGGACGCTCGCCGTCCTTGCGGAAGCGGACTGGCTTTTCGGAGAAGTTGCGGCCGGGACGCTTGGCTTCGCCCTTGAAGGCTGCGCCTTCGCCGCGCTCGCTATCGGGACGCAGACGCGGCTCGAATACGCGCTCGGCGCCAGCCTCTTCACGACGTGGACCGCGTGGCGTGCCGGTGAACTCGCGACCGCGTGGCGGACGTGCGCCGCCCTCTGGACGGGGCGAGCGTGGACGATCACCAAACGACTTGCCGCCGCTTGGGCGCTCGCTGCGATCGCCGGATGGACGACGATCATCGTCGCGACGCGGGCCGCGTGGCTTGTCGCCGAAGGACTTCTTCTCGAAGGGCTTCTTGTCGCCAAAGCTGGGCTTGGCACCGAATGGCTTTT
This sequence comes from Devosia sp. 2618, assembly GCF_040546815.1. Lineage (NCBI taxonomy): Bacteria > Pseudomonadati > Pseudomonadota > Alphaproteobacteria > Hyphomicrobiales > Devosiaceae > Devosia > Devosia sp. 2618. The sequence continues at coordinate 2,600,214 of NZ_JBEPOO010000001.1, forward strand.
TGCCGCCGGCTGGGCGCGGGGCGCTTTTGCCGAAGGTCAGTGCCGACTGATCGTCGCGATCGGGGCGCTGCACGATGCGGGTATTGCGCTTGGCGACGAACTCTTCGGGCGCGCGGCCATCTTCGTCAAAATGGATGTGACGGGGTGGTGGCGCGTATTCGTCGTCCTGCGACTCGTCGCGGCGTGCCATTGGCTTGCGGCTGTCGAAACGGCCGGGGCGATCCTGACGCGGACGCTCAGCGCGGAGTTCTTCTTCGGTCTTTTCGGCGTGATCGGTGAAGCGGAAACGCTGGCTGTCGATCTCGACGGTATTGGTGCCGCGACCGGTGAGACGGTCACGCGTTGGCTTGCCGACGAGGGCGTTGGCATTGATTTCGGACGGCATTTCGCTATCGAAATCGACGTCGGCAGCGTCGGCAAGCTTTTTGCCGAGCTGGTCGCGCAGCATCTTGGCCTTGACGGTTTCGACAGCGCCGACCGGAATATCGCCGAGCTGGAACGGGCCATAGCTGACGCGGATCAGGCGGTTCACTTCAAGGCCAAGCGCGCCGAGCACGTTCTTGACTTCACGGTTCTTGCCTTCGCGCAGCGACAGGACGAGCCAGACGTTGGACCCCTGCTCGCGCTCAAGCGTGGCTTCGATGGCGCCATACTTGATGCCGTCGATTTCGATGCCGTCCTTGAGCTTGTCGAGGGCAGCCTGGGTGACCGAACCGTGGGCGCGCACGCGGTAGCGGCGCAGCCAGCCGGTGGCAGGCAGTTCGAGAACGCGCTTGAGGCCGCCATCATTGGTCAGCAGCAGCAGGCCTTCGGTGTTTATATCGAGACGCCCAACCGTGACGACGCGCGGCAGGCCGTGGACTTCGAGGGCCTCGAAAATGGTCTCGCGACCTTCAGGGTCCTTCTCGGTGACCACGAGGCCAGCGGGCTTGTGATAGAGCCAGACGCGGGTGCCCTGACGGGCAGCAAGCGGGGCGCCATCGACGATGATCTTGTCGCGGTCGGTGACGTTAAAGGCTGGCGTCAGGACCTTCTTGCCGTTGACCACGACGCGGCCGGCGGCGATCCACACTTCGGCATCACGGCGGGAGCAAAGCCCCGAGCGGGCGATGACTTTGGCGAGACGGTCACCGGTATCGGGTTTGGCTGGAGCGTCGCTCATTGAGGCGTACTTTCATGTCATGCGGGACCCATATGCCGGAGACATCTCTGGCGGGCGGCGCGGAAAAGACTAAGCGGCCGGATCATCCGGCCGCTTGATATTTGGAGCCAGGCGAATGCCTAGCTGATCTAGTTTGTAATGTCGCTTTTGTTCAGGCGCGCGTCCTGCGAACCGATCATGCCCGAGCTGGTGACACCCGGTGCGGCAGCAGCGCGGAGCGCCTTGCGCACGGCTTCGGGGCACTTCGGATCGTTGATCGACACGACTTCGCCATTGCCGACGGCACAGACCAGATCGGCATTGCCGACGCGGGTGAAGTACTCTTCGGGTGGCAGGTAAAGCGGGCGGTTGCCATTGGTGCGAACGGCGATATTGGCGGCCTGCATGCGGGCGGTCAGGTGACGGGCTTCGGCCTCGGTCAGCGGGCGACCGGCGGTGGAGCGCAGATCGACGACCTTGGCATTGCGCAGGCGCTGCAGATCAGCCTCGGTCAGATTGCTGGTATCGATGCGGACGGTGTCGCTATTGGCAGGCAGCTGGGCGGATGCAACCTGGGTGGTTGGCGCAGGCAGAGCCTGACCCGACTGTGGCAGCACAAGCGGCGCACGCGCAGTGGTGAGATCTTCCTTAGGCGCACTGCCTGGTAGTAGCCCGATGCCGCGTGCCGTGCTCGACATGACTTCGCGCTCAAAGGTGCCCACATCGGTCAAGGCATTGGTGCCTTCGACGGTGGTGCATGCCCCAAGAGCCACAGCCATGACCAGGCCCAGAGCAAGCAAACCAGCCCGGGATACGGCCCGACGAGCAGAGTGCTGCCCGGTCAATCCATTACGCATGAAACGTCCTTCAAGATGTCGGCCGCGCTTATAGCGCATTCTGGCGACTAAGACCAGATTCTGGCAGGAACGTGTTGTTCAAGCCGATCCGGCGCAAACCGTTGCCCCGAGGCAACGATCTCTGGCCCTAGTCCTTGGCGGTTGATATGGCGCGCTTGGGCCTGCCGAGGCCGAGCAGATCGGCGATGAGCAGCACGACACCAATGGTGATGGCGACGTCGGCGACGTTGAAAATATAGAACGACCACTCGCCCCAGTGAAAATGGAAGAAGTCGGCCACGCCGCCATAAATCAGGCGATCCAGCGCATTGGACAGCGCGCCGCCGATGCAGAAAGCCAGACCCAGACGTACCAGCGCCGAATCGGCGCGGACCCACCAGATCGACAGCGCGATGATGGCGAGGACCATCACAGCGCCCAGCGTCCAGACCGGCAAGCCATCAAGCAGGCCGTAGGAAATGCCGGTGTTCCAGACGAGGACGTAATCGAAAAAATCGGTAACGCGGAGCACTTCGCCGCCGCGCCAGCCGGTCATCGAGAACGGAATGTAGCTGCTGAAGACTTCGATGCAGTTGGAGCCGCCGATGGAAATACAATCGGCCGAGACCTGATAGGCCTTGTGGGCACGATCCAGCCCGAACGCGAGAATGGCCGCCGTCAGGGAGACGTAGACGGAGGGGTCGGTCAGAGATTTCAGATTCATTTCGGGTACCCCCTCCTAACCTCCCCCTGATAGGGGGAGGAACATTGCTGTGGCTCTCAGACGTTACAGGCCGGCCGCAGCGCGTTCGCGCAGGGCCTGAGCGTCGCGGGGCGAGACGTCGGGGAATTCGGGGTCCGAGCCCACTTCCGGCAGGATTTTCCACGAGCGGGCGCAGCGGGTTCCCTTGGCCAGTTCTGGTACGACCGAGATGCCCGACACGTCGTCGAGGGTGAAGCCTTCGCCGGTGCCCGACACCACTTCGATATCCGAAGTGATGGCGATTTCGGCGAGGTCCTGGCCCTTAAGCGCCTCGATGTAGCGCGCATCGGCGATGAACACCTTTGGCGCGGCTTCGAGCGAGGAGCCGATACGCTTTTCGCGGCGTTCAACTTCGAGCGCCCCGGTGATGACGCGGCGCACCGAGCGGATCAGGTTCCACTTGGTGGCCAGCTCATCATTGAGCCATTCGGACGGCACTTCGGGGAAGAGGCGGAGGTGAACCGAGGAGCCCTCCTCGGGATGACGCTCAAGCCAGACTTCTTCCATGGTGAAGACCAGGATTGGCGCCAGCCAGGCGGTCAGGCAATCGAACAGGTGATTGAGCACCGTGAGCGAGGCGCGACGCTTTACCGACGAGATCGGGTCGCAGTAGAGCGCGTCCTTGCGGATGTCGAAGTAGAACGCCGACAGCTCGATGTTCATGAAGTTGGTGAGGAGCGAGACGATCTTGCGATAGTCGTATTCCTTGTAGGCCGCGCGGACCTGCATATCGAGTTGGGCCAGACGATGCAGCATCAGCTGCTCAAGCTCGGGCATTTCCGCAAAGGACACGGCATCCTTGGCATCGTAATGGGCAAGATTGCCGAGCAGCCAGCGCAGCGTGTTGCGCAGCTTGCGGTAGCCATCGACCGTGGTCTGGATGATTTCCTTGCCGAGGCGCAGGTCTTCCGAATAGTCGGAGGACGCGACCCAGAGGCGCAGGATATCGGCGCCGTACTGCTTGATGATGTCCTGCGGGGCAACCGTATTGCCCAGCGACTTGCTCATCTTCTTGCCGTCGCCGTCCATGGTGAAGCCATGCGTCAGCACGCCTTCATAGGGCGCGTGGCCATTGGTGGCGCAGCTTTCGAGCAGGCTGGAATGGAACCAGCCGCGGTGCTGATCCGAGCCTTCGAGATAGAGCGAGGCCGGGAACTTGAGGTGCGGCCACTTCTGCTTGTTGCGCAGAACGAAAGAGTGGGTTGAGCCACTGTCGAACCACACGTCGAGCACGTCCTTGACCATCTCGTAATCGGCCACGGCATAGTTGTCGCCCAGATAGCGCTCGGCAGCGCCAGGCTTGAACCATGCATCAGCGCCTTCTTCCTCGAAGGACTGTGCGATGCGGTGATTGACGACCTCGTCCTTGAGGATTTCGTTGGTCGCCTTGTTGACGAACACCGTGATCGGCACGCCCCAGGCGCGCTGACGCGACAGCACCCAATCGGGGCGGTCGGCGATCATCGAGCGCAGGCGGTTCTGGCCGGCAGCCGGGTAGAACTTGGTGGCGTCGATTGCATTGAGCGCGCGTTGACGCAGTGTATCGCCCGGTGCACCCATGATGTCGCGGTCCATATAGACGAACCACTGGGGCGTATTGCGGAAGATGACCGGCTTCTTGGACCGCCAGGAATGGGGGTACGAGTGCTTGACGCGGCCACGGGCGACCATGGCGTGACGCTCGGCAAGAGCGGTGATAACTCGGTTATTGGCGTCGCCCTTCTTGCCATTGTCATCGATGACGCGTGCGCCGTCGAGGCCGGGGGCTTCGTTGGTGTAGAAACCATCGTCGCCGACGACATACGGGATGGCGCTGTCGATGCCCTTTTCGGCCAGCAGTCGGCCGGAATTCATCCAGATTTCAAAGTCGTCGAGGCCGTGGCCGGGTGCGGTATGCACAAAGCCGGTGCCGGCGTCGTCGGTGACGTGTTCGCCATCGAGCAGCGGGACTTCGAAATTGTAGCCGTCGCCGAAGCCACGCAGCGGATGGTGACACTGGAGGCCCGACAAGACGGCTGGTGGCACGTCCTGCAGGCGCACGAAGGTTTCTACCTTGGCCTTGGCGAACGTTTCGGCGGCGAGCTTATCGGCCAGCACGTATTTTTCACCGACCGAAGCCCAATTGCCGTCTGGCGCGCCGGTGACCTCATAGAGGCCATAGGCAACCTTGGACGAGAAGGAGATCGCGCGGTTGGCGGGGATGGTCCAGGGCGTCGTGGTCCAGATGACCACCGACGCGCCGGTCAGGTGTTCGCGGCGTTCGAGATTGTCTTCGACGCCCGAGCCGGCGGTTGTGGCGATATGCGAGGTCGGGAACTTCACCCAGATGGTGTCGCTCTCGTAGTCGGCATATTCGATTTCGGCTTCGGCCAGCGCGGTGCGCTCGACCACCGACCACATGACGGGCTTGGAGCCGCGATAGAGCTGGCCGGAGTTCGAGACCTGCATCAGTTCGCGCGCGATCTGGGCTTCGGCATCAAAGCTCATGGTGAGGTAGGGATTGTCCCACTCGCCGAGCACGCCGAGGCGCTTGAATTCTTCGCGCTGGATATCGACCCACTGCTCGGCAAAGGTCCGGCATTCCTGACGGAATTCGACGATCGGAACGTCGTTCTTGTCCTTACCCTTGGCGCGGTACTGCTCTTCGATCTTCCATTCGATGGGCAGGCCGTGACAATCCCAGCCCGGCACATAGGCCGAGTTGAAGCCCAGCATCTGCATCGAGCGGGAGACTATATCTTTCAGCGTCTTGTTGAGCGCGTGACCGATATGGATGTTGCCATTGGCGTAGGGCGGGCCGTCATGGATGGTGAACAGCGGCCGCTGCGCAGCCTGATCGCGCTGCAGCTGGTAAATGTCCATGTCTTCCCAACGCTTGAGCCAGATCGGCTCGCGGTCCGGCAAGCCGGCGCGCATAGGAAAGTTGGTCTCTGGCAAAAACAGCGTGGCCGAATAGTCGGTTTCGGCGGCACCCGTGGCGGTATCGGTCATGAAAAGCGGCAATCGATAAGGAAGATTTGGCCGCCTTTTAGCAAGGCACGGGCGATGGGGCAAAGCTTGATTTTTGCCACCTGGCGAGCGGCCCCTTGCAAGGGAGGGCGCGAAGGGCCGGACCGGAGCATGGGAGCGGGCGATTTATGGCATCCAGCCCGTTCCCGATGCTCAACCAATCGTGTGTCGGTGGGCAGCCAATTGCTGTGCTTTCAAGCGAAGTCGAACTGACCGACGACGGCCAAAGAAGCGTCCACTGCCTGGACAGGAGGCTCGTCCTGCGCGGGCTGCTCTGGTTCTTCGACGGGCTCTTCAGGCTCTTCGACAGGTTCTTCGGGCTCCTCAACAGGCTCTTCGGGCTCCTCTTCGGCAACAACGGGATCGCCTGCCGAGCCGGTCATGGAACTGATGCTGCCATATTCGGTATGGACATTGTTGGGCAGGCATTGCTGCGCATGGACATCGGGTTTGCCGATCATCAGTCCGAAACAGTGGACGAAGTGCCGGGTGCCGATGACCACGGTTTCAAATGCATTGGCCTTTGGCATGGCAACGGCGACGGCGGATGCGCTGACCAGCAGAATCGCTGCCAGCCTCAGGCGCTTTTTCAAGGATTTCATGGTGTCTCCTGGCGTTAGATCCAGGGCAGCCTAGTGTTGGCGAGCGACGGCCACATCGAACACATGTCCGATTGGTGCGGGGCAGATTCCGTGGCAATCAGAGGTGGCTTGATATGCTCGAAGATTGAGTATCCACTGCCGTGGCGCGGTCAGGCATGCCGGGAGGCACATCCTTGGATCAGGTACTCTCGCTTATCGAGCATATCTATGAGGCCGGAGCGCACCCCGAGCATTGGAAAACGGCGCTGGTCTCGTTGGCCGATGTGACGGGCAGTCTTGACGCGACAATGGGCGGACAGACGGCGGCCCTGGTGCCGCTGCTGGTCAGTGCGCGGGCCGACCCCGAATATGTGCGCCAATATGCCGACCACTATCACCGGCGCAATCCGATGCAGCTGGCCATGCACAGCCTGCCGGTCGGGCAGCCGGTGGTCGATGCCGATATCATCGATGTCGAGGCATTCCGGGCGGGCGAGTTCTACAATGAATGGTGCGTGCCCCAGCAATATCTCAACGGCGCGGCGCTCAATATGGCAACCTCGCAGGGGTGGCGCGCAACGCTGATGATCTCGGGGCCGACTGAATATGGTCGCGACCAGCTGCGTATTCTGTCCATGGTCACGCCCCATCTGATCCGGGCGTTTCAGCTCAACCAGTTGCTGCATGAAACCAAATCCGTGGGCATGGGGATTTTCACCGCGCTCGAATATCTCGACCGCGGCGCGCTGCTGGTCGGGGTGAGCGGGACGGTGCGAACGGCCAATGGCATTGCCGAGCGTATTCTGGCGCAGGGCGATGGGTTGCGGCTCAACAATGGGCAACTCAGTTGCATGACGACCACTGAGACGGCGGCGCTGGACAAGCTGATCGGACGCTGTGCGCGCGGGCTGGTGACAGCCGACGAGGGGATTATGCAGGTTTCGCGTGGCGAGGGACGCAGTCCACTCTGGGTGCAGTGCCTGCCATTTCCGTCGAGCAATTGGTGGCCGGGCTTTACCCAGCAATTGGCGATGGTGTTCGTGACAGATCCCGATGCGCGGATGGAGCAGATGGTGCAGCGCCTGCGGCAGCGTTTCGGCCTGACACCTGCCGAGGCAAGTCTGGCGTGGGAGATCGTGCGCAGTGGCGGGCGCAAGACAGCCGCGTTGCAACGCGGCGTTTCGGTCGCGACGGCGCGCAGCCAACTCACCAGCATTTTCGACAAGACAGGCGTGCGGCGGCAGGCGGAACTGGTGCGGCTATTGCTCGATGATCAGGCCGACAAACCGATCACCCGACATAGCCCAATCTAGCGTCGAGGTCGCTCAGCGGGCGGGCTTCGGCCAGCGCGGCGCGGGCCTTCTTGCTGTCGCGGTCCATGGCGACGATCAGCTCGTCGAGGCCGGCGAAGACTTCCTGGCCGCGAATGTGGGCGACCAGAGCAACGCTGATGGTCTGGCCATAAATGTCTTCGTCGAAATCGAAGAGGTGGGTTTCAAAGGGCGGGCGTTGATTGTTGAACATCGGCTTGCCATAAGCGGCGACGCCGTCGAACAGCCGATCACCAAGTCGGGCGCGGACGGCGTAAACGCCCTGGGCCAGCTGGAAATTGGCATGGGTCATGGTGTTGGCGGTTGGGTAGCCAAGCTCCCTGCCCCGCTGGTCGCCTTTGACCACGCAGCCGTTGAAGAACCAGTGATAGCCGAGCAGGCGATTGGCGGCGGTGACCGCGCCTTCCGATAGTGCGGCGCGAATGCGCGAGGAGGAAATGACCTCGTCGCCTTCATCCATCAGGTCGAGCTTTTCGACGGCAAAGCCATAGGCCTCGCCGGAGGCCTGCAGGAAATTTGGCGTGCCGCGACGCTGGCGACCGAAGTGGAAATCGGAGCCGACGATAACTCCGGTGACGCCGAGCGCACCGACCAGGAAGCGCGAGACGAAATCCTCGGCTTCGATCTGGGAAAAATCGCGGTCGAAATTGAGGATGGCGATGGCATCGACGCCAAAGGCTTCGGCCAGCCGCGCCTTGGCATCGCCGTCGGTGAGACGGAACATGAAGGGCGCGGGCGCAAAAACGTCGCGCGGATGCGGCTCGAAGGTCAGGATAATGGCGGGCACACCGGCCTCGGCCGCGCGGGCCTTGAGCCGCGCGATGACGCGCTGGTGGCCGCGATGGAAGCCATCGAAATTGCCGATGGCAACAAAGGCGCCGCGCAGATCTGCGGGCACGGCATCGAGATTGGACAGACGCTGAAAACCGGTCACAGGGATCACCAGGCCAGACGGGGCAGGAAGCCGGCCATGTGGGCTCGGCTGGGCGCGACCAGATCGGCAATGGCTTGCGGATCGGGCTTGCCGAAGGCGTCGAGCTCGGCCGCGTGGATTGAGCCGGTGACGAACAGCAGGTCGATGCCGAACTGGGCGGCGCCGGTGGCGTCGGTGCGGACGCTGTCGCCAATGGCGAGGACGCGGGACTTATCGAGCGGGCGACCGGCAGCGACTTCGGCCAGACGGAAGGCTTCTTCGTAAATCGGCTGATAGGGCTTGCCGGCCATCAGCACCATGCCGCCCATGGCGGCGTAGAGATCGCCGAGCGCGCCGCCGCAATAGATGATCTGGTCGCCGTGTTCGACGACGCGATCGGGATTGGCGCAGATCATCGGCAGCTTGCGGGCCAGCCACTGCCTGGCGCGGTCGCGGTACATTTCGGGATTGTCGTGATCGGTATCGAGATCGGTGACGACGACGACTTCGGCATGATCGGCATCGGTGCGGTGCACGTCGAGACCTTCATAAAGCAGATCGTCTTCGGTTGCCGGGCCGACGTGGTGGATGTTCCTGCCGCGATATTTTTCGATCATCACGCGGGTCGCGTCGCCGGAGGAGACGATGGCATCATAGGCGTCGCGATGCACGCCAAGCCGGTCGAGCATTTCGACAATCGGGCCCGAGGGGCGCGGCGCATTGGTGATGAACACGGCCTTGCCGCCGGCTTTGCGGAACTCGGTCAGTGCCTCAACGGCAGTCGGGAAGGCCGCGACGCCATTGTGGACGACGCCCCAGACGTCGCTCAATACAGCGTCATAGCGGCCGGCGAGGTCGGAAAGGCCGGTGATTGAAGGTAGCGGGCTGGTCATCGCGATATTCCGATGCGGACAGGATGGGCGTTGTATGTGGCAGCTTGCCCCTCGGGATCAAGGGGAAACGGGAATGTGCTTTGGTATCATCAAAGCCAGCCTACGTGGATCGGGCGTTTTACCGGGCGGTCTGGCGCAGCGGCTCCATGCCCAGATCGGAGCGCACCGGACCGGCCGCGGCGATATAGGGCCCCTGGATCAGCACGATGCCATCTTCGAGCAGTTCAACGATCTGGCGCTCGCTGACGACACCGGTGCCGAGCAGCTTGATATCGAAGCGGGCGACGTAGTTGGCGATATCGGAGGCGTGGAAATCGGTGAAGACTTCGGGCTCGGCGATGAAGCGGGCCGCGTCGATGCGCAGCGAGCGAACGCCCTGCGCGGCGAGTTCGGCAATGTCGATCCGCAGCGAGCGAACGTCAGAAATTGAAAAGCCGGCGCCCTTTTTGGCGACGGCATCGGCGATGGCGCGTTCGCCGGTGGTGAGATCCTGCCAGTCGGCTTCGCTGATGGTGAAGGTGAGGCCCGAGGCGATGGCGCGATTGGCTTCGAGCGAAACCAGCAGCTGCTCGGAGGCGGTCGAATCACCAATGGTGGCGCGCGACAGCGGCGCATAGACGGTAACCTGCTGCGCATTGGCGCGGGCGCGGCGGCAGATGGTGACGGCTTCGAGCAGGCCGACGCCTTCGATATGGCGCAGCACATCTTCGCCACCACGGCGCGGCATGAAATCGGCGCGGTCAGCCAGATCGCCATTTTCAAGCATCAGGCGCGGCACAAGGTCGAAGCCCTGGGTCCGGCGCTGCGGTAGCGTAACCACGGGCTGCATGTGATAGATGAGGCGGTTTTCGGACACGGCCTGACGCAGCAGCGGCAGCGGAATGAGCGGCTCGGGCTCATAGACGACCGGCGCGGACGGGGCCGTAATCAAGCGGTCATTGCTGACCGGGGCAGGCTTTGCCTTGCGTTCTTCGAGATCGGCCACCGCTTCGGCGACCTGACGGATAACTGTTCCCAGAACCGAGATATCGGCTTCGACGCCTTCAAGGCGCGCACCGGCGTCAACTTCGGCAATCGAATTGATGCGCTGGCCGAGCACGGCACCGGCCTGCGCATCGGTTGCGAGCAGGCGCGACAGGTCTTCGATGGCGCGTTCGAGGCGGTTTTCGGCGCGCAGTCGCAGGGTGCGTTCCATCAGTACGACGCAGACGCAACCGAACACCAAAGCGGCCAGAATGGCATTGGCGGGGGTAAAGGTCAGGCCAAAATAAGCCGCCGCGCCGACGGCGACAGCAGCTATGGCGATGAACGTGTAGACCAATGCCTGCACGGGCGGACCTCAGAGACGCCGGGATTCGGCACTTCTCTCATAGCATCGCAGCCGAGCAGGAAAAAGCGCGCTGCGGCGGCTCTCCCAAGCCTATTTACGGCCGAAATACGTCGATTTACGCAAAATGCGAGTCAGCGGAACGGAATATTTACCCTGTTGCTGAACAATCGAAGGCCTGGCGGAGAACTTTGGCGTCAAGCCGAAGCGCATCGACCAGCGGATTAGAAGCGAGGACTGGGCTGCATGGCGATGCATACTCTTGGCGACGGCGAGCCCCATGGACAGCTGTTGCTCATCGACGAAGCCCATGCCCATGCGCAGCTGGTTGTCGAAACGCTGAACCAGAGCCTGAGCAATCTGCGCGTGACCATCGCCAATGGCGGCAAGCAGGCATGCGAGCTGCTGCGCGACAGCCGTTTCGATATCGTTCTGGCCGACCTTGCCAGCCTTAAGGATCTTGGCGCGCGCAGCGATGACGCGGTGGCGCGACTGGTGCGACTGGCCGATGGCGCGCTGCTGATCGCCGTATCCGATGGCGCTTCGGTGTCGGCATCGGTGGGCGCGATGCGGGCCGGGGCGCATGATTATGTGGTCAAGCCGATCAATGGCCCGGCGATGGCTGCGCGGATTGGCGAATTGGCACAGCGCCACGGCAAGGGGCGTTCGCTGAGCATTGAAGCCTGTGGCGAAGGGCTGGCCGATTTTGCCGGCTTTATCGGCTCATCGAGCGCCATGCAGTTTGTCTATGAGCAGATCGGGCGCATTGCCCCCTCCTCCGCGCCCGTGTTCATCACCGGCGAAAGCGGCACCGGCAAGGATGTGTGCGCCGAGGCGCTGCATGAAAAGGGTCCGCGCGCCGGCAAGCGGCTGGTGGCGATCAACTGCGCGGCGATCCCGCGTGACCTGATGGAAAGCGAATTGTTCGGCGTGGCGCGCGGGGCCTTTACCGGCGCGCATGACGACCGCAAGGGCGCCGCCGAACTGGCCGATGGCGGCACGCTGTTCCTCGATGAAATCGGGGAAATGGATTTGTCGCTCCAGAGCAAATTGCTCCGATTCCTGCAGACTGGAACGTTGAGCCGGGTTGGCGAGGCAGCGGTGCGGCGGGTGGATGTGCGGGTGATCTGCGCGACCAACCGCAACCCGATGCAGCTGATCACCGAAAAGAAGTTCCGCGAAGACCTGTTCTACCGCCTGCATGTGCTGCCGATCCATCTGCCGCCGCTGCGGCAGCGGCCGAGCGACATCATGGTGCTGGCCCGCCATTTCCTCGCGCGCTATGCCGCCGAGGAACACAAGCGGTTTGGCGGCTTTGCGCCCGATGTGGCGTCGCTGCTGACCTCGGCCGAATGGCCGGGCAATGTGCGCCAGTTGCAGAACCTGGTGCGGCGGATGGTGGTGATGGGCGATGGTGGCGAGATCACCATGCCCATGCTCAATGCCGCCGACATCGAGTCGCGTGGTGTGGTGGCGCCGGTAGAGGCGACGCCGAAAGCAGAACGTCGGCAAGTCATCTTGCCGATGTGGCAGCAGGAACAGCGCATTATCGAAGATGCCATTGCCAGCTTTGGCGGCAATGTTTCGCTGGCCGCCGCAGCGCTCGAAATCAGCCCATCGACGATCTATCGCAAGCGCCAGGGCTGGGCGGAAATGGCCGTCGCGAGCTAAGGCGTATTGGCTTCACGGGCCTTGACGCGGTCAAGGCCCAGATAGTGCTCGCGCAGGATGACGGCGATGCCGGAGCAGACGATGATGATGGCGCCAAAGATCATGGCGGCCGTTGGCACGTCGCCGAAAATGGTCATGCCGATGACCAGCGTCAGCAGCAGCGAGACATATTCGAACGGCGCGATCACTGACATATCGGCATAGCGATAGCATGAGGTCAGCAGCAGCTGGCCAATGCCACCGGCAAAGCCCGCGCCGACCAGCAAAGCGGCCTGTTGCGGCGTCGGCATGACCCAGCCGAAGGGCAGCGTCAGCAGTGACAGCACGCTGGCGCTGATGAAAAAGTAGATGACGATGGCTTCGGTGCGCTCGGTTTGCACCAGCTTGCGCACCTGCATCATGGCAAAAGCGGTGACGATGGCGCCGGCAAAGGCCGCAATGGCACCGATGGCTTCGCTATCGCCCGCGGGCTGACCGCTGGAGAACAGCGTCAGGCGCGGCCACAGAATGATGAGCACACCCACGAGCCCGACGATAACCGCCGTCCAGCGAAACAGATGTACCTGCTCCTTGAGCAGCAGGGCGCTGAACACGACGATGAGCAGCGGCGCGGCGTAACCGATGGCGGTGGATTCCGGCAGCGGCAGCCGGGTCAGCGCGAAAAAGCCCAGCCCCATCGATGTGGCGCCAACCAGCGCACGCACAACGTGACCGAACGGGTTCTTGGTGTGGAGGGCAACGCGCAACTGCCGCCGCCACAGCAAATAGGCGACGACGGGCAGAATGGCGAAAAAACAGCGGAAGAAAACCAGCTCGCCGGTCGGGATGGTCCCGGTGGCCTTGAGCATGGTGGCCATGACCACAAAGCAGCAGACGGAAAAGACCTTGAGCACGATGCCACGCATTGGCCCACCCCGATGTTGCGCGGGGCTATGGGACAGGGTGGGCTTGGAAACGGTCACGGCAGTCTCTTAAATCCGGCGGCCGGGATCAATTTCCGGAGGCTTGCTCCAGCTTTTCCTTGGCAATACGCGCGGTGGCGAATGCCTTGTGCTCAGGGCCGACAGCACTGCCGGTCTTGAGGATTTTGCCTTCGGCATCGTGGATTTCCCAATGCCAGTTAGCGTTCGGGCCGCTGCCGCCCTTGAGGCGCAGCTTGATCTGTAGAGTGTTATCCTGGGTCATGCTTGCCTTATGGCTCAGGTTGCGGTGGCTTGGAAGGGGGAAAGTGGGTTTGTGCCACGCCCTCGTGGTTCGAGGCTCGTGAAGAACTCGCACCTCACCATGAGGGCTACGAGGACATTGCGACTAGAGCAGCCCTCAAGGTGAGGCGGGAGCGCAGCGACCCTCGAACCACGAGGGCATGCCCTCTAAACCTCGGACGTCCGATACTCGATGCGGTCGCCCCAGAAGGCGAGGTGGTCGCGGATGGGTTCAACCAGGGGGCATGGGTCGGGGTAGTACCAGACCTGGTCGGGGCCGTCGGCGGTTAGGGTTTTGAGGGTGTAGTAGTGCGCCTCGCCCTTATAGGGGCATGTGGTGCGGATTTCGGAGCGCTCCAGCACGTCCTCGCGGATGTCTTCGCGCGGAATATATATGCGCAGCGGCGCGCCGGGCTCGTCGAGTTCGAGGGCGTTCAGCGAGCTGCCGATTTCGGCGTCGTCAAACAGCACATGGACCCGGCCTTTGGCGGGTGTGATCTTGATATCTTTGTCCAGACATTGACGCGTCATGATGACCTGCCATTTAGAGTTTTGAGAGTGTCCGAGATCAACGCACGAACACAAACTCGGTTCACCCGACCTTGACTCTAAAGGGGGTGCGCCATATATCCCCTGCACTGCATTAGCACTCTACAATCGTGAGTGCTAACAGCGCGAAATTGCATTTCAGTTTGATGCTAATAGGAGCAATCATGAGCTTCCGTCCCCTGCACGACCGCGTGGTCGTCCGTCGCCTCGACAGCGAAGAAAAGACCAAAGGCGGGATTATCATCCCAGACACCGCCAAGGAAAAGCCATCCGAAGGCGTGATCGTTTCCGTTGGCCCCGGCGCCCGCGACGATTCCGGCAAAGTAACCGCGCTTGACGTCAAGGCCGGCGACCGCGTGCTGTTCGGCAAGTGGAGCGGCACCGAGGTCAAGGTCGACGGTGAAGACCTGCTGATCATGAAAGAATCCGACATCATGGGCATCGTCGAAGCTTAAAAACGCGAAGTGTTCCGGAAATCCGGAACCGCGTTTTTATTTTTGAACGCGTCTGAATTTCCCAAAAACCGCTTTGCACTTTTTGGTCAGACGCTTCTGCTTCCTCATCCCTTTCTTTTTGTCTGCACTTTAAGGAGCGCCCTCCATGGCCGCTAAAGAAGTAAAGTTCTCCACTGACGCGCGCGACAAGATGCTGCGTGGCGTCAACATCCTGGCAAACGCAGTCAAGGTGACCCTCGGCCCAAAGGGTCGTAACGTCGTGATCGAAAAGTCCTTCGGTGCGCCACGCATCACCAAGGACGGCGTGTCGGTTGCCAAGGAAATCGAACTCGAAGACAAGTTCGAAAACCTCGGCGCACAGCTGCTGCGTTCGGTCGCTTCCAAGACCAACGACGTTGCTGGCGACGGCACCACCACTGCGACCGTTCTCGGTCAGGCCATCGTTGTTGAAGGCGTCAAGGCTGTTGCCGCCGGCTTCAACCCAATGGATCTGAAGCGCGGCATCGACCTCGCTGTTGAAGAAGTTGTGGCTTCGCTCAAGGCTTCGGCCAAGAAGATCACGTCGTCTTCGGAAGTTTCGCAGGTCGGCACTATTTCGGCCAACGGCGAAACCTCGATCGGCGAGATGATTTCGGAAGCCATGCAGAAGGTCGGCAACGAGGGTGTCATCACCGTCGAAGAAGCCAAGACTGCTGAGACCGAACTCGACGTCGTTGAAGGCATGCAGTTCGACCGTGGCTACCTGTCGCCATACTTCGTGACCAATGCCGAGAAGATGACCGCCGTTCTGGAAGATCCAGTGATCCTCCTGCACGAAAAGAAGCTGTCGAACCTTCAGGCTATCCTGCCGATCCTCGAGTCGGTTGTTCAGAGCCAGCGCCCACTGCTGATCATTGCTGAAGACATCGAAGGTGAGGCTCTTGCGACCCTCGTCGTCAACCGTCTGCGTGGCGGCCTCAAGGTTGCTGCCGTCAAGGCACCAGGCTTTGGCGATCGCCGCAAGGCAATGCTCGAAGACATCGCCATCCTGACCGGCGGCCAGGTGATCTCAGAAGATCTCGGCATCAAGCTCGAGAACGTGACCATCGACATGCTCGGCACTGCCAAGCGCGTTGAAATCACCAAGGAAAACACCACGATCGTCGACGGCGCCGGCACCCAGGAAGACATCCAGGGCCGCGTTGGTCAGATCAAGTCGCAGATCGAAGAAACCACTTCGGACTATGACAAGGAAAAGCTGCAGGAACGTCTGGCAAAGCTCGCCGGCGGTGTTGCCGTGATCCGCGTTGGCGGCTCGACTGAAGTTGAAGTCAAGGAGCGCAAGGACCGCGTCGACGACGCGCTGAACGCTACCCGTGCTGCTGTTGAAGAAGGCATCGTCCCCGGCGGCGGCGTCGCTCTGCTGCGCGCTGCACATGCCATCACCGTGACCGGCATCAATGCTGATCAGGCTGCTGGTATCGCGATCGTTCGTCGTGCCCTGCAGGAACCAGTGCGTACCATCGCCAACAATGCTGGCGCTGAAGGTTCGGTTGTGGTCGGCAAGATCCTCGAGAACAACTCGCCAAACTTCGGCTACAACGCTGCCACCGGTGAATATGGTGACCTCGTTGCACTCGGCGTTATCGACCCGGTGAAGGTCGTTCGTCATGCCCTGCAGGACGCAGCTTCGGTTGCATCGCTGCTGATCACGACGGAAGCCCTGATCGTTGAAGCCCCTAAGCATGACGCACCGGCAATGCCAGGCGGCGGCGGCATGGGCGGCATGGGTGGCATGGACTTCTAAATCGCTTAGCGATTTAGATTCTCCTTTTCGCTCACGGGCGGATACGTCCCACGGCCGGGCGGCATTGCCGCCTGGCAGAAATTACGACTTCAAGGTTCGTTTCTTCCCAGTCACGAACTTTGTGGAAAGGCGCTGTGGCAACACGGCGCCTTTTTTGTTGCGCCCTGCCCGCCGCCCGGCAATAGACTGCCCAAAATCACGAGGAAGATTCGATGCGGACACCCCGACGCGGCAGCGCCTTTGACCAGGCCGAAGCCGCTTTCAAGAGCGCCACCACCAAGCCAGTTGCGGCAGCGCCGGCCAAGCCAGCTACGCCGCCCGAGGGCAAGGAAATGGTGTCGCTGCGGCTCGACCGCGCTGTGCTAGAGCATTTTCAGGAAGATGGTCCGGGTTGGCAGGACCGGATCAATGCCGCGCTGCGTGGAGTGGCGGGGCTGGATTGAGGGGTTGGGTAGATCGTGCCACGACCTCGTCCTTCGACAGGCTCAGGATGGGTCTGTTGGGGGGATCGGGTTCGGGATGCGGTCGGTTGGGGTGTCAATCTCGGAGGCTCATCCTGAGGTATGCACTTAGAGCCGCCTAATCTCAGTAAGCCTCATCCTGAGCCTGTCGAAGGACGAGGCCGTGTCCGCTCAGCGGAAGAACAGCAGGCGTAGCGCCAGCGCAATCGACACCACCACAACCACCGGACGGATGATCTTGGCGCCGTAGCGGATGCCGGTTCGGGCTCCGAGATAACCGCCGACCACCTGCCCCACCGCCATGGCGATGGCTGCTGGCCAGACGACGTCGCCGGCCGGGATGAAGATGGTGAGCGCGGCCAGGTTAGACACCAGGTTCAATATCTTGGTGTTGCCCGAGGCGCGGGTCAGGCCCATGCCAAACAGCATGACAAAACCGATGGTGAAGAATGAGCCCGTGCCGGGCCCGAAAATTCCGTCGTAAAAGCCGATGGCAAAGCCCATGATCGGCACGAAGAGGCCAAACGGCAGGCGTGCCGACTTGTCGGCGTCGGAGAGGTTTGGCGCGAACAGGAAATAGAGCGCAATACCGATCAGCGCGACCGGCACGGCCGTATCGAGCAAACTGACATCGATTTGTTTGACCACCAGCGCGCCGATCAGGCTGCCGGCATAGGTGAGCGCGATAGCGGGGATCAGCGCTTTGAGCGAGACAAAGCCCCGCCGCCAGTAGGTGAGCGCTGCCATGCCGGTGCCCACCACCGATTGCAGTTTGTTGGTCGCCAGCGCCGAAACGGGCGGCAGACCAACCGACAGCAGCGCCGGCAGCGCGATCATCCCGCCTCCACCTGCAATCGCGTCAACAAAACCGGCCAACAGGCCGACACCGGCCAAGGCCAGCAGGATCAGGGGATCGAGCATAGTGCTCCGGGGCGTTATAGGGTGCGGATATGCGTCGTGCTGTCGGGCAAGGGTGCCTCGGCCACACGGCGCTCATAGATGGGAATGTTGATCATGGACGACATGAAGCCGCTCATCATCATCTGGAAACCGGACACGAGCGCGGTCATGGCCAGAATGACGGCGCGCATGGTGCTGGTCTGGTTGAGCGGTCCGAAATCGCGCTTGGCCCATTCGGACAGGCCCCAGCCCAATGCGCCGAGGCCGATCAGCATCAGGACAACGGCAACTAGCAGGATGCGTTCGAGCGTGAGGGCCTCGAGCAGGCGGTCGTGATTGCTGGAGCGCGGGATGAAGCCGTAGCGCGAGGCAAAGCGTCGGCCGATGACCGCAAAGGAAATCGACTGTAGCCCAACGATAATGCAGAGCGCGGCGACGAGGAACGTGTGGACGTCGAAGCTGACGTTGCCGACACGGAATGGACCGGGCAGGAGTAGCCCGCCGACCACGAGACCGACGGCGAGCAGCGCGAGGCCGGGATAGAGGAACAGCCAGCGCGGCGAGAACAGCAGCAGGAAGCGCAGGTGGCGCCAACCGTCGCGGAACGAGCGCAGATGCGGCGGGCGGGAGCGACCGTCCTTGGCGAGCGTCGTGGGCACTTCGCGCACGTCGAGTTGAGCCAGTGTTGCCTTGACCACCATTTCGGAGGCGAATTCCATGCCGGTGGTGCGCAGGTTGAGCGCCAGGATCGCCTCGCGCGAGAAGCCGCGCAGGCCGCAATGGAAGTCGCGAATGGGGGTGCGGAAGAACAGGCGTCCGAAGGCGCTGAGCACCGGATTGCCGATGTAGCGGTGATGCCAAGGCATGGCGCCGGGCGCGATGCCACCGGCAAAGCGATTGCCCATGACCAGATCGGCACCATCGCGCAATGCGGCGACGAAGGCGTCGAGCTTGGAGAAATCATAGCTGTCATCGGCATCGGCCATGATGATGTAGCGACCGCGCGCCGCCTGAATGCCGCCGCCCAGTGCTGCCCCATAGCCGCGTTCGGGCACCGGCACGACGCGGGCGCCGAGGCCTTCGGCGATCTCGCGCGAGCCATCGGTCGAGCCGTTATCGGCGATGACGACTTCGCCGGAAATGCCGGTGCGGTCGAGATACGATTGCGCCTTGTTGATGCAGGTCGCCAGCGTCTCAGCCTCATTGAGGCAGGGCATCAGGATGGTGAGTTCGATGCTATCAGTCAATTCCGCCCCGCCCCGCAATGCTGTCTAAGTCTTGTGCCGTGAATCGGGGCCTCAGGCAATGTTGCCGCAGTTTATGGGGAGCGCGGCTATCGAGGCGCCGTCAGTCACCTCCACCACCACCGCCATCTCCGCCGCCGCTATCGCTGGAGCTGTCGAAGCCAGTGTCATGGGTCGTGTCGTGACGTCCGCTTGAAGGGGTCGGGCCCGCGTCGCTGGATGATGCGGCACCGTCACCCGATGTCGGGTTGCGGCCACGGCCATTGATGCGGCCGCGCGGGGTGCCGATCAGCAGGATGAGCAGCCCGCTGACCAGCGTGATGGGAATGAGAAAGAGGAGCCATTGCCACTCCATGCTTATGCGCCCGCGTTTGCACCCAGCTTTGCCAGGACGGTGTAGAGCAACGCCTTGCGCTCTGCTGGCCAGTCGGCGGTGCGCGAGACGATGAGGCAGGCTTCGCTTTGCAGCATGACGCCATCTTCGAGCACGCGAAGGCCATTGGCCGCGAGGGTTGAACCGGTGGTGGTGATATCGACGACGATATCGGCCACGCCCGATGCCGGGGCTGCTTCGGTGGCGCCGAGGCTTTCCACCGTGCGGTATTCGGCAATGCCGGCCTTGGCGAAATGCTGGCGGGTGATGGTGATATATTTGGTGGCGATGCGCATCCAGCGGCCGTGACGGCTGCGGAAATCGGAGGCGACGTCGGCCAGATCGTGCATGTGGGTGACGTCGATCCAGCTATCGGGAACGGCGACGACGCAGTCGGCTTTGCCGAAGCCGAGTGGCTTGGCGATGTGAACGGCCGAGGGGCCAATTTCGCTGGTTTCGTGGATCAGATCGAGGCCGGTGACGCCGATATCGATCGTGCCGCGGATCAGTTCGCGGGCGATCTCGGAGGCGGGAAAGAACCGCACCGTAATATCGGGGTGGCCTTCAACCGCGCCAAGATAGGAGCGCGCGCCGCCGGGGCGGGTAATGGTCATGCCGTTCGCGGCAAACCAGTCACGGGTGAGTTCTTCAAGACGGCCCTTCGAGGGGACGGCGAGCGTAATGCCGGTCATGCGCGGACCTCCGCTTCGAGGCGATCGACCCAGACCGAACAGCCGGAAGCGGCGATGGGCGCGGTGGCCCCGAGGCGTTCGAGCAGGCGGTCATACTGGCCGCCAGAGGCCAGAACATCGCCGGATGGGCTGGTCATTTCAAAGACAATGCCGGTGTAATAATCGAGACGCGGCGAGAAACTGGCATCGAAGCTGACGCGGGCTTCGCCGAGGCCATTGAGATGGCGGCGGATGGCGCGAATCGGCGCGCCCAGCATCAGGCGGTGTTCGGCGGCGAGCTTTTCGACCTGAGTCAGTGCCTGCAACACCGGACCGGAAATCGCCAGGTATGAGCGCAGCAGCTTGAGCGTTTTGGCAGGAACGTGGGCCGCATCGAGCGCCTGCTGTTCGAGATAGCGCTCGGCGATCTCTTCGGGCGAGCGACCTTCGGAGAGGCTGAGGCCAGCGGCGACCATCTGTTCGGTGACCGACTGCACCAGTTCTTCGCGCGAGGGCTGCTGTTCGCGCGCGACATTCGGCGCAGCTTCGAGGCGGGTCAGCAGCCGGTCGAGCGCTTCCGTGTGGCCGAAGCGATTGCGGATACGCGGACGCCAGGCGTCGGGCATGTCTGCTTGCACCAGCAAAGCCTCGAACAGGCCGACGCCGCCGAGGCGGATGTCGGGGGCAACGCCGAAAATGGAGAGAGCCGCGCGGGCGAAGGTCAGAACCTGATCGAGCGCCACATCGCCATCATGCTGAGCGAGCAATTCGATGCCGGCCTGATCGAACTCGGCGGGGCCGGTTTCGCGCTGGCGGAAAATCGGGCCCAGATAGGAGAAGGCGGCCGGTTCGCCGACTCCATCATCGATGTAGGATTTAACGATGGGCAGGGTGAAATCGGGGCGCAGGCAGTATTCGGCGCCATTGCTGTCGGTGGTCAGCAACATGCGACGGCCGAACTCTTCGCCCGCGAGATCGAAATAGGGATCGGCGGAGAGCAGCAGGGGCGGGGTAGCGCGGCAGGCGCCCTGGGCCTCGACGAGGTCTTCGAGCTGTGTGCGTCGGAAAGCGGCGTTGGTCATGGGGTCGCCCTCTTCACCTCTCCCTGGGGGGAGAGGTCGGCGCAACGCGCCGGGTGAAGGGGCCTGCCCCGAGCACCGCATCCAGAAAAGGCCCCCTCACCCGACCCAAAAGGGTCGACCTCTCCCCCAAAGGGAGAGGTGAAGAAGCGGTGGGGGAGAAGCCGCACGCTCATTGCTCGCTCAGCAGTTTCTGCACGGCGGTGACGAGGTCTTCGCGCTTGATTTCGAACTGGCCGGGGCGGGCGGCTTTCCATTCGGCGTTGTCCGTGATGGCGGCGGCGGCCTGCTTGCCGGCGATCAGGTCCTTGATCTGGAGGATGCCCTGCTCGCGCTCCTGGCTGCCCTCGATGATGACGGCAGGCGCATTGCGCTTGTCGGCATAGGCGACCTGCTTGCCGAAATTCTTGGTGTTGCCCAGGAACATTTCGGCACGGATGCCGGCATTGCGCAGTTCGGCGACCATGGCCTGGTAGCCAGCCATTTGGTCCTTATCCATGACGAGGACGACGACCGGGCCGACGGGCTCGGCGGCGCCCAGATTGCCGGAGAGCTTGAGCGCATTGGCAAGGCGCGAGACGCCGATGGAGAAGCCGGTGGCCGGCACGGGCTCGCGACGGAACCGGGAGACGAGGCCGTCGTAACGACCGCCGCCGCCGACTGAACCGAACACGACGTCCTGGCCCTTTTCGTTCTGCACCTTGAAGGTCAGTTCGACTTCGAAAACGGCGCCAGTGTAATATTCGAGGCCACGCACGACGGAGGGATCGAGGATGACGCGACCGCCAAAACCGGCGGCGCTGACGAGACCAAAGATCGAGGCCAGTTCCTGCACACCGGCAAGGCCGGTTTCGGAACCGCCGATCAGGCCGGCCAGTGTGTTGATGGTCGAGACGACATGGGCGTTGCTGCCCTTTTCGACGCCTCCGGCGGGAACGCCGCTATCGACATAGGTGAGGATCGGTTCGATCTGTTCGGGGGTGAGGCCAGCGCCCTTGGTGAAGTCGCCGCTGTCGTCCTTGCGGCCCGCGCCGAGCAGCAGCTTGACGCCTTCGGCGCCGAACTTGTCGAGCTTGTCGATGGCGCGGAGAACAGTGAGCTTTTGCGCATCGGTGGTGACGCCGGCTGTCGCCAGCACGCCGTCGAGCACCTTGCGATTGTTGACGCGGACGACGTACTGCCCCTCAAGGCCCAGCGCATCCATGACGTCGGCCATCATCATGCACATTTCGGCGTCAGCTTCCGGCCCGCCTGCCCCGACGGTATCCGCGTCGAACTGCATAAACTGGCGGAAACGGCCCGGACCGGGCTTTTCATTGCGGAACACATAGCCCTGCCGATAGGAGCGGTAGGGCTTGGGCAGGCTCTCGAAATTCTCGGCAAAGTAACGGGCGAGCGGCGCGGTGAGATCGTAGCGCAGGCTCATCCACTGCTCGTCATCGTCCTGCAGCGAGAACACGCCGGCATTGGGCCGATCGGTGTCCGGCAGGAACTTGCCGAGCGTTTCGGTGAATTCGAAAAGCGGGGTTTCGACGGGGTCGAAGCCGTAGCGCTCATAGACTTTCCTGATCTTGTCGATCATGGCGCCCACGGCGGCGATTTCGCCGGGCGTGCGATCCTCGAAACCGCGTGGCAGGCGCGGGGCGATCAGCTTGGTTTTTTCGGTCATTTGAGTAGCCTCAGGAAGTCGCGCCGTTCCTAGCGGATCGGGGGGATGGAAACAACAGGCGGCTGGGGTGAGACGCAATCGTTCTGCACCACCAGATACGTAGTCGGCACCCTCCCCATTGCGGGGAGGGATCAAGGGTGGGGGTGATGTCTTCTCCATCGCGTATGCGGAGAGATACCCCCACCCGGCTCGATCACGGACTTAGCTAAGGGCTAAGTCCTACCTCGCTTCCCTCCCCGCAAGGGGGAGGGTGGACGACTGATAGCTTTGTGGTTGGGAGGGTTGGGTTTTCCCACTCCTCCCCCAGCTCTTACATCCCGGGTCTCCGCAGGGGGCCGGGTATGCTGGAGTTTGCCCTGATGTCCAGCCAATGGCTGGGGTTTGCGTCGGGCGGCAGCCCGATGTCCTCGCGCAGATAGCCGGGAACGTTGGATGGCAGGCGGGGTCGGTTCCACCAGGCGGAGATGGCTGCGCCCATGACGGCGAGCAGGCCACGTTGGTGTACGGCGTCGGCGATGTTGAATTCCAGGCGCAGGACAACGCTGCCCGGCGGAATGGGTTCGTACGACATGATGATTTCCGGGCGCGTCAAAACGCGGACCGGCCTCTGATGATGTGAATGGTGACGCAAGGAATCGCGGTCGCAGAACGACCCGGTTTCAAAACGTCACGGCATGGTGGCTAGAAAAATGTCCGCGGCTGGTGAGCCGAGGCGACGAAAGGGCGGAGCGTCAGGCTCGGCGCTGATGTCGCGAAGTAGGACCCTGATGGTGGCGTGTGAACATGTCTGTCATGTGCTGCCTCCCTCGGGTTGGCGTTATTGGACGAGGCGCTTCTAGCTCGCGCTTCCGTGATCGGCAAGCAATGATGTGGCGCCGTGTCGCAGAGCGCGCTGATTGTTGCGCGAAGGCAACAGCGAGGGCAGCCGGGCCTAAGCCGGCCGCACCAGTGCGTTGCGTTCTGCCTCGACCTCATCGCGGCAGAAACAGCCTTCCATATGGTCGTTGACCAGGCCCATGGCCTGCATGAAGGCATAGCAGGTGGTGGGGCCGACGAAGTTGAAGCCGCGCTTGCGCAGATCTTTGCTGAGGGCGCGCGAGGCGTCGGTCTGACCGAGCAGACGCAGCGAGGCCCAGCTCAGATCATCGGGGCGATGTTCGGCGCGGGTTTCGAAACGCCAGAAATAGGCGGCGAGGGAGCCGAACTCTTTTTGCAGTTCGAGCGCGCGCTTGGCGTTGTTGATGGTGGCGTTGATCTTGCCGCGATGGCGGATGATGCCGGTGTCCTGCAGCAGGCGCTCGACGTCCTCATCGGTCATGGCAGCGACCTTGGCGATGTCAAAGCCATGGAACACTTCGCGGAAGCGCTCGCGTTTGCGCAGGATGGTGATCCAGGAGAGGCCTGACTGGAAGCCTTCAAGACAAATCTTTTCGAATAGCCGCGTGTCATTGGTGACCGGGCGGCCCCATTCGCGGTCGTGATAGTGACGATACAGCGCGTCGTCGCCGGCCCAGGGGCAACGTGGCAGGCCATCGGCATCGGCGACAATCGACATGGCTGCTGCACCTTTGTTGCAAATCAAGCAGATGCTTAGACCGGCATCGCCTGCAATGGAATGCAAAGCCCAACATTTCGACAACACAATTGCTGGCCGCTACGCCGTGCTCGGTTTGCTTAGCGATGCGCTAACCATCAGTTCGATCAATGGCTTAACCATGCCAATTCACCCCATATTGGCCAATTATCGGCAACAATCACAGCAAGCTGACACCTCGTCGGCATGCAATGTGGATGTCGTCATGATCGGGACCAAGTCTATCGCCAAGGGTTTGATTGCTCTGTTGCTTACAAGCGCAATGCTGCTGCCGGCAGCAGCGCAGGGACTACAGCCGGGCTGGCGCTTCGCGCCGCCTCCAGGTGTCACGCTGACATCGGGCAAGCCGCAGCACGCGCTGATGCTGCAGGGTAATGGGCAGGTGAACCCGATCTATCTGCGGCAGGTCGTGAGCTACCCGACCAATGAACGCAGTGGTACCCTGGTGATCGATACCGGCGCGCATTTCCTCTATTTCGTGCTCGGCGATGGGCGCGCGCTGCGCTACGGCATCGGCGTTGCCAAGTCGGGATTTGAATGGAGCGGCACCCATCAGGTGAGCCGCAAGGCCGAATGGCCAAGTTGGACGCCGCCGGCAGAAATGCTGAAGCGCCGCCCCGAATTGCCGCGCTTTATGGAAGGTGGTACCAACAACCCGCTCGGCGCCCGCGCGCTTTATCTTGGATCAACGCTGTATCGCATCCACGGCACGACCGAGCCATGGACTATTGGGCAAAACGTTTCTTCAGGTTGCATTCGCATGACTAACGCGGACGTGATCGACCTTTATGAACGTGTCAAACTTTATACGAAGGTGGTGGTCCTTTAATAAGGATTTTCCCTGAGTATCGGCAGCGCCAACACTTTCTGCGCCCTCATCACGGATACTGCACTTATGAATCGCTTCCTCGCATTGGCCGCGCGTTTTGGACGCGATGAGCGCGGTGTCTTTGCGGTCCTGTTCGGACTAATGGCCATCGTCCTGATCGCTTTCGGCGGAGCCGTGGTCGATTATGTGCGGCTTGAGCAGACCAAGAACCAGGCACAGGTGGCGCTAGACGCTGCGACGCTGGCGCTGCAGCCCGACATTACCGTGGCCGGGTTCAACCAGGAAACGATCCGCAAGAAGGCGGAAGATCTGGTGCGCAATCGTATCGGCGATGCTTCCGTCGTCATGAAAGTCGCCAAGCCTGAAATCGACACGAAGGCCGGCTCGCTGACGTTGAGCGGCGAGCTGACGATCCCAACTTACTTTGTGAACCTGGTCGGCGTGCCCACCATGAGCGCGGGCTTCAGGTCGCAGGCCGTGCGCGGTGCGCTCGACATGGAAATATCGGTTGCGCTGGATATTACCGGTTCGATGAAAGGTCAACGCATCGCTGACCTCAAGGCATCGGTGCTTGAGCTGATCGATTCAGTGGTAGCCGACGACCAGAGCCTCAATTACTCGAAGATGGCCCTGGTGCCTTATGCGCAGGCCGTCAATGCCGGTGTTTACGCCGACGCTCTGCGTGGGCCCATTCGTGGTCCCAAGGGAATCAAGACAATCGCCTGGACAACAGGCAACACCAAAGCCATCACGGCTGTCGACAGAACGACGTCAACCAACAACCCAGCGATCGTCACAGCCAATGGACATGGCTTCTCCAACGGAGACTGGGTCTACATTTGGAATGTGTCGGGCATGTCGAGCATTAACAACCGGATCATCAAAGTCTCCAGTGTGACGACCAACACCTTCCAGTTGGCTGGGATCAATGGCAGAAACAATGGATTTTCCGGCAGCGCATCGGTGGTCAAATGCACGTACGATAACTGCGCGCTCCTTGTTACTTCGAATCTTCACGGCTACAAGAACAATGAGTATGTTCGGGTCACCAATGTTGGTGGTTTGACTGCCGCAAATGACGTGACATTCCAGGTCTCGGAAGCGCAGACCAATACGTTAAAACTGACCGGTGCGCTCAATGGCGCGGCTGGCGCATATGTCGCCAATACTGGCGATCTCCATTGCACCTGGCAGAGCGCCACGGAGGGGTGCACATACTACTATTTCAGTACGGCAGGTGGGGGAACCAATACGCTCGCCGGCTCGACCTGCGTCACAGAACGCGCCATAAACGGAACAAACGATGCGCCGCCGACAACAACTCTGGTCGGGCGGAATTATGCCGGTTCAAACAATCCATGCATTCCCAATGCCATTGTGCCGCTCACTGACAACAAAACGACGCTCCGTGCGACCGCAAACGCACTGACTGATGGCGGTTCGACCTCAGGATCGCTGGGTACCCTTTGGTCCTGGTATATGTTGTCGCCGGAATTTGGCTATGCTTGGCCATTTGATAGCCGGCCAGCGGCCTATAACCATGAGAACCTACTAAAGGCTGCCATCATCATGACGGATGGCGAATACAATACCGTGCACTGTGAAGGGGTCGTGGCCCGTAACTCTACATCGGGTAGCGGCGCCACCACGGATCAAACTAATTGTAACGCGCCCAACGGCGACGCCTATCAGCAGGCCCGCGCCTATTGCGATGCGATGAAAGCCAAGAATATCACGGTCTACACGGTGGCCTTCTATATTCCGGCAAATACTCCGGCCCGTGCGATCATGGATTACTGCGCTACGTCGCCCCAGCATGCCTTTACAGCGGACAACGGCGCTCAGCTCAGGGACGCCTTCCGCCAGATTGCCCGCATTCTGTCATCGCTCCGCATCGCGCAGTAGGGACGGCGGGACTATCATCTGCCTTCAGAGCAGCGGCATCTGGAGGTAGGAGTCGGCGAGCCATAGGGCCAGCTTCATGATAGTGAAGGTGGGGTTGGCGCTGCCGGCTGTGGGGAACACCGAGGCGCTGGCGACGGCGACGTTGGGCACGTTGTGGCAGCGCAGGTCGGGACCGACCACCGAGGTTGCCGGGTCGGTGCCCATGCGGGTTGAGCCGGATGGATGGGCGCAGGCTTCCGCCCGGTCGATGATCTGCACATTGGGGTCGCCAACGCCGGGCGCCCAGGTCAGCGGGCATAGACTGTCAAAGCCCGAGCGTTCCCAATAGCGCCGCAGGTGGCTGATGGTGGACTGGAAGGTGCGCTCATCGGGGGCGCGAGGTTTCCATTCAAACAGCGGTTTGCGCACGCCGAGGCGGTCGGTTTTGGCCGACAGGCGGATGCGGTTTTGTGGGTCGGGCAGTTGCTCGATCGAGGTCATCAGTCGGAAATTGATACCGGGCGGCACATAGAGCTGCTTGTGCCAGAGCCGCCAGAACGCGCCTTTGGCGATCAGGCCGACGTCTTTGGCGGCGGTCCGAATGTCCTCGGGGTTCACTTTTCGGCGCTGCAGTCCGTGGGCGATGTTTTTGACCGCCGCGAGGCCGCTATTGCCCAGATCCATCGAGACATAGACAAACGAGCTCGACACGGCATCGCCCTGCTGCGCGCCGTGCGACAGTTCCAGATGCAGGTCGCGGCGTGTACCCTTGATGAAACGGTAGCTGAACAGGTGATTGGTGAGGTCCGCTCGCTGGCGTTCGACGACGGCGATCTCGGCCTTGAGGTGATCCTGAAAATAGCGGCCCAAAGCGTCGGTGCGCTCGAAAGCGTGGTTACCGCTGGCTTCGTCGAGCAGCAATAGAAGCCGGGTCGATTCAATCGTTCCGGCGGCGATGGTGAAATCCCTGGCCCGGATGGTGATGCCCTGCCCCGTCAGGCTCAGCGCCTTGACCGCCTTGAGCCGACCCGTTTCGGTATCAAGTTCGAAGTCGCAGACGGTGGCGCCGAGCCAGACAGAAATGTTGGGGCTGGAGCGAATTTCATCGCCGAGCATGGTGACGATATTGCAGCGTTTAAAGGTTGGCACCTTGGCCCAGCGGGCCCTGAAATCGTCCTGATCGGCAAGCAACAGACCCGACGAGCCGGGCGCGATGTCCTCGATGCCTTCAAAGGAATCGTGGCCGACGGAAAACAGCTCTTCCAACTCGTTCTGATAGCGTCCGAGTGCCTGCGGGGCGTTGGGCCATTCGGGTTGGGAGACATGCTCGCGCAGACCTTGATCCTCGTCACTGATCGGGATCATGCGGCCGCCCCAGCGCGAGGATGAGCCGCCAAGGCCCCGGTAGCGACCGGTCAGCGCGCGGTCATAGCGCCCGCCGGGATCGTCAATTTCATTGAGCGCGTGGATGTCTGCGTCATGGCTCATGGTGCCGCTTTCGAGCACGATGACCTTGCGGTTCTGGCGGGCGAGGCGGGTGGCGAGCAGCAATCCGGCAATGCCACCGCCGACAA
This sequence comes from Devosia sp. 2618, assembly GCF_040546815.1. Lineage (NCBI taxonomy): Bacteria > Pseudomonadati > Pseudomonadota > Alphaproteobacteria > Hyphomicrobiales > Devosiaceae > Devosia > Devosia sp. 2618. Next base: position 2,628,949 of record NZ_JBEPOO010000001.1, read on the forward strand.
TGCAATAAGCGGCCGCGTCAGTCTGGCCCTCGGCCGCCGTGGCAAGGTTGCGGATGGTCATCTGCTTGGCTCCACTCGTCGTTCAGCGGAAAACCCTAAGCCTGGGGCGCGTCAAAGGGTGCTGCACACAACGGCGCAAAACGACAGTCTTTAGAGCTAGTTGGGCGGGATGGTCGGGCTATTGCCGCCTGGGCCGGCAAAGTCGCAGTCTGACGGCTTGGCCGTGTGGAGTAGGTGGACATGGATGACCGTCCCAGTGTCAGCATCATCATTCCGAATCTGAACGAGCCCGATCTGCTGGTGTGTCTGCGGGCGCTGGATGTGCAGCGCATTCACGGGATTCCGTTCGAGATTTTGGTCGTCGATAACGGCTCGCGCGAAATGCCTGAAATGGCGGTGTCGCTGGTGTCTGGCGCGCGTCTGTTGCGGGAGACCACGCCCGGCCCCGGCCCGGCACGCAATCTGGGTGTGGCGCAGGCGCGCGCGCCCATTCTGGCATTCATCGACGCCGACTGCGTGGCATCGCCGAACTGGCTGCGGGTGATCGTTGAATATTTCGACGAGCATCCGGAGGTGGACTTTATCGGCGGCGACATCAGGATCAGGCCGGCGAACGCCGATCGGCTCACCGCGGTGGAGGCCTATGAAAATGTCTATAGCTACCGGGCGCGCTCCTATGTCGAACAGTATGGCTTTGCGGCTAGCGGCAATATGGCAGTGCGCGCCGAGGTGTTTCATTCGGTGGGGCCGTTCGGGGGGATCGGCACCATGGAGGACACCGAATGGGGCCAGCGCGCGACGGCAGCTGGATATCAGATCGGCTATCTCGAAGGTGCGCGGGTTTACACGCCATCCTGCAATTCTTTCCCCGAACTGGCGCGGCGCTGGGACCGGCATGTGGCACATGAATTTCGTCATGTGGGACACAAGCCGCTGGCATTGGCCAAATGGATCGGCAAGAGCGTGGCGATGGCTGGTTCCCCGGTTTTTGAGACGATCCGTATCTGGCGCTCGGACCGTGCGAATGGCACACGCGAGCGCCTGCTGGCGCTGAGCTGTGTCACCCGAATTCGGCTCTATCGCGCCCGCCGTATGCTGGGGCTTGCCTGGCATCATAACACGGCCGGCATGGTCGATATGTGGAACCGCGAAAGCAAGTAGTGTGGGCCATGCATCCATCGGCTTAGGCCGTTCCGACCACTACTTCTCCTGCAGGACCATGAGGCGCGCTGCTCCATCGCAAGAGCGAAGTGCGGCGCGAAAATCGCCATGCCAAGCTCGACAGATGCAGGCGATCTGCGCGATCTGACGTTAGAGCAAGGGACGAACATGCTGCAGGACTATGTTGGGCTTCCTGGCCCCGAAGACACCCCTGACGCCGAGATGGACCGCATTGTCCTGCTCGACCCGTTCTGCCCGCCTGTCGGCAATTGCGTGCCGGCACTTTGCGATCTGGCGGTGCGCGGGCTCAAGCGCATGGCAATGAGCGATCTACGGTTTCCGCATACGATGCGCAGCGTGGACAATCGCGATGGGTCGGGCACGCGAGCCGAGGGCGACAACCTGCGCTATACGATCAACGTGGCTCAGGGGCTGGCCTGGACGCCTGATGCCGTGCAACGCACGGTGCTCAAGGGCGCTACGGCGCGAGATGTCGCGCTCGATTGCATTGGTCGCGCGGCGCAGTCCCGTGAACCGGGTGCGGTGGCTTTGGCAGCCTGGGCGGCGGCGGAAACGGCTGGGGTCTTTGCGCCGCAGTTGTTCGAAATTCTCCGCGATGTGCTGCGCAATGATCCATCGGTTGAGACGGTATCCTGCGCCTGGGCGCTCACTGCTGCATTGGCCGCGCGGCATCTTGGTGACACGCACGAGGTGCTGCAGTTGGCCTATCGTCGACTACTCGATGGGCAGTCTGCCAGTGGCCTGTTTCCGCACGTGACGCCGACCAAAGCACTTGGCTGGGGGCGCAGCCATGTCGGGTGCTTTGCCGATCAGGTCTATCCGATACAGGCGCTGGCCCGGCTTGGCTTTGCCGATGGCGACAAGGTCGCGTTGCGGGCCTCCGAGGCTTGCGCGGCACGGATCGTGCACTTGCAGGGCACGTCCGGGCAATGGTGGTGGCACTACGATACGCGCGACGGCAGCGTGGTCGAGGGCTATCCGGTTTATAGTGTGCATCAGCACGCCATGGCGCCGATGGCCCTGCTCGATCTGCAGGAGGCCGGGGGCACCGATCATCGTGGCGCATTGGTAAAGGGGCTGGGATGGCTCGATAGCCGGCCAGAAACCAAGGAAGCGATGATCTCGGTCGATGATGGCGTCATCTGGCGCAAGGTTGGTCGCAACGAGCCACCCAAACTGGTGCGCCGGATTGCGGCGGTGACGACGGCGCTGAAGACGGGTTGGCACCTGCCGGGGCTGGACGCGCTGATGCCCGCCGGCAAAGTGGATAGGGAATGCCGGCCCTATGAATTTGGCTGGATGCTTTATGCGTGGCGTGCTCGCGGCGTGGTGCAGCACTTACGCGAGAACCGGCCCGTCTAAGCGGGCACCTTGTCAGAGGGCCAGGTGGGTGGCCTCTAACACCGGTGGAAATGTGGCCGGCGCCACCAGATCATGCAGTGCGCCGGCCGCCTGATCCTTTGGCGACAGACGCGGTTGGCCGCTGAGAGGCCAGGCGATGCCGACGTCGGGATCGTCCCATTGCAGCGACCGCTCACGCGACGGATCGTAATAGGCGTCGGCCTTGTAGAGCACTTCGCAATCGGTGAGCGCCAGAAAGCCATGCGCGAAGCCGGGTGGAATCCAGAGCTGCTTGTGGTTTTCGGCCGACAGCAGAATACCGGCCCAGCGCCCGAAGCTTGGCGAATGGTGGCGGACATCGACAGCAACATCAAAGATCGAGCCCCGGATGGCGCGCACCAGCTTGCCCTGTTCGCTGGGGGCCAGCTGGTAATGCAGGCCGCGCAGAACACCGTCGCGCGAGACCGAATGATTGTCCTGCACAAAGTCATGCTGCTGGCCGCTGAGATTGCGGAACAGCGCATTGTTGTAGCTCTCAAAGAAGGTGCCGCGCTCGTCGGTAAACAGGCGCGGCTCAAGCACCATCACGCCATCAAGATCGAGATAGGTGGTCTTCATGATAATTGCACCTCCATGGCCAGACTGCGCAGGTAGCGGCCATAGCCGCTGTTTTCGAGGGGCGCTGCCAGCGCCAACAAGTCGACCGTATCGATCCAGCCATTACGCCAGGCGATCTCTTCGGGGCAGGCGATTTTCTGGCCCTGCCGGTGTTCGACAGTGGCGATGAATTGTCCGGCTTCGAGCAGGGAGTCATGCGTGCCGGTATCGAGCCAGGCATAGCCACGTCCCATGACCTGCACATGCAGCTGGCCGCGTTCGAGGTACAGGCGGTTGAGATCGGTGATCTCGAGTTCGTTGCGCTTGGATGGCTTGAGGCACTTAGCGAGCGCCACCACGTCGGCGTCGTAAAAATAGAGCCCGGTGACGGCATAGTTGGACTTGGGCTGGGCCGGCTTCTCCTCGATGCCGATCACTACGCCGTTCTTGTCGAACTCGGCCACGCCGTACCGGCTGGCGTCATCGACGTGATAGACGAAGATTGTTGCGCCGTGGTTGCTGAGGTCTGCGCGGCGCAGCAGCGGCTGGAAGTCGTGGCCGAAGAAGAGATTATCCCCCAGCACCAGCGCGCTGGCCTCCTCGGCAATGAACTCTTCGCCAATAAGGAACGCTTGCGCCAGCCCGGCGGGGCTGGCCTGTTCGGCATAGCTGAACGAGACGCCCCATTGCTCGCCGCTGCCCAGCAGGCGCCGGAAGCGCGGCAGATCGTCCGGGGTCGAAATGACCAGCATTTCGCGGATGCCCGCGAGCATCAGCGTGGTCATCGAATAGTAGATCATCGGCTTGTCGTAGACCGGCAGCAATTGCTTGGACATGGCGAAGGTCGCCGGGTGCAGCCGCGTGCCATTGCCGCCGGCGAGGACGATGCCACGCCGGCTCATGCTGCCACCAGCCCGGCGACGGTGCGCTCAACTCCGTCGTGCCAGTCGGGCAAAGCCACATCGAAGGTGTGGCGAAACCTGGTGGTGTCCAGTCGCGAATTGAGCGGCCGCGCGGCGGGCAGCGGATAGTCTGCGGTGCCGATGGCGTCGATCGCTTCGGGTCGGAGGGTGAGCACTGCGCCGCGCTTGCGAGCTACAGTGACGGCGAATTGGGCCACCTCGTGCCAGCTCGTCTCGCCAGCTGCAGTGACGTGATAGGTGCCGGAGATCTCGTCGTTGGCCAGCGCCCGCCGCAACGCGATGGCGGTGACGTCGGCGATAAGCGCGGCGCTGGTCGGGGCGCCGTGCTGGTCGGCCACAACGCGCAGATGGTCGCGGTCAGCCGCGAGCTTGAGGATGGTGCTCACGAAGTTGCGCCCTCTCGGTGCGTGGACCCATGATGTGCGAAGGATCAGATGGCGGCATCCCGAGGCGACAATGGCCTCGTCGCCGGCCAGTTTGCTTCGGCCATAGATGTTGAGCGGTGCTTTCGGCGCGCTCTCATCGAACGGCTCGGCACCCTGTCCGTTGAACACGTAGTCGGTGGAGTAATGCACCAGCCAGCCGTGGTGGCGTTCGACCAGTTGCGCCAGAATGTCGACGGCGCGATGATTGATGGCATCGGCGTGATCAGAATGGGCCTCGGCGTCATCGACGGCGGTGTAGGCTCCGGCATTGACGACGGCATCGGGGCGATACTGCTCCCAGACCTGCGCGATGCTGTTCGGATCGGCTAGATCGAGGTGCGCTCGCGACGGCGCCATGATGTCGCCCAGTGGCTCCAGCGCACGCTGCAAGTCCCGGCCCACCTGCCCCGTGCCGCCCACGATCAGGATTTTCATGTGTATTGCTCGGCAACCCAGTCCCGGTAGCTGCCGCCAGTGACGGCCGCCGTCCAGGTGGGGTTTTCCAGATACCATTCGACAGTTTTGGTGATGCCCTCGTCAAAGCTCAGGAGCGGCGACCAACCGAGCTCTGAACGAAGTTTGGTATTGTCGATGGCATAGCGGCGATCGTGGCCGGGTCGATCGCGCACCAGCATGATCTGGCTGCTATAGGAGCCGCCATCGAGCAGGGGCAGATAGTCGTCGAGCATGGCGCAAATGGTGCGGGCCACCTCGATATTCTGCCGCTCGGCATTGCCGCCGATATTGTAGGTCTGGCCCGGCCGCCCATCGGCCAATACCATGCGCAGAGCCCGGCAATGATCGCCGACATAGAGCCAGTCGCGGACCTGCATTCCGTCGCCATAGAGCGGCAATTGCTTGCCGCTGGTGGCGTTGTGAATCAACAGCGGGATCAGCTTTTCGGGGAAGTGATACGGCCCGTAATTGTTCGAGCAATGGGTGATCAAGACCGGCAGTCCATAGGTCTCGCCATAGGCGCGCACCAGGTGATCCGACGCCGCTTTGCTGGCGGCATAGGGGCTATTGGGGCGGTACGGGCTGGACTCGACGAAGGGCGCATCCTCGGGTTCGAGCGAGCCGAACACTTCGTCGGTCGAGACATGGAGGAAGCGAAACGCGTTGCCGCGGTGCCAGTGTTCAAGCGCTGCCTGCAGCAAATGGGCGGTGCCGAGGATATTGGTTTCGACGAACCCCATCGGACCCGAGATCGACCGGTCGACATGGCTTTCGGCAGCGAAATGGACGAGTGCGCGGACCTTAAAATTGGTCAGCAGTGCGCGGATGCGGTCGACTTCGGCGATGTCTCCACGCACGAACATGTAGTTGGGCTCATGTTCGATGTCGCGCAGATTGCCGAGGTTGCCGGCATAGGTCAGTTTGTCGAGATTGATGACAGTCTCATCAGTGCTGGCCAGCCAGTCATGGATGAAATTGGACCCGATGAACCCAGCGCCGCCCGTCACGAGAATGGTCATCGAGGCACCCTATTCGGTGATGCATTGTGCCGGCCAGAAGCCGCTTAATGTTTGAAGTAAATCGGTAATTTCAGGGCGCCACAATTGCCGGAGTTGCTTAGGCCTATCGAGCTAGCGGCGTCGGAAGGCCTGTCAAATGCTGACCAGACGGGGCGGACTGATCCGCATTGGCTTGGGCCTAGCTCGTTTTAGCAAGCGTTGTGATCCGATGGGACCCAGTAGGTTTGACGCTCCTCCTTTGGAACGCGTCCATGTCGGCTTCCGCCACCAGTCGTCCCGTCAGGCCCAGCCGCATTGCGGCGCGGGACCGCGGCATGCGTCCGAGGACATTGAACATCGCCATCACGCGGCCACGGGTGCATTGGGCGGTGATCCTGCTGCTGGCGACCTGGGTGATGCCTTTCGTCATCTATCTCGGCGGCGTGCGGCTATCAGCCTACCGGTTCACGCTGATCATCCTGTTTGTGCCGTGCCTTGTGTGGCTGGTGCAGGGGCGCGCCGGGCGTGTGCGGCTGCCCGACATTCTGGTCGCCCTGTTTGCCCTGTGGTGCGTCATAAGCCTTACGGCGGTGAACGGGCTTGGCACCGGGGTGCAGACTGGCGGCATCCAGGTACTCGAAACCATCACGCCATACCTCATCGCGCGGTGCTGTATTCGCACGGCCGATGACTTTCGAGCGCTGGGGCGGCTGTTGACCGGCATCGCTCTCGTGCTGCTGCCGTTCGCGCTCTACGAGGCGATCAGCGGGCACAATATCTACCTTGAAATTGCGTCGCACATTTTCCCGAGCATCGAGATTGCCGACAAGGAGCCGCGCTGGGGTCTGCGGCGCGCCCAGCTGTTTTTCGAGCATCCCATTCTGATGGGGGTTTGCCTCGGGAGCATCGTGGCGCTGACCCATATGGTGGTGGGACGCGAGCTCAGTTTCGGCCGCCGGTGGATGCGCAGTGTGATGGTGGGACTAACCGGGGCGCTGTCGCTGTCGTCGGGGCCGATCAGCGGTATTCTGGTGCAGATCATGCTAATGGGCTGGAACTGGGTGCTGCACTGGTTCCGGGCGCGATGGATGTTACTGATCTCGCTTGCCGGTGCCTTCGTTCTGGCGGTGCAGCTGTTTGCCAAGCGGCCGCTGCCCAACATCCTGTTCTCGTTTGCCTTCGAGCAGGAGTCTGCATTTTTCCGCATCGTGATCTGGGACTTTGGCACTCAATCGGTGGCCAATCATCCGCTGTTTGGCGTCGGCATGGGCGATTGGGAGCGGCCATCATGGATGCCGCCGAGCATCGACATGTTCTGGCTCTACAATGCCATTGTCTACGGCATTCCCGGCGGCGCGCTGATGCTGGCGTTTTTCCTCGCCTCGGTCATCACCGTTGGTCGCGTCAAGGGCCTCGACCAGCGCCACTATGACTATCGGGCGGCCTATCTGATCTCGATGTGCTCGTTCTTTTTGACCGGCTGGATGGTGCACTTCTGGAACGGCACCTACGTGTTTTTCATGTTCATGGTGGGAGCCGGCATCTGGTTGCGCGACGCACCGTTTAGCGCGCCAGCGGTCGCGGTTCGGGTTGCTCCGTCAACGGATGGCGGTCAGCGATTGGCGGCGCATGGCCTGCTTGGCCAAAAGCCTCACCCAGCCCAGCGACAGGCGCGCGGTCGGCGAAACCGCTAGACCATAATCCCTGAACTGACGGGCCGTATTGGCTTCGCCACGGTTGAGCGCCATGCGCGCCTGGCGGAAGGCCTCACCCGAAAAGCGATGCAGGCACTCGCGCTGCAGGGCGCCCGACGGGTCCATTTTCTTGGCACCATCGGCAAAGAAAATGTTCAGCGCCTTGCGCCGCGCCTCTAGGTCGTCGATCCCCTCATAGGCAATCGACATATTGGTGCCGTGTAGCCGATAGACTGCCTGGTCGGCATCGATATAGCCAACCGATCCATAGGCCGCGAGCCGCAGCCACATTTCCATATCGCCGGTATGCGGCAGTTCGGGCCGATAGCCGCCGGCGGCCAGTTGGACGCTGGTACGCACCACCGCGGTCGGCGTCGGCACGATATTGAGGGCGCTGCTCAGCTCGACAAAGCGGCGGCCGGAAAGGACCGTGTCGCCATCGTGCACGATGCCACGCGTCAACGGTACCCAGGGTTGCAGCGGACGCTCGTTGGCCGAAAAGAAGGCTCGACCGAATACGAAGCTGATCTCCTTATGGGCCTCCATCAGCCGGACGGCGCGGCCCAATGAGCCGGGAAGCAGATAGTCGTCGGCGGAGAGCAGCAGGAAATAGTCGCCGGTCAGTTCGGCGATGCCTTCGTTGAAGGTCGCGACATGGCCCTTGTTTTCGGCATGCCGGCGGAAGGTGACCCCAGCGAATTCATGGGTCAGTTCCCGGCCGACATCGGGCGTCAGATCGGTGGAGCAATCATCGATGATGAGGACGCGAACCTCGACATCATCCTGATGCATGGCGCTTTCGACCGCATGGCGGAGAAATCGAGCGTAATTGTAGCACGGCACGACGATATCTACGCTTACCATTTGGCTGTGTCCGGTTGGGCCTGCAGCACATTGCGGAGGGCGGTATCGACCGCTTCGCCCGCCCCTTCCCAGCGCAGGCCATGCTGGCTTTGGGCGGCGGCATTTGAATAGGCGGTGAAGTCGGGCATCGAGACCACTGTCTCGAGGCTCCGGGCCAATGCCTGCGGGGTCGGCGCCGCGTAGTGCACATGCGGATCGTCGATCACCATGCGGTTGTGGACGGCATCGTTGAGTATGGGGATGCAGCCCGAGGCCAGCATTTCGAGCGGCACGAGCGACACATTGGTCAGCGATAGGCTGAGGCCGGCAAAGCAGATATTGTAGAGATCGTTCAATGCCTTGGGTGAGGACAGGCCGTGATCGGTGGCTTTGAAGGGTAAGGGGCCGACGGCTTCGCCGTAGAGGTGAATGTCGATATCGGGTCGTCTGGCTGCGAACAGTTGCAGCGCGAGAAGACCGAGCTCGTAGCCGCGGCGTGGTGTGCCAGGGCGCGCGTAAAAGGCGATGCCGGTGCGGGGTTCGTTGCGGTTGAAATAGCTGGTGGTGTCGCAGCCGAACTCAAAAGGATCGGCCGCCATGGCGAACTCGATGGAAAGCTTTTGCGCCAGCCAGCGTCCGGCGGTGATGGCATGGAAGCCCATGTGATAGGTGTTTTCGGCGAGGATGCGGTCGGCGCTGACGGCGTAAAAATCTGGTTCGAAGTCTTGCACGAAGTAGAACCGCTTGCCGAGGCTGGCGGTGGAATAGGCAGCGTAGGCAGTGGGCCAGCTGGTAGCGACGACGCCATTGGCATCAGCCATGGCGCCGTTGAAGCGCTCGACCGGGCCGTGAAAGCCATAGTAGTCGCGCAGCACGGCGACGTATGGCTCGATGCTGGCGAGGCGGGCGTCGTAGAAATAAACACGGTTGCGATAGCCGTTGGCTTCCAAGTGACGGATGATCCGGAAAATCGTCGTGTGACCGCCAGAGCCAGCATTGGGGGCGGTCATGATCCAGTTGAGGGTGATGATTTCATCGGGGCCGGGGCGCTCGAATGGCTGAGGCACGTGATTGTCGAAGTCGGCGCGGAGGATGTCCTCATCGCGGACAATGGGGCGTGGGGTGCGCGGCTCAAGGGCGGTGGCGGCTTTGGCGCGCAGACGGTCCACCGCGCCGGCCATGCCTTCGTGGCGGAGTATCCAGGCCATCTGCTGATAGCGCCGCCAGGCGGGTTGCTGGCGGATCGAGGTCAACAGCCGCGACTGGGTTTGGCTGGCCTCGCGCTTTGCGGCGAACTGGTCAAGCATTGTTGGCTTTCGGGATGAAGGAGGCAGGGCGGCGTTCGCGAAACTGCAGCGCTGCTTTGGCGCCCGCGCGATGGACGGGCGAGCCGCCGACACTGCGCAACGCTTCGCCGGTCAGGACTGCCAGCCGGAATTGCAGGGTTGAGAACGCGCTGTGATGGCGGGCATAGTCGCGGACGCGGTTGGCCGTGAGGATCGAGTAGAGCTGCGCGTTGCGGCTGTATTCGCCACCGATATGGACGACCCTGGCCTGTGGCACATAGACGATGTGAAAGCCGGCGGCCCGGGCGCGCCGCTGGTAGTCGACCTCCTCGCTATAGAGGAAGAAGCTTTCGTCCCAATCGCCGATTTCGGCGCGGGCGCGTGCGGACACGGCGAGGGCCGCGCCGCTGGCCCAGTCGACCACGTCGTTCGTCTCGTAGCGGCTATCGGCGCAAACGCATTCGCCGCGATCAAGGCCATAACCGAGCCTTGTGCCGAGCAGCGCATCGGCCCAGGCCGTCTGCAGCGAGGGCTCGCGGCGGAGGGAATGAAACAGCGTGCCATCCTCGTGCAGCATTTTGGGTACCGTGATGGCGACGCTGGCTTCTCGGAGGGGCGCGACCAGCAGGGCCGCAACGCCCGGCGAGAGGCGAATGTCAGGATTGAGAACCAGGAGGTCGGCATCATTGTCGATGGTTGCGACGGCCGCATTGATGCCTGCCGCGTAGCCACCATTGCGGCCGGTCTGCACCACGCGCGCGCCTACGGGATGTTTGCGCACGATGGCGACTGAGTTGTCGGCCGAGGCGTTATCGACGACGACGATTTCGGTTCGGGCGATGCCGCGCAACCCGTCTGCCAGCGTATCGAGCAGGCCGCACAGCGTGTTGGCGCTGTTATAGGTGACGATGACGACGGCCAAGGGGCGGTCGTTCACCCGGTCATGGTCCGTGTGATTTGCGGTAGCGAACCTCACCACTGCCTCCTGACAAATAGAGAGGGCAGCTAAGCTTTGCGGCACTGGCAGGTGAATTAGGGATTTAAGGCTAAGCGAGCGCCGTTCTGCTTAGTCGCTAGTCATCGCTAGTCACAACGCGCCCGTTTCCGGAGGGCCGAGCATCACTAGTATTCAACCCCGGCGCCTGTCCGATTGATTGTTGGCAGGCTGAACACGCTTCTAGTCTTTGCCCGGACAACCGGGAGGCTTGAATGGCATTCGAGCTTGAAAGACTGACATTATCGACGGCACCTCGACGGGCGGAACGGCCGGAACGCCGCCTGCTGTTCGGGCTGACGATCGACGGCATGCGGATGGAACAGGCGGTCGATCGCTGCCGCGAGGCGATCAGGACGCGCCAGCCGTTACTGGTCGGCGTGCTGAACGCGGCCAAGATCGTCAACATGCGGCACGACCCGGGCCTGCGCGATGCGCTGCTCGATTGCAACATGCTGTTGGCCGATGGGCAGTCGGTGGTGTGGGCGAGCTGGCTGCTGGGACGCCCCCTGCCCGAGCGCATTGCGGGCATCGACTTGTTCGAGCAATTGCTGGTGCTGGCGCATGGTCAGGGGCGCAGTATCTACCTGCTAGGTGCCAAAGCCGAAGTGTTGGCCGCGCTTGAGCGCACCATCGCCGAGCGCTGGCCAGGCCTGCGGATCGTCGGCAGCCATGATGGTTACTTCAACGACAGCGAAGCCGAACACATCGCGGCAGACATCGCCGGGTCCAACGCCGACATGCTGTTTTTGGGCATGGCGTCGCCCAAAAAGGAAATTTTCCTCCGCCGCTTCCAACGCGAGTTGAAGGTGCCGGTTTTGCACGGCGTCGGCGGCTCATTCGATGTGATGGCAGGCATCACAAAGCGTGCACCACGCCGCTGGCAGGCACTGGGGCTGGAGTGGGCCTATCGCCTGCTGCAGGAGCCGGGGCGGATGTGGAAACGCTACCTCGTCACCAACACCGCCTTCATCGCCCTCACGCTGCGCGAAGCGCTGCGCCCGAGCACGGCGCTGCAACCGGGCGAGACCGCCGACATCGCGTCCTCACACTAACACCCCTGACAGGAATAAACCCATGTTGAATGAAGTTTTTAGCGGCAAGCTGGCCGTGGTCGGTATGGGCTATATCGGCCTGCCGACGGCAACGGTGTTGGCCACGCGCGGCGTGCAGGTCATCGGTGTTGATGTTAATCCGCGCATCGTGGAAGCCATTTCGCGGGGCGAAACGCCGTTTATTGAACCTGATCTTGCCGTCGCGGTCAGCGGCGCGGTGGCGATGGGGCGGCTGTCGATGGCGCGCGACATGCCGGAGGCCGACGCGTTCATCATCGCGGTGCCGACGCCGTTCAATGCCGATCACACGGCCGATCTGTCCTATGTGAAGGCTGCGGCCGAACAGGTGGCACTCAAGCTCAAGCCGGGCAATATCGTGGTGCTGGAATCCACCAGCCCTCCCGGCACGACCGAAAAGGTCAGCCGCTGGATCGGGGCGGTGCGGCCTGATCTCAAAATGCCGCATGTGGTTGGGGGCAGCCCGGACGTTTTTGTCGCCCATTGTCCCGAGCGGGTTCTGCCGGGACGCATCATGATCGAGATGATCACCAACAACCGCGTCGTCGGCGGGCTCACCACCAACTGCGCCATCAAGGCGGCCAGTATTTACCGGGTGTTCGCGCAGGGGGAGATCCTGATTACCGACGCAGCCAGCGCGGAAATGGCCAAGCTGGTCGAGAACGCCTATCGCGACGTCAACATCGCCTTTGCCAACGAGCTGTCGCTGATCACGGAGTCGCTGCGGCTCGACGTGTGGGAGGTGATCCGCCTCGCCAACCAGCATCCACGTGTCAACGTGCTGTCACCCGGGCCGGGTGTGGGTGGCCACTGCATTCCGGTCGATCCGTGGTTCATCGTGGCGGCGGCGCCAGATCTGGCTAAGCTGATCCGCACGGCGCGCGAGGTGAACGATCATAAGCCCCATCACGTGGCCGATCAGGTTGTCGCCAAGGCGAAGCGGTTTGTGTCGCCGTCGATTGCGTGCCTGGGCCTGACCTTCAAGGCCAATGTCGATGACATTCGGGAAAGCCCTGCCGTCGATGTGGTGAGCCTGATCGCGGGCGCGCTGCCGGAGGTCGAGATCATGGTGGCCGACCCCTATGTCGATGTGCTGCCACCCAAGTTACAGAGCAATGCCAATCTCAAGCTGGTCAATGCCGGCGACGCGGTGGATCAGGCCGATATCATCGTGCTTCTGGTGGAGCACGATGCGTTCAAGGCGCTGCGCCACACCCGGCACAACGGCAAGGTGGTCTACGACACGCGCGGCGCGTGGGCCTGAACGCCGGCAAGGCTCGGCACAAAATCCATTGGCCGGGCCCCGTCGCCAAAGAAGTGCTCGATCGCCATGACGCAGCGATCCGATGCAAGGCCGTCGCCGTAAGGGTTGACGGCCTTTGCCATGGCATCATAGGCCGCCTTGTCGGTCAGCAAGGTGCTGACTTCGCTGACGATGCGGTCCTCGTCTGTCCCCACCAGCTTGACGGTTCCGGCCAGCACGGCCTCGGGGCGCTCGGTGGTTTCCCGCATGACCAGCACCGGCTTGCCGAGGCTTGGCGCCTCTTCCTGCACACCACCACTATCGGTCAAAACGATATCGGAAGCCTGCATGGCGGCGACGAAATCGCTGTAGCCGAGGGGTTCAGTGATCAGCACGTTTTCGAGGCCCTGCAGGTGCGGCAGCAGGATTTCGCGCACAGCCGGATTGAGGTGGGCTGGGAGCAACAGCTGCACATCAGGGAACATGCGGGCCAGACGCGCTATGGCCCGGGCGGCGTTGGCCATCGGTTCGCCCCAAGACTCTCGGCGATGGGCGGTGATCAGAATGGTGCGCCGACCGGCGAGTTTGAGCACATCAGGGTTGGTCGGTGGCTTCATCCGGGCAGCGACTTCGAGCAGGGCGTCGATGACCGTATTGCCGGTGACCGCGATGGCTTCGGGCGCGATTGCCTCGGCCAAGAGGTTTTGGCGCGACATGTCGGTGGGTGCCAGATGCAGCGCCGCGATGCGCGACACCATCCCGCGGTTCACTTCCTCGGGGAACGGATTGTAGGGGTTGCCAGTGCGCAGACCGGCCTCGAGATGGACGACCGGAACCTTGTGGTAGAAGGCGGCCAGCGCGGCGGCGAAGCAGGTGGTCGTGTCGCCCTGAACGAGCACCGCATCGGGCAGTTCCTGTTCGATGACGCCGGCGACACCCTCCAGCGCCCGGCAGGTGATGCCCGACAATTGCTGGCGTTCGGTGATGATGTTGAGATCGTGCTTGGGCACGATGCCGAACAGGGCATTGACCTGGTCCAGCATCTGCCGGTGCTGGCCAGTGACGGCTATGATCGGCTCGATCCGGTCGGAGAGCGCCATCGCGGCAATCAGCGGCGCCACCTTGATGGCCTCGGGACGGGTTCCATAGACGACAAGGATTCTGCGCATCGAAATTGTCCCCGTTCACGCCCGAACGCGGGCGACGGAGAAACGCTAGAGCGCTGGCTTTCCAACCAAAATACCTACATCGCCCTAGCCGATTGCGAGGCAAAGCGGCCTTGCGTCCTTGGGTCTAGCCCTGCGCAACTACTTAGATAGCCCGCTCAATCCGCGCTGACGCAGTATGAACTTGGCGGGCGAATTTCATAATTCGTTAAGATTATCGAAGCCGCGCCGCGCGTCCGAAAACACTATGCATGGAGCCCAATGGCCTAGATTTGCCATTGGCCGACCGGTCGCGCGGGCGACGGCTAAATCCCGTGGCCAGTTTTCAGCATTTGCCAAACGGCTAGCCTTTGTCCCCAGCGCGTCCGATGCCGCAGGCCGACGTGCTTCTGCAACAGGCGAGGCCACTATGTTTGAGAGCATACACGGCAGGCACACGAGCGCAGCTGACACACTGGCTCAGACAAGGCTCAGACTTGCGTCGTCGCATCGGGTCTATCCTTTGGTGAAACGGGCCATCGATCTCGCACTGGTTCTCATCGGCGGACCATTTTTCCTGCCGCTGATCTTACTGCTGGTTATTCTGATCAAGCTGGATGGTGGGCCGGCGTTTTACCTGCAGCCGCGCATTGGCCGAAACGGTCGCGTGTTTCGGCTGTGGAAGCTCCGCTCCATGGTTCCCAATGCTGATGCGGCACTGGCGAGTTATCTGCAAAGCGATGCCGAGGCGCGGGCTGAGTGGGAAACCAACCAGAAGCTTAGGCATGATCCGCGCCTGACGGCGATTGGCCGCCATATTCGTCGCTACTCGCTCGATGAGCTGCCCCAGCTGTGGAATGTGCTGGTGGGCGATATGAGTCTGGTGGGGCCGCGCCCGATGATGCCCAATCAGCGGACGCTCTATCCGGGCACCGCCTACTACGACCTGCGGCCTGGCCTGACCGGACTGTGGCAGATCAGCGAGCGCAACAATTGCACCTTTGCCGACCGCGCCGCCTACGACAATCTCTATGCCCAGACGATCTCGTTGCGCACCGATTTCCGCACGCTGATGTGCACGTTCAAAGTGGTGTTTACCGGGACGGGCTGCTAGGCCCGCCGTCTCGCCTCATGGCGTGGCCGTTGCCTGAGCAGCGGCGGCCGTCGTCGCCATTGGCATCTGCATTTGCATCGTCACCTTCACCAGATCGCCGGGCAGCAGAACGCTGTCCTCGGTGGCGGCGACGGTTGCGGGCTGACCATCCTGCTGGCGCAGGATCGAATAGCCCATGATCATCTGCGCGGTGCGGGCCAGCGTGGTGTTTTCGTCTGACTCGACCGACTGGCGCAACATGCGCATGGTGGTGGTCTGGTTGAGCGTCAGCTGCTCAAGATTGGCCTGCTCCTGCTGCAATTGCGCGGCGCCATCGGACTGTTGCTGGTCTTGCAGCTTCGCCAGATCGCGCTGCGCATTGCTGAGGTTTTCGCGGGCGCTCATGGTGGCGATGATGTTGTCGAGTTTGCTCGATTGCAGGTCGGACAGAATGCGCTGCGCATCGGTCAGGCGAGCAACGGTCGCCGAACCAGAACTGACCAGTCCAGTGATATTGGTCACCTGCTGGGTTGCACGCGTGATCTGATCGTCGATGGCCGTGGCCTTCTGCCCGAGCGCGTCGATCTCGGCTGTGAACAGATCGGCGAGCTGTTTGAGCCCATCTTGCTGCCGCGCGAACTCATTGGTGTGCGCCTCAAAGATACGGCGCTCCTGCTGCAGGATTTCAGCCGTTGTCGGATCGGTCGTATCGAGCACCGCCGGGAAGGTGATCTGGGTGCCGCGATCGAACTCAGTCTTCAGCCGTGCCAACCGCGCGGTGATGCGCAGGATGTCATTGCTGAACCCGTCGAGGTCCGATTGCAGCTTGATGGTCTCGGAGAGTCCGCCCGAACTGTCCAGCCGCCGTTCGCCACCGGCCAACGCCAAGGCCTGCGCCACGGTCATGCCGGGGCGGAAAGGATATTGGCCGGGCGTCGACACGCTGCCGACGACATAAACCGGCGGATATTCGAGCACCTGCACCGAGGCATCGGGCGCGTCAAGCAGGCCGAGCTTTGCCTGCAGCCGCGCGGAAATATCGGCACCCAGCGCATCGGCGCTGAGGCTGGAGACATCGATTGGCCCCAGCGTCGGCACGTTCAGCGTGCCGTCGGCCGCCACCTCGAAATCGCCGCCCAACGCGTCCCAACGTTTGTAGTCGCCAGTGGAGGCGATGAACTGGACCACGGTCAGCCGCAATTTGGTCAATGGGGCCAGTGGGGCTGGCGCCGCACTGGCGATGGTGGCGAACGAAACGGTGGTGAGCAGGGCCGCCCAGAACCTGGCCCGGTGCAGATGCGCCCCCGATAGCTGAAAGTGCGACATGGTCGTAGCCGTCCTGTGGTTTGGGAAACGCCCGGGCATCGTATCGCGCCAGGGGCACGGTAAGAACCGACTACAGCGGCTTAGCTCAACAGGCCTACTGCGCCGCCCGGCCTCACCCGTGTTGACGATGGAGCCCCCCTACGGCGCCGCATTATGGTTCGGTCACAAGACCTTGGCTGCGGCGACGGAAGGCCGCGAACGAGAGCGGGGGATGGATGTGGACGCACTGAGCAATATCGATTTCCGCTTCTACCTGTCGCTGTTTCGGCGGCGACTGCCGCTGCTGCTGAGCGTGGCCGCCCTCGTCGCGATCATTGGCGTGGCGGTGACCTTTCTGCGCCCAGCGGTTTATGAGGCTACGGCCAAAATCCTCGTTGAATCAGCGCAGATTCCGACCGAGCTGGCCAAGTCGACAGTGCCCACTGGTGCAGCTGAACAGTTCCAGATCATTCAGGAGGACGTGCTGTCGCGAGAGAGCCTGCTGGCTTTGGCGGATCATTATGGGATCTATGCCAGCCAGCCCAATCTGTCGCAGTCGGACAAGTTCGATGACATGGAACGCCGGGTTTCGATTGCGCCGATTTCGGTCGACAGTGCCGGTGGCACTGCGGCTACGGTGATCCAGATTGCCTTTAAGGCCGACGATCCCAATACCGCCGCCAATCTGGTCAATGACCTCGTGACTATGATCCTCAACAAGGATGTGCAGTTGCGCACGGCGCGGGCGACCGAAACGGTGACTTTCTTTGATGGCGAAACCAAGCGCCTCGACGACGAGATGAGCGCGCTGGACGCCAAGATACTGGCGTTCAAGAACGACCATATCAACGCCATGCCCGACAGCATGGATTTCCGTCGCAACCAGCAGACCGCCAGCCAGCAACGCCTTCTGGTCCTGTCTCAGGAAGAGGCGACGCTGCGCAAGCAGCAGACGGACCTGCAGACGCGGCCATTCGAGGGGACAGCAGCGCCGGTGACGCCCGAGGAACAGAACCTTGCGGCGCTGCGCCAATCGCTTGTGCAGCAACAGGATCTGTTCTCTGACACCAGCCCGACCATCATGACCTTACGCGCGCGCATTGCGGCGCAGGAGGCGGCAATGGCGGGGACCGGAGCCGATGACGCCAGTGGGAAGCCGATCACCAGTCGCGATTTCCAGATCGACGACATCAAGGATCGGCTGGCCGAAATTGCGTCGGAGCGGGCCAGCATCGTTCAGACCGTCGCTGACCTTGATACGTCTATCGCCGCTACGCCCGCCAATGAGACGGTGTTGAATGCGTTGCAACGGGACCACCAGAACGTGCAGGCACAGTATGACTCGGCCGTCGCACGCCTCGCCGAGGCTTCCACCGGCCAACAGATCGAGTTGCTGCTCAAGGGCGAGCGCCTGTCGCTGATCGAGCGCGCAGTGCCGCCCCAGACGGCGCAAGGTCCGAGCAAGAAAGTGCTGCTGGCGGGGAGCGCCATCGCCGCGCTATTGCTTGGCCTCCTGGCCGTGATCGCGCCAGAATTTCTCAACCGCCGCATTCGCCGGCCGGCCGAGCTGACCTCGCGGCTGCAGATCGTGCCCTTTATCACCGTGCCCTACATCGAAGCCAAGGGCCGCAACTGGGCTGGTCCGGCGCTGGGTCTTGGCGTGGTCGCCGCACTGACTCTGTTGATGGCGACGCAGAACAATGCCGTGCCGCTCAGTGAACTCAACAGCATGTCGATGGCCAGTTTCGCCTCCGCAGTTCCCAGGATCCAACCATGATCTACAGCACCGAGCCGACAGCACTCGATCAAGCCAGTGTCCATCTGCATCCCGCAGTCGGCCAGCAGGTGAACTGGTCGCAGCTAACGTCCTTGCCGGTTGATCCGGCATGGATGGAAAGCCAGCGGATCGTCTCGTTTCAGCGTCGCCACAAGGCGGCTCTGGCCTATGACATTATGCGCACCAAACTGCTCAAGGATGCGCGCGAGAACAATTGGCGGACCATTGGTATTACCGCGCCCACCGCCGGATGTGGCAAGGCAACGGTTGCGGCTAACCTGGCGATCAGCCTGACCAAGCATGACAAGCTCAAGGTCGCCATCATCGACCTCGACCTGCGGCGACCGCACATCGCGCAGATCTTTGCGCATAACGGGCACTTTACCACCGATGAGTTTTTGCGCGGGGAATGCCTGATGGAGGACTTTCTGGTGCGGATCGGCGACAACCTTGCCATCGGCGCCAGCCCCGACCCCATCAGTTATCCGGCCGAGCTGCTGCATGGTCAGGGCGCGGCGCATATTCTTGAGCGGCTGCGCGATCAGCTGGGCGCCGATATCATCATCTACAGCCTGCCCTCGCTGCTTGAGAGCGACGATTGCCTTGGCCTGCTGCCACTGATGGAGGCGTCATTGCTGGTGGTCGGCGCTGAATATAGCACCGTGGCCGACATCGATATTACCGAGCGCGAGTTGCAGGCGCAGACGCGCCTGATCGGGGTGGTGCTGAACAAATGCCGCTTCACGTCCGATCAGAACACCAATTTCCAGATCTGATTTTCGATCAGTTCTCGCGGAAGGTGTGGATGAAGCGATCTTCCAGCGGTCCCATCAGATAGGACCACACGGTACGCTCGCCCGTTTGGAAAAAGCTCTCCGCCGGCATGCCGGGAACAAGCGATGCTCCGGCCGGCAGTTTGTCCAGTTCGCTATCGGCCACGTCGACCCGCACCGAGAAATACTGCACGCCGGTGGAAGGGTCCTGCAGCAGATCGGGCGAGATGGTTTCGACCGCGCCCATCAGATCGGCGGTTTTCTTGGTGTCGAAATTGAGCAGCCGGATTTCGGCGGTCTGGCCGATATGCAGATTGCTGATCTGCATCGGACTGACGCGCATATCGACCATCAGGTGATCTTCCTGCGGCACGATCAGCATTAGCGTATCGCCCGGTGCGATCACGCCGCCGACGGTGCGCACGGTGGATTCGTGGACGGTGCCGGAGATCGGCGCGCGAATTTCCAGCCGCGCCAGGCGGGCCTCGGCAGCGATCTTTTTCTGCATCAGTTCGGCGACTTTTTGCGACACGACCTGAAGTTCGGTCAGCGCATCGGAACGGAAGTCGCTGACGGTCTGTTCGGACTGCATGCGCAGCTCGGAGATCGAGCTTTCGGTGCCGGTGATCGAGGCCTGGATGCTGGCCACCTGCCCGGCCAATTCGGCCTCGCTGCGCTTCATTTCGTTGAGCCGCTGGGCCGAGACGAGCTCCTTGCCGTGGAGGGTTTCGAGTTGGGCAAGTTCTTCGCGGACCACACTGATCTGGCTGTCATAGGCAGCCGCCTGCGCCTTGTAGCCCTCGATGACCGAGCCTTTTTCGGCGATCAGCTCGTTGAGCCGCGCCACCTTGCTCTCGAGCGACAGTTTGCGCGACTCGCGGAGGCCCTGTTGCACGGCCATGATGACAGATAGATCGGGATCGACGGGCCAGTCAGCGGCCAGCGGCGACAGATGGATCATGCTGGTGCCCGAGCTTTCGGCCGCGAGGCGCGCCTGTGTGCCGAGGGCCTCGCGCAATTGGGCCATTACCACCGCCAGTTCTGCGCGCACCGACACATCGTCGAGCGTCAGCAGGACCTGGCCGGCTTGGACATGGGCGTTATTCTCCACCAAAATCTGGCCGACAATGCCGCCTTCGGGATGCTGCACCTTGCGCGAGCCGCCTTCGGCCACAACGACGCCATTGGCGACGACGGCGCCCTGCACGCGCGTGGTTGCCGACCAGCCGCCGAGCCCCACAACCAGCGCTGCCATGACGCCAATGCCGAGCAGAGCGTGACGCCGCAAGCTTTTAAGATTGCGGTCGTGCGCCATGGCGGGCACGCCACCGCGACGGTTTACGTTGACGGCATTAGGCACTCTGTTTCCTGTCTATCGACTGCGGGAGAGAGATCTGGTGCAGCACGGCATCCTTGTTGCCAAAGGCAACCTGTCGGCCGTCGCGCATGAAAAGCAGTTTGTTGATGGCCGCGATGGCGCTGGGACGATGGGCCACGACGACAACGATGGCACCGCGCATGCGGGCGTCGGCAATAGCCTCGGTCAGCGCCTGATCGCCCTCCATATCGAGGTTAGAGTTCGGCTCATCGAGAACGATGAGGAACGGTTTGCCATAGAGCGCACGGGCCAGCCCGATGCGTTGACGCTGCCCGGCCGACAGGGCGGAGCCTTGCGTGCCGATATGGGTTTCGTAGCCATTGGGCAGCGTGACGATAAAATCATGCACCCGCGCAGCACGGGCGGCGGCGAGAATGGCGTCGGTGTCATGCGACGGGGTAAAGCGGCCGATGTTTTCGGCAATGGTGCCGTCAAGCAATTCCACCGTTTGCGGCAGATAGCCGATGGTGCCACCCAGCGCGGTCGGATCGAAATGGGCGAGTTCAGAACCATCGAGCCGAACCGCACCGCGCAGCACCGGCCAGACGCCGACCAGCGCCCTTGCAATAGAGGATTTGCCCGAGCCTGAGAGCCCGACAACGCCGAGGCCATCCCCGGCATCGAGTCGGAAATTGACATCCATCACCGCCGGACCACGCGAGGGATCAACGCCGGTGGCGAGGTTTTCAACGGCGAGGGTTTTCGTCGGCAGCGGCAGCTGCGTTGGGCGTTCGCGAACCTGTGTCAGCGGCAGCATTTCGGCCAGTCGACCGGCGGATTGCCGCGCATTCACAAAGCCGCGCCATTGGGACACGACCTGTTCGATGGGTGCCAAGGCGCGAGAGGTGAGAATGGACGCGGCGATCATGATGCCGCCCGTCGCCTGCCCCTGAATGACCAGATAGGCACCCACCGCCAGCACGGCCGACTGCAGCAGATAGCGCACGCCCTTGGTGATCGAACCATAGAACGCGGTGCGGTCCGAGGAGGTCTGCTGCGTCTGCATCAGATTATCCGCAGCCTTGCCCCAGCGCTGGGTGACCGCGTCCAGCATGCCCATGGCGACGATGGATTCCGCGTTCAGTTCCGCGTCGCTGGCTCGGGCGGAGCGTTCGCCTGTGGCGGCCATGGTTGCCATGGCGGGGCGGCGCGAGTGCTTTTCGTTGATCACCAGCAGGCCAACGATCACCAGCCCACCAGCCAGCGCAAAGGTGCCGAGCAGCGGATGGAGGAAAAATGCCAGCGCCAGATAGATCGGCACCCAGGGCACATCGAGCAGCGAAATTGCGCCAGGCCCGGACACGAACAATCGCACCACATCAAGATCGTGGATCGGGGTGGCACGATTTCCTTGCCCGCCGGCCAATTTCAATCGAACGGTCAGTGGAAAAAGCGCTGTGGCGAAGCGATCGTGGATCATTCCCCCGAGGCGAATCGCCATTCGTGCCCTGATCCACTCGATCATCGCGTAGAACCCGTAGAGCACCACGACGATCCCCGTCAGCGCCAGAAGCGTGTCGGTTGACCGACTGGGCAGCACCCGGTCGTAGACCTGCAGCATGTAAACGGATCCGGTCAGCATCAGTATGTTAGACGTAATACTGAGTGCGAACAGGACGGCGATCTGGCCCCGTGCCAGGCGGATAAGATCCACTACCGGCTTGGGTCCGATCGCATGATCAGATGACTTCAAAAATACGGCCCCTTGGCTTGCTCCGGCTCTAAGCAGTGCCGCGCCGGGCTTATGAAATGCCAAAAAATGTCCCAATTGAGGACAGTTCTGTGCACAGCAGTCATGCAGTAGTGCTTCGGACTATTAGGGGCCCAACCGCTCGGGAGCACCCCGATCAAAAGAGCATGGGGGCGGCGGGAGTACATCTTCCAGCCTATATTTCCGGGGTGCGGAAGCGCCCATTATCACAACTATAACCCGGCACTCCCCAAGCCGCGTAACTCTATAGCTCCATTGAGAAATTGCTGCAGACACGCAGCCTGCTAGCGTCTCTCAACGACGGGAAAAACCGCTGCTTAAAGCTGCGAAAAGACCCGCCTCCGTCGCTGGGGAATTCACATGTTGAAACGGGTTTTGCTGGGCAAAGAAGTGGTCATACACCAGCCCGATCTCGTCAATTTGTACGATTGCACAATTGGTGATGGCAGCCGCGTCGGTGCCTTCGTCGAAATCCAGAAAAACGCGGTCATCGGCCGCAACTGCAAGATTTCCAGCCACAGCTTCATCTGTGAAGGCGTGACGATTGAGGACGGCGTGTTCATCGGCCACGGCGTGATGTTCACCAACGATCTTCACCCGCGCGCCACCAATGACGCCGGCGAGGTTCAAGGCAGCGACGACTGGGCCGTGGTGCCCACCGTCGTTCGTCGCAATGCCTCGATCGGCAGCAACGCGACCATCCTGCCTGGCCTGACCATCGGCGAAGGTGCGCTGGTCGGCGCCGGCGCGGTCGTGACGCGCGACGTGGCGGCAGGGGCGACTGTGGCCGGCGTCCCTGCCCGCCCGCTTCTGGCGCAGGCAAAAAACGCCTCAACCCAGCACTACGGAAGGCTGCAGCAATGATCGGCGTTGGCGTTATCGGCTATGGCTATTGGGGCCCCAATCTCGTCCGCAATTTCGCCGACCTGTTATCGGTCGACCTGCGCTGGGTGTGCGATCTGCAGACCGAGCGACTGGCGCGGTTGCGCTCACGCTATCCGGCGGTGAGCATTACTGAAGACATCGCCCAGGTTTTCAACGACCCCAAGGTGGACGCGGTAGCCATCGCGACGCCGGTCTCGACCCATTTCGATCTCGCCATGCGGGCGCTTAAGGCCGGCAAGAGCGTGTTCGTTGAAAAGCCGATCACGGCCACCGCCGAACAGGCCGAACGGCTGATCGAGGAAGCGGATCGTCGTGGCCTTGTGGTCGCAGTCGATCACACATTCATCCATACCGGCGCGGTCAAGAAGCTGCGCGAGGTGATCCAGAGCGATCTGGGCGAGGTCTATTATTACGACTCCGTGCGGGTGAATCTGGGGCTGTTTCAGCACGATGTGAGCGTGATGTGGGACCTGGCGGTGCATGACCTGTCGATCATGGACTATGTGCTGGGCGCCCGGCCCCGCGCCGTTTCGGCCACCGGCATGTCGCACTTCGCGGGGTCGCCAGAGAACATCGCCTACCTGAACCTGCATTTTGACTGCAAGCTGATGGCCCATGTCCACGTCAATTGGCTGGCGCCGGTCAAGGTGCGCCGGACACTGGTTGGCGGCAGCAACAAGATGGTCGTCTATGACGATCTCGAGCCCAGCGAAAAGATCAAGGTTTACGACCGGGGCGTAACGCTCGACCCGATGGCCCCCAAGGCCGGCGAGCGCAAGAACCAGATGCGCATCGGCTACCGCGCCGGCGACATGTTTGCCCCCCAGCTCGACATTACCGAGGCGCTCGGCGCTGAACTGGCCGAGTTTATCGCCTGCGTGCAGCGCGGCACCAAGCCCACCGCCGACGGCGCTGCGGGCCTGCGGGTGGTGCGTATTCTCGAAGCAGCGACTGCATCGATGGCAAAGGGCGGCACGCTTGTCGAACTGCCACAGGAGCGCGTCTTCGCATGATCCCGTTTCTCAATATCAAGGCGCAGTATGCCAGCATCCAGCCGCAGATCGAGGCGGCGGCGCTGGGTGTGCTGCGGTCTGGCCGCTACGTGCTGGGCGAGGAAGTCGCGGCGCTTGAGGAAGAGTTCGCGGCCTATTGCGGCACGCGCCATGCGATTGCCGTCAATACCGGCACCAGCGCGCTCCACCTCGCGCTGCTGGCGGCGGGCGTCAAAGCGGGCGACGAGGTGATCACGTCGCCTTTCACCTTCGTCGCGACGGCGGCTGCCATCCGCTATATCGGCGCACGGCCTGTGTTCGTCGATATCGATCCTGCGACCTTCTGCATTGATCCGGCGCTGATCGAACGCGCCATCACGCCCCGCACCCGGGCCATCGTGCCGGTGCATCTTTATGGCCAGATGGCCGACATGACGCCGATCATGCAGATCGCCGAGCGGTATGGCCTGGCGGTGATCGAGGATGCCTGTCAGGCGCATGGTGCGCGCTATGAGAGCCAGCGCGCCGGTAGCATCGGGGTATCCGGATGCTTCAGCTTTTACCCCGGCAAGAACCTTGGCGCCTGTGGCGAGGGCGGCATGGTGGTGACCAGCAATGACGATCACGCCAAGCAAATCCGCATGCTGCGCGACTGGGGCCAGGACCGGCGCTATCACCACGTTGTCGAGGGTTACAACTACCGGATGGATGCCATTCAAGGCGCGATCCTGCGGGTGAAGCTGCGTGAGCTGGAGGGCTGGACCGAGGCGCGTCGTGCGCGGGCGCGGGACTATGCCCAGTTGCTCGGTGGCGGACCCGTCGCAGTCCCCCGTGAAGCGGCCGGTCGTCGCCATGTCTGGCATATTTTTGCCGTGCGAACGCGCGACCGCGACGCGTTGCAGCGCTTTTTGGATGGCGAGGGGGTCGAAACCGGACTGCATTATCCGGTGCCGGTGCACTTGCAGCCATCCTACGCCGACCTTGGCCACGTGGTGGGGGATTTCCCGGCCGCAGAAGCGGCGGCGGACAGCGTCTTGTCGCTTCCAATTTACCCAGAACTCAGCACGAGAGAGGTGGAAATCATCTCCGAACTCGTGCGGCAGGACGCCTATGTCAGTTGAGGATATTGAAACCGGCCGCCTGACCCGCTCGGTGCATGGACGCCGGGGCCTTGAGTTTGATCCGCCATTCGAGGACGGTTTTGCCGAATGGCTGCGCGAACACTATGGCGCCGTCGCGCTGCACGACGTCTATGCCCGCTTCTCCTTTGGCGATGGCATGCTCGATGCGCTGATGCGCAAGATGATCTGGAAAACTCATGCCAAAAGCTGTGGCTCGGGCCTCCATGTCGGCAGTCAGGCCGGCTTCAAGCACCTCGAGACCTTCGATATCGGCGCCAACGTCTTCATCGGTACCGGCGCCTATATTCAGGGCCGGTTCGATGGCACCTGCAAGATCGGCAACAACGTATGGATCGGGCCGCACGCCTATTTCGACGCGCGCAATATGATCCTCGGCGATCATGTCGGCTGGGGTCCGGGCGCCAAAATTTTGGGATCCCAGCATACCGGCTCGCCGATCCATGAACCGGTCATCGCAACCGACCTCGAAATCAAGCCGGTGCGGGTCGGCGCCGGTGCCGATATCGGCACCAATGCCACCATCCTGCCCGGCGTCACCATCGGCGAAGGCGCCATTATCGGCGCGGGCGCGGTCGTGACGGCGGACGTTCCGGCCTATGCGATCGCGGCCGGGGTGCCGGCGCGGATCATCCGGCTGCGCACCGATACCGACTGAACAAATCCACCATTACGCGAGGAGCACATCATGGACGGCAAACGGGTTCTCATCACCGGAGGCGCAGGCCTGGTCGGTTCCCATATCGCGGATCTGGTGGCCGCACAGTCCCCGGCCGAGATCGTCATCTACGACAATTTCGTGCGTGGCCGGATGGAGAACTTGGCGGAGGCGCAGGCCATCGCGCCGATCACCGTGATCATGGGCGACATTCGCGACACCGACCTGCTCGGCAAGGCGATGGACGGTATCGACGTGGTCTTCCATCAGGCCGCCATTCGCATCACCCAATGCGCCGAAGACCCGCGCCTCGCCCATGATGTGTTGGCGACTGGCACCTTCAACGTGCTGGAAGCGGCGGTCGCGGCCAAGGTGGAAAAGGTCGTTGCGGCATCGTCGGCGTCAGTGCTGGGCGCGGCGGAGGTTTTTCCGACCACCGAACAGCATCACCCCTATAATAACCGCACCATCTATGGCGCTGCCAAGACCTATAACGAGGCGCTGCTGCGCAGTTTCAATGAGATGTATGGCCTGCCCTATGTCGCGCTGCGCTACTTCAATGTTTATGGGCCGCGCATGGACGTTTATGGCGCCTATACCGAGGTGCTGATCCGCTGGATGGAGCGCATTGCCAGTGGGCTGCCACCCATCATCATGGGCGATGGCAGCCAGACCATGGATTTCGTGCATGTGCGCGATATTGCCCGGGCAAATGTGTTGGCCGCCAGAGGCACGGCGTCGGACACGGTGTTCAATGTGGCCAGCGGCACGGAGACCAACCTTAGCGAGCTGGCGCGCATCATGCTCAATGTCATGGGGTCGTCGCTGTCGCCCATCCACGAGCCTGCGCGCAAGGTGAACCCGGTGGCGCGTCGTTTGGCATCGACCGAAAAAGCATCGCGAGAGCTGGGGTTTAATGCCGAGATTTCGATGCAGGATGGTTTGCGTGACCTCGTCGCGTGGTGGCGGGCAAGCCGCGCGCAGGAGCGGAGTGATGTGGCATGAGTAACGGCACCCATCAGATCCCCGTCGCCAAGCCCGTGCTCGATGAGCGCGAGGTGGAGGCGGCGCGGCGGGTCATCCTATCGGGCTGGGTTACGCAGGGGCCCGAAGTCGCCCAGTTTGAAAAAGAGTTCGCCGCCTATGTCGACGCGCCGCATGCCTGCGCGGTTTCCAACTGCACCACGGCGCTGCATCTGGCCCTGATGGCGGTTGGGGTCGGGCCCGGCGACGAGGTGATTACCGTCAGCCATTCGTTCATCGCCACCGCCAATGCCGTGCGCTATTGCGGCGCAACGCCCGTGTTTGTCGATATCGAAGCCGATGGGTTCAACATCGACCCTGACAAGATCGTTGCGGCCATCACGCTGCGCACGCGAGCCATTTTGTGCGTGCATCAGCTTGGCATGCCCTGCGATCTGGCGCGCATTCTGCAGGTGGCGCAGCAATATGGCATCAAGGTCGTCGAAGACGCGGCCTGCGCGACGGGCAGTGAAATCCTGTGGGACGGCAATTGGGAACGCATCGGGCGACCGCATGCCGACGTCGCCTGCTTTTCATTTCATCCGCGTAAGGTCGTCACTACCGGCGACGGCGGCATGTTGACGACGCGCGACGCTGGTTATGACCAGTCTTTCCGCCTGTTGCGACAGCACGGGATGACCGTGCCGGATACGGTGCGGCACGGCTCGCGCAGTGTGATTTTCGAGAGCTATGACGAGGTTGGATACAACTACCGCATGACCGACCTGCAGGCCGCTATTGGTCGCGTGCAGCTTGAACGGTTGCCGGAGATCATTGCATCAAGGCGTCGGCTGGCAGCGCTTTATGCGAGCCTTCTTTCAGAGATCGACGGACTTCGCCCGCCTGCCGAACCCAGCTGGGCGCGCAGCAATTGGCAAAGCTATTGCGTCAGCCTGCCACCGCATGCCGATCAGGTTGAGGTGATGCAGAAGTTGCTCGATTGCGGTGTATCCACCCGGCGCGGTGTGATGAACACGCACCTTGAGCCCGCCTATCGGGGCAAGGCGCAGCACCGGATTGCTGAAACGCTGGACCACTCCGAATATGCCCAGAGCAGCTCGATCATGCTGCCGCTGTTTGTTCAGATGAACTCTGAGGATGTGCGCTACATCGTAGCCGCGCTCGAACTGGCGCTGGTCCGCGCCCCCGAACTCGTCCACTAGGCGGGTTTGACCGAAGGCTCGTGCCGCAGCACGAAATAGACGACGGGCCGGAGCGTCTTGGGTATCCAGTGCTCCGGCACAAGGCGGATCAACTGGGCCAGCGAAAACCAGCAGGCCAACGCAGTTCCTACCATTGCCACGACAAAGCCCGGCCAGAATGGCAGCAGTTCCACCGCCAGCAGCACCAGGCAGGTCAGCCCCACAAACATGGCGCCCAGGATGAAATTCTCGCGCGACCAGCGAAAGCCGCTGAGCCGACGCACCAGCACGTAGATGATCACTCCGTGCCAGACATAGAGCCCGACAAAGGCGATGCCGGCGCCCGCCAGGCCTATGACTTGCAGCAGGACCCAGGCCAGCCCCAACTGCACGGCTGCAGCGGCCATTTCGGTCCAGAAAAAGATGGTCTGATTGCCCTTGGCCAGAATGACGAAGCCCATCGGCCAAGCCACCACACGCAACAACATGCCGAGACAGAACCACCGCAAGAGCGGCACGGCAGCATCGAACTGGCTGGAATAAAACAGCGTCATCACCAGCGGTGAGAGGGCCAGAGTTGCCAATAGACCCGGGCCGGCAAGCAGGATGCTGATGCGGGTCTGTTCGTTGACCATCCGGTTGCAGGCGGCGTTATCATCGGCCACGGCCGACAGTCGCGGGTAGAAGTCTGTGCCCATCGCCTGCAAGATGAAGCCGACATAGATGCCGCCCAGCGCCCATGCTGCCTGATAATTGCCCGCGGCGTCGACGCCCAGTTGCTGGACAACCATGATGCGGATGACGAAAGCGGTGCCGGCAACCAGCAGGCCGCTGACCATGAAGGCAAAGCCCAGTTGCAGCAGCAGTCGCGTTTCGCTGGTGAACTCAGCCAGCGACAGGTGGACCTTGGGCAGGTCGATTTTGTGATAGTACCACTGCGCAGCGACCCAGGTGGTCAGCGCCACTGCGACCAGCGACGGCACGACGCCAGCCTCGCCGAAGAAATAGACCAGTGGAATGGCCGCCAGCGTGTTGAGCACGGCCCCGGCCACCGTCATGCGGGCGAGATCGCCGATGCGGCGGTTGCCCTGAATGATGGCAATCGGCGCGCCGGCCAGAACGCGCAGCAAAACCGCTGCCCCGATCAGCATAACCGCAGACGCCCGCGCCTCGGTGCCGAAGGACAGGGCCGAGATTGGAGCGGCGAAGGCCAACAATAGTAGTGCCCCTATCACGCCCAGCACCAGTGACGTCAAAGTCAGCACCTTGGCGACGCGGGCGATCTTGGCTCGATCACCGCTCGACATGGCGACGGCAACCTGGCGGACACCGCTCGATTGTACGCCGAAGCCGACAAAACTGGCCGCCAGATCGATGATTATGTTGAAAATGCCGAAGAGCCCTACGCCCGCAGGCCCCAGCAGAATGGCCAGCACCTTCAGGCGGACCATGGACATGACGATGTTGATGACCGAGGAGGCGCCGATCAGGGAGGTGGATTTGAGGATTTCGCCGTAACGGGAATCGGCTTTGTCAGGCTCGATTGTGTTCTCGCTCACCACATTCCCCGACGGTTTTGGGATCGAGAAACAGTGTAGGCGGCGCCCTGCCCTTCGCAATCGCACCAAAATGGCAAACCGCAATAATGACTTAGATCGAACGGACTATGACAATCTGCACCGTATATATCGAAAGATGTAGTGATGTAATCATTTCGATGTAGCGCCCCACAATTTGTTGCCGATTGATCACAGTTCCAGCCGGAATCCCATAAATCTTCACAATCCGTCGATTTATCCGATAATTAACCAATCGAATCGAATCTTCAGTTTTTTAGACTCTTCAATTGCTTAGATGCCGGGCAAAACGCGGGTCGCTTCGATTTGGGCGAAAACAGGGCTCAAATGCTCATATTTGGCCGCATCCCGTCGCTCGACAGCCCAATTCGCCCCTCAAGCAGGGAGGGTGAGAACAATTAGAAGGATCACCTAATGGCGACATGGCCAGATTCAACAAACACAGGCGTACCTGATGGCGTGAAGCTGCTGCCCTCGGGCGGGCTCGTCATCACCAAGCCGGGAACGGTAATTTCCGGGCTGAACATTACCGGCACCGTCTATATCGCTGCCGACAATGTCACGATCGAGAATTGCAAGATCACGGCAGCCAGCTTCTCCGTTGTCCAGATCAAGGTCGGGCAGACCGGCGTTGTAATCCAGGACTGCGAGATCAACGGCGTTGGCACCAACAATGCAGGCAGCAACGGCATTACCGGCGTAGGTACGTTCCTGCGTAACGACATCTACAATGTCGAAAACGGCATCAATGTTGCGGCTGGCAAGGGCACTCTGATCGAGGGAAACTACATCCACGATCTGAAGGCCTCCGGCGCTCCGCACTATGACGGCATCCAGATCGATGGCGGCCAGTCCGACGTGGTTATCCGTGGCAACACGGTGATCAACGACCACGACCAGACTGCGGCCGTGATGATCGACAACTACTTCGGCCCGGTTTCCAACGTGCTGGTCACCAACAACCTGTTGGTTGGCGGCGGCTACACGGTCTATTCCGATGCCCAGTTCAACAGCAGCCCCCTCAGCAACATCAAGATCACCGACAACCATGTCGGCGGTGGTCATTGGGGCGACCTCAACGCCAATAGCAACTCGCCCGTCTATACCGGCAATGTGAAGGACGGCGTCGCCCTGGCCGCGACGCTCGAACACCAGACCGGTTCGGGCGGCGGGACGCCAACTGAGCCTGCCAAGCCCAACCCATCGGAGTCCACGACAGCAACGGAAGGCAATGACAAGCTGACCGGCGATGCCAAGGACAATGTGATCGACGGCAAAGGTGGGAACGACGTTATCGATGGCCGTGGCGGCAACGACACCATCATCGGTGGCGCTGGTTTCGATACCTTGACCGGTGGTGCGGGCAACGATGTGTTCGTGTTCCGCAGCGCCAGCGAAATCGGCAACAAGCTTGGTGCGCGTGATATCATCACCGACTTCACGCCGGGGCAGGACAAGATCGACCTGTCAGCAATCGATGCCAACAGCAAGCTGGCCGGCGTTCAGGACTTTACGTTCCTGGCTGGCAACAATGCCGCCTTCACGAAGACCGCTGGCGAACTCGCCTGGCACACCGAAGCCGGCACGGGCAAGACCATCGTTCAGGGCGACACCAATGGCGATGGCGTGCATGACTTTGAAATCGAAGTCAGCGGGCTGTTGTCGCTGAAGGCGTCCGATTTCCTCGGCATCGCCAAAGCTCCGACCACCGGAGGCGGTACGCCACCGACGTCACCGTCCCTTGAGGGGCTCAACAAGGTTATCGGCACTGCTGGCGCCGACAAGCTGGTGGGCACGGCAGGGCATGACTATCTCGACGGCAAGGCTGGCAACGACACGCTCAGTGGCGGGGCTGGCAATGACGTTCTCTATGGCGGCGCAGGTCGCGATGTCATGACCGGCGGTGCCGGCAATGATGTCTTCCTGTTCAAGTCAGTTGCGGAGATGGGCTCCACCGGCGCTACCCGTGATGTCATCACAGACTTCACCAAGGGGCAGGACAAGATCGACCTATCGGGCGTGGACGCCAACACCAAGACCGCTGGCGATCAGGCCTTTACCTTCCTGACCGGCGACGGCCAGTCGTTCACGCACAAGGCTGGCGAATTGGCCTGGCATTACGAAGCGGCCCAAAACCGCACCGTTATCCAGGGCGACACCAATGGCGATGGCGTGCATGACTTTGAAATCCAGTTGACCGGGCATATCCAGCTCGGTGCTGGCGATCTGGTTCTCTAGACCTTTCGGCCTTACGACCCACCGGCGGCAGATTTCCCCATCTGCCGCCGACGGGGCTTTTCCGGCGCTGTTGTTTCCGTCAGCGGCCGCACGTCGATGACGCCAGCAACCAGTGAGCCCAATGCGGCATCCCGGATGGCGATGATATGGCGCGCCGGCCAGGGGCGATGCGAGAGCACTGAATCGGCATCGAACCGCGTCACCTCGAACAGCGTGCGCTGGCGAGGGTGATAGTAAAAGAAGCGGTAGCCCAGTGCCGCGATGGCTGCGTAGTGCGGCAGCGATGGCAGCCCCAAGAGCAGGATCATGATATCGACCCGGCCAGCCGCAAGGCTTTGCATGGCACCCTCAAGCACCGCGGGCTCGAACCCGGCCACGTTAATTTTCAGAACATCGACATGGTGCAGGCTCAGCGCATCGAGCATGGCGTCGAGTGTTTCCACCTGCACGATTTCAGTGCCGGACGCATCGGCCCCTTCGGGTGCGAGCTGGCTATTCCAGGAGTTGGGCGCTGTAACAAAGCGCGCTACGTCCTTGCGGTTCGACAGCGCGAGCTGATGCACGCTCACGCATGCTCCCACATTATTGCGCGAAATGTTGCGCCGCAGGGTCGCGACATTGGCGCTGCTAGGTTCAAATGCCTCAACTTTGACATCGCTCAGGGTGGTCGCAACGAAGATCGAAAAGTGCCCGATTGCCGCCCCGGCGTCGACCACACACCAATGTGTTCCCGCGACATCCCTAAGAAAATAAAATTCCGGGTCAATATAGTCGCCGAAAATGATAAACGCGGGCGGAAACTGGCTCGGAAAGTCGAATTCCAGTATCTGTCCGGACTTTAACAACACTTCGGCATTATCAGGACTTTTGAATACAAGAGCCGCATATCGAGCCATTCCCTGCAATGCAGCCATGAGGCCAACGACTTTTACGCCCCAGCTCAATTTCTCTGCTGCTGCGCGAAAGCGCCGGGTTGGCAAGGTGAAATATGTCATGCGGCGCCCCGAAGCAAAGCCTGCTTTTGCGCAGGATTTCCTACACTTAGCGAAGACGAAGGCGCAGATCGTTTGTCAGTTTGACCTAGCAACAAGCCGGGATGATGTAGGCAATCTAGCCCCGTTATAGGCGACCAGATCACCCGCCCTGCCGGGTGCCCGAGTCACGGCTCTGTCACGCGGTCTATGTTCTTTTGCATGGCGTCGGGAACAATAATGACTACGAGGCCGTCAATCGGGGAACGAAATGTCGGAAGTAAACAGCCTAATTACGGAGCAAGGCATATATGCCGTGTGGAACACTACACCCTCCCAGGACAGCGAGGGCCGCGACGGTATCCTGATTTTAGCGGACACGGGCGTCACCTTTCAGAGCCTGTTGAAAGCCGCCCAACAATGCTTTCCACGAGTTGGCGTCACGCTCGCCAACCAATTGCCGGATGATGACTCGGCCCTCTTTACGCCCCGCCTCATCCTGCTCGATGCGTTTGCATTTCGTAATATACCTGGGGTGATCTCGCAATGCCGTGATCGCTATCCCAATATTCCAATCGCATTGCTTGTCGAGAGCGGCTGGAACGAAGACCCAGCGCTTCGGGCAGTCGTTGCCGAGCGGGCGATTCAGGGACTGGTTCCTTTCAACCTGCAGATCAACGTCTGGCTCGCCACCATCTGGTTGCTCCTCAACGGCGGCGAATACTTCCCAAGCGCGTTGACGCCGCGATCAGCCGCGAGGGGGTTTCTCACGCGCCGCAACCAACATCTTGGCTCCGATCCCGGATCGGGCACTGACTCGGCTGGCATCCTGTCCAGCCGGGAAGCGGAGGTGCTGGAACTAATGTCAGATGGGCTGCAGAACAAAATAATCGCGGTAAAAATGGAACTGTCCGAGCACACGGTCAAAGTCCATGTGCACAATATCATTCGAAAACTCAAAGTGCATAATCGAACACAGGCAGCGGCGGTCTTCCGCTCTTTTGATCGGCGGCCCGGTTATGACGCCATTCAAACCAACAGCGTCCTGACGGCGGCTCACGTTAGCTAGACTATATCGCCAGATCGATCTGCATCTATTTCCAGATCGCGGCAAAGAGCGCCTCCAGAGGGAGATGCCAGCGCTCAAATTGTCGTGGCATCCACTACTTGGCGGAGCAAAGACGTCAGGCAAGAACGTCAAGCTTGCTGCCGAGAATAATTACCTATAAAATTGACACAGTTTTACTGCACAATGCGAATACAGTTCGGGGGAGCTGGCGAACTGATTATCTAACTGAAGAACAAAAAAGAATATTTTCTTGCAGAAGGATGATCGTTAACAAAGTTGGACTGCCATGTACGCAATAGACGGACAAACGGCTCAAGTATCCATCCTGACGTTCGGTGACTGTCATGTTCTGTCATCGGGGCGTTTGATAAGCCCGCCGTTCAGCTTTATGCGCATTCTTGCATATGTGCTGTTGGAGGGACGCGGAAAGCCGGTAATGCGCAGACGCATCGGCGATTTGATCTGGTCAGACAATGGCTCGGAACAGGCAAATGCCGATATTCGTCAAGCGGTATCCCGCATCAGGCGATTTCAGGAAGACCACCATTTTCAGATTTTGTCCGCCGACAATCATATGGTGTGGCTGAATCTCGATCAGAATATCTATTTCGATCTAGCCGAGTTCCTGGATCTGGTCGCGAACCCCGGCCCCAAGGCGTGGGTGCGGATGTGCGAGATCTATGTCGGCGATCTGCTAGCCTCGTCACGAACCGCCGGTGAGGGATTCGAAGAGTGGTTGAGCTATCAGCGCTCGGAACTGCAATACGAATTCGTCACCAACATATCGCAGGCAGTTTTGCCCACAAGCGGCTTGACGCCCCAGGAACGGCACTTCTGCGCTACGAGGCTACTGCAGGTCGACCCCTATCACGAGGGCGCGCAACGCGCGCTGATGTATGATGCCGCCGCCAATGGTCAATTCACCTTCCTGCGGCAGTTATATGAAGAAGGCAGTCGCAAGCTACGCACCGAGCTCGGCATCGATCCCGATGATGAGACGGTAGAGCTCTATCAACGCCTGATCAGCCGCGCCCCCGCGGCTTAGGCAGCATCGCCCAATAGTCTTCGGGCGATGTGCTCTCCTATCGGCAGAGCCGACGTCGCGGCCGGAGATGGCGCATTGCAGACATGCAGCATGCGCCCCGCCTCCAGCAGCAGAAAATCCTGCACCATTGACCCGTCCCGCCGCACCGCCTGCGCCCTGATGCCTGCGGGCATCGGCGTCAGGTCTTCCAGTTCCAGCGACGGGCAGTATTTGCGGCACGCTGCAAGATAACGGCGCCGGAACAGGCTATTGGCCATTTCATCGAGGCCGGATTTGAGGTTCTTGCCCAAGCTGCGCCAGAAGCCCGGAAAACGCGCGGCTTCGGCGAGATCGGCTATCGACAGCGCGCCCTTGGCATAGCCCTCGCGCGCCATGCCCAGCACGGCATTTGGCCCGACGCTGATGCCGCCGTCGATCATCGGCGTCAGGTGAATGCCGAGAAATGGCAGGTCAGGATCGGGTATGGGGTAGATCATGGCATTGACGATGCCGTGGCGGCGATTGGCCAGCCGATAATACTCACCGCGAAACGGCACGATGGCGAAGTCCACATCGAGCCCGGCGAGTCGGGCGACACGGTCCGATTGCAAGCCGGCGCAGGCCACCAGTCGGTCAACTGTGAAGGCGCCACTGGCAGTATCGACATCGACGCGCCCCTGGCGCTCTCGAATGGCCGTTGGCGTGGTGGAATAGAAGATTTCGGCGCCGCTACCGCCAAGCTCGCGCGCCAGTGCGGCGAGTATCTGCTTGTAGTCGACAATGGCCGCCGTCGCGACCAGTAGCCCGCGCAGACCTTCGATGTTCGGCTCACGCGCCGATATGTCGGCCGCCGTCAGAACCTCGGCCGCAATGCCGTTGTCAGCCGCCCGATTCTCTAATGCCGCGAGACGTTCGACTTCCAGTGGCGTCGTCGCGACGATGAGCTTGCCGCGTTCCTCAAACTTGATGCCGTGCTCGGTGCAGAATGCTTTGGTCCGCAGCATTCCCTCGGCACAAAGCCGCGCCTTGAGGCTGCCCGGCGTGTAGTAGATGCCGGAATGAATCACCCCGGAATTGCGCCCGGTCTGGTGCAGGCCGAGTTGGGCTTCCTTTTCGAGAATGACCAGACTCGCTCCCGGACGCGCGGCGAGCAGCGCACGCGCCGTGGCCAGGCCGACGATGCCGCCGCCAACCACGCAAAAATCGTAGTGCATGTATTTGCCCAGTCATGCCCGGAGTGACGCCCTACCATGCGCGCATTGGCGCAATCGGCAAAGCCATCCAAGCGGCTGAGCAAGTCATTGAGACAACGCGGCAAGAACGATGGGCACAGCCCAAAGGGCTAACGACCTAGCCCGAACATGTAGGGGGGCGCACGAGAATCAACCAGCCGGTGCCGCGAGCGACACGCATCGACTTCCCTCAACGCCGGGGTGGAGGAAAGCGCAATGATTTCAAGGAAAGAATGGTACCACCTCTCGGGATCGAACCGAGGACCTCTAGATCCACAATCTAGCGCTCTAACCAACTGAGCTAAGGCGGCAAATGCTCTGCGAGGGAGACCTTGGCTGGCTCCCGAAAGCGGGCGGAACATAGGTCGAGAAATCCGGGATGACAAGTCCCGATTTTCCTGTGGAAGAACCATGTTGCCTGAGGGCCGACTTAACCATCCCAGACGAAGGGTAGGCCCAGGCTTTGCGCTAGGCTGGACCCCGGCAAACGCACCCTATATTGAAGAAACCTTAAGGCCCCGGGCTTAGTTGTGCCGGAATGGTACATAATTACCTGTGTATCCGGACGGGAGAGTTTTATCGCAGATGGATGCTGACTGGATCACATCGCCGAGCGCTCGCCGCGTGCAGCAGCACGCAGCAGATTCGCGACCGGCCTGGCTGTGG
Source organism: Devosia sp. 2618 (assembly GCF_040546815.1). Lineage (NCBI taxonomy): Bacteria > Pseudomonadati > Pseudomonadota > Alphaproteobacteria > Hyphomicrobiales > Devosiaceae > Devosia > Devosia sp. 2618. The sequence goes on from NZ_JBEPOO010000001.1 coordinate 2,665,802, forward strand.
TCTCAGGACGGGCAGCTCTTGCTGTGGCAGAATGACGCCGCCTCGCTGTTTTTGGCCAAGCTGAAAAAGCATGGTCTCAAGCTCGCGCCGGGTGCTATCCCCATAAAAGGCCAGATTGCGCGCAATATCCGGCTCGGTTCGGTTGGTCGCACAAGCCTGGCGCGCATCCAGTTTCTGGCCGGCGACAAGCCTGCATCGAGCACTTGCGCCACCACGCCCCTGACCTGGCAGGACGGCCAGAACGTTTTGCTGGTGGTCGGGGTCGACCCGATTGCGCCCGAGATTTTGGAAGCGGCCGGTGAGTCGAAGCAGCCTGGGCCCGCTCCGGTGGCAGAGGTGGCAACACCAGTTGTCGTTGCCGACGCTCCAACTGATTCTCCGCTGAGCGACGACATCCCTGAAGACAGCCTTGCCGCTGCGCAGGCCGCGCTCGATGAGGCGGACAATGAGGCGTCACAGCCTGACGAGGACCATGTCGCAGCGATCATCGTTGCCGACGAGGATGCCTATGCGCGTGAGCTGGAAAACTGGCGCGAGGCCGAACAAGATTCGCGGCCAGCGTTCGAACTGGTGCCGCAGGCTGCCCCAGAGGCGGAGATTGAGCCTGCCGCCGAGCTTGATGCCGATGTGCCCGCAGTCACGACAAGCAGCCGGCTGAGTCGGCTTGTCGATCGGCTGGCCGATGATGACGCGCTTTATTCGCCGCTGACGGATGAAGACGACGTGCCGCCGGTTCTCGCGCTGAAGGAAGATGCTGCGCCGAAACAGTTCTATCGCCTGACCGGAAGCGGCTTTGTGGCGGATGAGCCGGAGCAGACCGAGGCTGAAGCCGATCTCGATGATCTGGTGACGCTCGATGGGTCGGTGACCGAGGACGAAGTGCCGGTTGTCGAAGACATCCAGAACACCGCAGAAGAGACGCCGCAGCCGGATGTGGAATCGGTCGAGCGCGTATCGCGCTACAATTTCGATGAGCTGTCGCGCATTCTCAATGACCGGGTCGGCGATCCGCAGCAATCGGCTGTGATGACTGCCGCTCCCTCTGAGCCTGCCCGCACTGGCGCGCTGATCAATCTTGGTGGCGAGACGCTGGTGCTTAACCGACTGCCGCTGGGCATTCTGGTGTTCCGCGATCAGCAGATCCTGTTTGCCAACCGGGCCATCACCGAAATGGTGGGCTATGACTCGGTGGAAAATCTGCGCGCTGCAGGCCTCGCCGCCGTATTCCCCGCTGCCGGCAATGACAGCGCGGGGGCCGGACCGGTCAATCATCTGATGCAGCGCGATGGTACGCTGGTGCCCGTCACGGCGCGGCTGCAGTCGATTTCGTGGCAGGGGCGCCCTGCCCTGATGCTGTCGGCCAGCACCACCGAAGTGCGCACGGGCCATGAGGCTGCCGTCAACGCCTTCGCACAGAGCTTTGCAGAAGTGCGCGGCGACGGATTCCTGGAAGCGACGCGTGCGGGCGTGGTCAGCGCCATCACCCCGCTGGGCGCCACGCTGCTCGATACCGACGGCATGGTGGAAGGCAAGGCGCTATCAGCGCTGGTCGGTCCTAAGGACGTGCCGCATCTGCAGGAATTCCTTGAACGCCCGGCGCGCTTCGCTGAAACCGCCCGTCCCTGCCTCACACTGCGGTCAGCGTCAGGACGTGCGGAGATCATTCTGTTTGCCCAGGGCCAGGCGGGTGTCGTCACCGGCTATTTCGGGTTTGTGCGCACTCGCGAAGCGGCTCCCGTCCGGTTGTCGGCGCCATCTGATGTCGATCCGGCGCTGCTCGCGCGGATCAGCCGTGGCGTGCGGCGTCCGCTCAACACAATCATCGGTTTCTCCGACCTGATCCGCAGCGAAGCCTTCGGCAAGCTGCAGAACGAGCGCTACGAAATCTATGCGCAGGATATCACCACTGCCGGGCAGGAGATCGCCGCGCTGGTCGATGAACTCGACGACTATGCCCGCCTCCGCGATGGCCGTTACCTGCCACAGCGTGCCAGCATCGAATTGACGGCGCTGCTTGAAAGCTGCGTGCTGCGAATTCGCCAGCAGGCGAGCAATGCGCGCGTCATCGTGCGCAACGCGATTTCGGAAAGCCTGCCGCGCATCACGGCGGACCGCGCCTCGCTGGCTCAGGCGGTGCTCAATCTTTTGGCGAGCGCCATCGACCAGACGCCGACCGGTGCTGCCGTGGTGATTTCGGCGCAGCGCGAGGATGACGGCGGCATTGCTATTCATGTGCGCGACAGCTCCAACACCGTGGTCGACATGGCCGAGCGGTTTGTCGTGTTCCGCGATGGCGTGGGCAAGGACGGGCAGATGATGACGCCAGTTCGCTCTAGTGTCGGGCTGGCGCTGACCCGCTCGCTGCTGGCGGTCAACGCCTTCTCGCTATCGGTCGATCCAGCCGGCGAACGCGGCATGTTGTTTACGCTGATTATTCCGCCCGATCTGGTTGATCGACCGGCTTTGCCACCAGCAACAGAGTAAATCCGACGATCTGAACTATTTGTCGCACCTTGTGAAGCTGACTTTGACGATCAGCTAACAAGTTGAATCCGCTTGCTATTCAGGCTGGATGTTTGAACAGTTCTAAACTGTAAGTCATTGTAATTATTAAGTTTTATTGACACCCAGCGGCAAAATGTAAACAAGGACGCCATTCGGACGGGACCTTGAACCCCGTTCTCAATGGGAGAATGACATGAACAAGACCACGCGCCTTGCCCTTGCCCTGCTCAGCACGGTCGCTTTGACCGGGATTGCAGCCCCAGCTTTCGCCCAGAGCGGCGAAGTCAACATTTACAGCTATCGCGAGCAGAGCCTGTTGCAGCCACTGCTGGATAAGTTCAGCGCCGAAACCGGCATCAAGCCAAATGTGCTGTTCGCGGGCGACGGCCTGCTGGAACGCGTTGCGGCCGAGGGCGAACTGTCGCCAGCCGACGTCGTCCTCACCGTCGACATCGGCAATCTGGTCGGTGCTGAAGAGCAGGGCCTGACCCAGAAGATCACCACCCCAGTGCTCGACGAGCGCGTGCCACAGGCATTCCGCGCCACGGACGACAACTGGACCGCGCTGTCGCTGCGTTCGCGCGTGTTCTACGTGTCCAAAGATCGCGTCGACGCCACCGCGCTGACCTATGACGATCTGGCCACCCCAGAGTGGAAGGGCCGCATCTGCACCCGTTCGGGCAACCATGCCTACAATATCGGCCTGATCGCCCACTACATCGCCGAGCACGGCATTGACGCGGCCCGCGTGTGGCTCGGCAAGGTGCGTGACAATCTGGCCATGGCGCCGAGCGGCAATGACCGCATTCAGGTCAAGAACATCCTCGAAGGCACCTGCGATCTGGCCATCACCAACACCTATTACATGGGTGCGATGCTGCACAACGAAGCTGAGCCAGAGCAGAAGGACTGGGCCAATTCCGCCCGGATCATCTACCCGGACGCAGAGACCGATGGCACTCAGGTGAACGTGGCCGGCGGCTTCATTGCCAAGTATGCGCCAAACGTAGAAAACGCCAACACGCTGATCGCCTTCCTCCTCTCGGATGAAGCTCAGGCAATCTATGCCGACACCAACTACGAGTTCCCCGTCGTGCCAAGCGCACCAATCAACGAGCTGGTTGCCAGCTGGGGCACGCTGAAGCCATCGCAGGTTTCGCTGGTTGACGTCGCATCGCACCGCGCCGAAGCTGCCGCTCTGGTTGACGAGCTGAAGTTCGACGAAGGTCCGCAGAACTAAGGAACACGCGCATCGCGACCCAAGACAGCATCGCGGTGACGAAACAGACCGGCAGGGGATTTCCTCTGCCGGTCGCTTCGCTTTTTCTGGTGGCCGTGATGGGCCTGCCGGTTTTATGGCTGGCCTATAGCGGGCTGGTTGCCACCAGCAGCGGCAGCAACGGGCTCGCCGCCACCATGTTGCCCACCGCCCTGCGCGAGACCGGGCTGCTGATGGCCTCGGTCGGCATCATTACCGGCGTTACGGGCCTGTTGGCGGCGTGGCTGGTGTCACATTTCGAGTTTCCGCTGCGGCGCGTGTTTGACTGGGCACTGGTACTGCCGCTGGCGGTGCCGACCTATCTTGCCGCCTATAGCTACGTGGAATTTCTGGGCTTTACCGGCCCGATCCAGACCTTCATCCGCTCGATCAACGGCGCGACGACGCTCAAGGAATACTGGTTCCCCGACATCAAGAGCCAGTGGGGCGGCGCGCTGGTGCTGTCCAGCGTGCTGTACCCCTATGTCTATGTGGCGTGCCGCAGCTTTTTCCTGATGCAGTCCACGAGCCTGACCATTGCGGCACGCACGCTGGGTGCGGGTAGCCTGCGCACGTTTTTTACGGTGACGCTGCCCCTATCGCGGCCGCCTCTCGTGGTGGGCATGACGCTGGCCATGATGGAAGTGGTCAACGATCTGGGAGCGGTGCAGTATTTCGGCATCAACGCCATTACCGCGATCATCTATTCCACCTGGATCAACCGCTCGGACTTTGGCGGCGCGGCGCAGCTTGCCGTCACCGTCGTGCTGGTGATTGGCCTCCTGATCATCGCCGAGCAGCGGGCTCGACGTGACCGGGTTTATCTCGCCAATCGCGACAACCGCGTGCCGCCAGCGCGGGCGCAATTGCGGGGCGCGGGCAAATGGGTGGCATTTGGCTTCTGCCTCGTGCTGTTCGCGTTCGGATTCGGTATTCCGGCCGGTGAATTGTTCTATCTCGCCTTCCGGCTGGTGCTGCCCGAAACGGTCAGCATGACGCTGACGGCGCTGGTGCCGACTGTGATGCTGGCCACCAGCGGCGCTGTTCTGACCGTCATCATCGGGCTTTTTGCCGCCAAGCAGGGACGCCGTGGGTCGGTCAGCGGCGGCGCGATCCGGCTGGCGACGCTGGGCTATGCCATTCCCGGAACGGTGCTGGCTTTGGGTCTGCTGCAACCGCTGGGGCAGGCCGATCTGTGGTTCAACCGTATGACCATGGCGCTGTGGGACTGGCGGCCGGGATTGATCCTGTCGGGCTCGATTGCGGCGCTGCTCTATGTCTATTCGATCCGTTTCCTTGCGGTCAGCCACTCAACGCTCGATGCCGCGATGAAAAAGCGGGGCGATGGCATGCTCGACGCCGGGCGTGTGCTGGGTGCGGGACGGCTGGAACTGCTGTTCAAGATTGATCTGCCGACGCTCTCCCCTGCGATCCTGAGCGCAGCCACCTTGGTGTTTGTCGAGATCGTCAAGGAACTGCCCGCGACGCTACTATTGCGGCCGCTCGGAATCGATACGCTGGCGACGATGGTCTACTCCCGCGCCAATGTCGGGCTTTTTGCCCAGGCGGCCCTACCGGCGCTGTTCATTGTGCTGGCGGGGCTAATTCCGGTCGTTCTTGCTACGCGGCTGGGTGATCGTAGGAAAGTATAACAGGGCGACGTACTGCCATGTTAGTGACGATCCCTTATATGATCGGGCCACGGGAGCCGGAGCCTCATGCGCCGGCACGGTTATGTGGCTATACGGGGCAATCCGGCCAACAGATCGACGGCGGTTTCCGCCGAAAATGGGAGCTACCCTATGAACAAGACGACGAAGGCTTTCGGGCTGGCGCTGGCGCTGACTACGGCAATGGCCGGGGCGGCCATGGCGCAGCCGACCGAAGTGCGGATCGGCGTGGCGCTGGAGCCACCAATTCTCGATCCCACGGCAGGCGCCGCTGAGGCCATCGATATTGTCGTCTATCAAAACATTTTCGAGGGTCTGGTTCGTGTCGACCAGAACGGCGAAGTCGAGCCGTCACTGGCCAAGGAATGGACCATTTCCGACGATCAGCTGACCTATACGTTCAAGCTCAACGAAGGCGTGACCTTCCATGACGGAACCAGCTTTGATGCTGACGATGTCAAGTTCACCTTCGACCGCATCGTGGCTGAAGACAGCGCCAATGCGCACAAGGAATTCTACACCCCGATCACCTCGGTGACGGTGATCGACCCGCTGACGGTCGAGTTCAAGCTCGATGAAGTCATCGGCCGTTTCCTGTTCGATCTGGCGCGTGGTGACGCAGTGATCGTGGCGCCGGAAAGCGCCGACAACAATGCCAATGAACCCATCGGCACCGGCCCCTTTGCCTTCGTGCAATGGGACAAGGGCAGCCGCGTGATCCTTGAGGCCTACCAGCCCTATTGGGGCACACCTGTGCACCTGACCAAGGCGACTTATGTCTTTATCAGCGACACCGCGACGATGACCAATGCGTTGCTGGCCGGCGACATTGACGGCGTCAACAATTTTGCCCCCGAAGCGCTGGCGGTGTTTGAGAACAATCCGCAGTTCCATGTGCTGGTCGGCACGACGGAAGGCGAGACGATCCTCGCCACCAACAACAAGAAGCCGCCCTTCGACAACCTCAAGGTTCGCCAGGCCATGGCGCATGCCCTTAACCGGCAGGCGATCATCGACGGCGCAACCTATGGCTACGGCACCCCAATCGGCGCGCCGTTTGCACCGCACAACCCCTACTATGTCGACCTGACGGCGACCTATCCGTTCGACCCGGAAGCTGCCAAGGCGCTGCTGGCTGAAGCTGGTTATCCAGATGGTTTCAGCGCCACGCTCAAGCTGCCACCGGTCGCCTATGCGCGCCTTTCGGGGCAGATCATTGCCAGCCAGTTTGCCGCCGTCGGCATCAAGCTGGAGCTGATCAATGTGGAGTTCGCGCAGTGGCTTGAGGACGTGTACACCAACAAGGATTATGACCTGTCGATCATCAGCCATGTTGAACCCTTCGACATTGGAAATTACGCAAATCCCGACTATTACTTTAACTACGACAACCCCACATTCCAGGCGCTGATCAGGACTTTGAATGGCACGACTGACGAAGCCAAGCGCAAGGAACTGGCCATCGAGGCCCAGACCATCCTCGCCAAGGATGCCGTCAACGGCTACCTGTTCGAGCTCGCCCAGACCGGCGTGTGGAACGCCAAGCTCACCGGCATGTGGCAGAACTCGCCCATCGAAGGCCTGGTTCTCCGCGACATCCGGTGGACTGAATAGTCTTTCCAACATTGAACGCCTGACGCCCCCCCACCCAACCTCCCCCTTAAGGGGGGAGGTGCTGTTCAGAGTCTGGGGCGCGATGTTGCCCTACATGCGGACCGGCACCCTCCCCCTTGCGGGGAGGGCTGGGGTGGGGGTCGACGGGCCACAAACGAACGCATGATCCTCTTTACACTCCGCCGCTTTCTTGGCTTCGCCGCGACGCTGTTCGTTGCGGCGCTGGTTATTTTCTGGCTGCTCGATCAACTGCCGGGCGATCCCGCGCAGTTCATGCTCGGCATCAATGCGACGCCCGCTTCCGTCGCGAAACTCCGTATCCAGATGGGGCTCGACGCCCCGGCCTATGAGCGGTTCTTTGGCTGGATCTGGGGCATGCTGCAGGGCGACTTCGGCACGTCCTATTCGCAGCGTGCGCCTGTCGCCGGACTGATCTGGGGCCGCCTCGGCGTCACCCTGCCACTGTCGATTTTTGCCATGATTATTTCGATCGTGGTTGGTCTGCCACTGGGCATTCTTGCGGCCCGCCGTCGCGGCAAGGCGCTCGATACCATCGTCATGGTGACAGCCCAGACCGGCATCGCCGTTCCCAATTTCTGGTTCGGCATGTTGCTGACGCTGCTGTTTGCCGTGGTGCTGCGCTGGCTGCCGCCGGGCGGCTTTACGCCATGGCATGAAAATCCGGGCCTGGCGTTCCGCGGGCTGATCCTGCCCAGTCTGGCGCTTGCATTGCCGCAAGCCTCGATCCTGGCGCGTGTGATGCGCACTGCGCTCGTCGATGTCACCAATCAGGATTACATCCGCACCGCGCGGGCCAAGGGGCTCACCATGGGTGAGGCCGTGTGGCGGCATGGCGTGCGCAATGCGCTGCTGCCGGTCCTGACCATTCTGGGGCTGCAGTTTGCCTATCTGGTGGCGGGCACGGTCATCGTCGAGAACGTGTTTTACCTGCCCGGTATCGGGAAGCTGATCTTTACCGCGATCTCCGAGCGCGACCTGATCCTGGTGCGTGGCGCGACGATCATTCTCATCATCACGGTTACGGCGACTATGCTGCTGACCGATCTGGCCTATGCAGTGGTCGACCCCCGCCTGCGGGAAAGGAGCGCGCCATGAAGCGGTTTTTTGCGCATCCGAGCCTTGCCATTGGGCTGATTGCCACTGTGATTTTTCTCGCTATCGGGCTGATCTCTCTGGTCTGGACGCCCTACCCCATCGAGCAGATCGACATCCCGCGTCGTTTCCTTGCGCCGAGCGCGGCCCATTGGCTGGGCACGGATAATCTGGGCCGTGACATGGCATCGCTGATCATGTCGGGAACCTGGACCAGCTTTCTGGTTGCAGCGGTTGCCGTGGCGATTGGCGTGGGCATCGGCGTGCCGATGGGGCTTGCGGCTGCGGCATGGGGTGGGCCGGTCGAATGGGCGGTACTGCGGCTGTCCGATTTCGTGTTCGCCTTTCCATCGGTGATCGTTGCGATCCTCATCACCACGTTGGTCGGCCCCGGCGCCGTCAACGCCGTCGTTGCCATTGGCGTGTTCAACATCCCGGTGTTTGCCCGCGTGGCCCGTGGCGGCGCATTGAGTGTGGCAACGCTCGATTTCGTCGCGGCGGGCCGGCTGGCCGGGCTGGGCAGTGCCGCGATCGCCTATCGGCACCTACTGCCCAACATCATGAGCCTGATCATCGTGCAGGGCACCATCCAGATGTCGCTGGGCATTCTGGCTGAGGCGGGGCTCAGCTATATCGGATATGGCACGCAGCCGCCCGCGACCAGCCTTGGCCTGATGCTCAAAGACGCGCAAGGCCTGTTCCTGATCCACCCCTGGCTGACCCTGGCGCCGGGCATTGCCATCGTACTGATCGTCATTGCACTCAACATTGCCGGTGACGGTTTGCGCGACGCCATCGACCCACGCCTCAAGCAGGGAAATACCAATGTCCTTGCTTGAAGTTTCCGGCCTTTCGGTGCGCTTCGGCGCGAGCGAAGCGGTGGCCGATGTCAGCTTTTCGCTGGAGCGCGGCGAGCGCTTCGGCATCATCGGGGAAAGCGGCTCGGGCAAGACCCTGACCGCCATGGCCATCACTGGTCTTCTGCCCGAAGGCGCAGCCATGGGCGGCACGATCACGCTCGACGGCGCGCCGATGCCAACGAACGAGCGCGCCATGGCGCGGCTGCGCGGCAAGCGCATCGGCATGGTGTTTCAGGAGCCGATGACGGCGCTCAACCCGCTGATGCGGGTAACCGAGCAGATCGAGGAATCCATCCGCCTCAACACCCAGCATGGCGCGACCCATATCGAGGTTCCAAACCTGCTGACCGAAGTGGGGCTGGAGCAAAAGCACGGCGACCGCTATCCCCATCAACTGTCCGGTGGGCAGCGACAGCGCGTGATGATCGCCATGGCGCTGGCCAGTCGGCCCGACATTCTGATCGCCGACGAGCCGACATCAGCGCTCGACCTTATCACGCAGCGGCGCGTGCTCGATCTGATCGCCGAGATTTGCTCGCGGCGGCAGATGGCCTTGCTATTCATCAGCCATGACCTCAAGGCCGTTGGCGCGCTCTGTTCGCGTGTCGCGGTGATGCACAAGGGACGATTGGTTGAGAGTGGACCGGTCAGGACGGTGTTCGCGGCCCCGACCCAGCCCTATACGCAAAAGCTGGTGGCGGCCTCGCGGTTTGACGTGCCGACGCCGGCGCGTCCGCCCATCGGCGAGACGCTACTTGAGGTCGACGGCATCAGCCGCGACTACCATCAGGGCGGCACGTTTCTGTTCAGGCAAAAGCCGATACGAGCGGTCGATACCGCGCGCTTTAGTGTCGCGTCGGGGGAATGCCTGGCCCTGGTCGGCCCGTCGGGTTGCGGCAAGACGACCTTGGCAAAGATCATTGTCGGACTGGACAAAGCGACGTCCGGCGAGGTGCGGTTGGAGGGCGTGACCTATCACGGCTCCGACCTGCCCAAGACGCTGCGGCGCGATATTTCGCTGGTGTTTCAGGACCCGTTTGGCAGCTTCAATCCGCGCCTGACTGTGGCCAATTCGGTGAGCGAGCCGCTGCGACTGGTGCCGGGGCTAAGCCGGGAAACAGCGCGCGAGCGGCTGGTGGAATCGGTCGAGGCCGTGGGGCTGAGCGCGGCGATGCTGGAACGCTATCCGCATGAATTCTCCGGCGGGCAGCGGCAGCGGCTGGCGATTGCCCGGGCGCTGGTGACACGCCCTCGCCTGCTGGTGCTCGACGAGCCGGTCTCGGCGCTCGACGTGTCGGTGCGCGGCGAGGTGCTGGCGCTGCTGGCGCGGTTGCAGGCCGATTTCGGGCTGACTTATCTCATCATCAGCCACGACCTCGACATGGTGCGCGCCATGGCCGACCGGGTGCTGGTGATGGATGCCGGCAAGATCGTCGAAGAGGGCAAGCCCGAGCAGATCTTTGCCAATCCGCACCATAGACTGACGCGGGATCTGGTGAGCGCACGGCTGCCGGATATTGGGTGAGGGATCTCAGTACCCCCACCTAACCTCCCCCTGATAGGGGGAGGAACCCGGCCGGTGATAGGGTCGAGATTGGGCTTCAAGCTAGATCAATTCCTCCCCCTATCAGGGTGAGATTAGGTGGGGGTATCCCCGCTAGATCAAACCCAAATAAGCCGCAAACGGCCCCAGTGCGATCTTGCCGTTATTGGGCACTGCAGTCACGCCCGGGCATCCCGCATCGCGCGGGGAGAGACCGCCGGGCAGGCTATATTCAACCGGGTCGTGGCCCATGTTGAACACGCACAACATGCTTTCGTTGTCGTCTTCGCGGGTGAAGGCGAGGACATTGCCGGTGGTATCGAGCACGGTGATGGTGCCCTTGGCCAAAGCAGGGTGTTCGCGGCGGAAGCGCAGCATCGCGCGGTAGTATTCCAGCACCGAACCATCGACGCCGTCCTGCGTATCGACGGCATGGGTCAGGTGTTCGGCTGGGACTGGCAACCAGGTGCGGTTGGCGGTCGAGAAGGCGCCGTTGGAAGCGTGTGACTGCCAGACCATTGGTGTGCGGCAGCCGTCGCGGCCCTTGAATTCGGGCCAGAACTCTATGCCGTAGGGATCGACCAGATCGGCGAAGGAGAGCTCGGCTTCCTTTAGGCCCAACTCTTCGCCCTGATAGAGGCAGACCGAACCGCGCATCGACAGGATCAGCGTTGCGGTGAGTCGGGTGAACTCGGCTTCCTGCCCGTGCACACCCCAGCGGCTGATATGGCGCACCACGTCGTGGTTGGAGAAGGCGAGGCAAATCCAGCCATCCGGCGCATAGCGTTCGGTGGCCTCGATCGATTCCTTGAAGTGATCGGCCGAGAAGGCGCCGCCGAGATAATCGAAGGTGTAGGCCATGTGCAGGTGGTCATCGCCCGAGGTGTATTGGGCCATGATTTCAAGCTGATGCTGACTATCGCCGATTTCGCCGACCGTGGTGCGGCCGGGATATTCGTCCATCAGCGAACGCAAACGCTTGAGGAAACCAAGGTTTTCCGGTTGCGACTTGTCGTAGAGATGTTCCTGAAAATTGTAAGGGTTCACCGCCGGCGCGGTCGAGGCGTTGAAGTCTTCTGGCTTGACCACCGGATTGTTTTCAAAGGCCAGCGAGCAGAAGTAGAAATTGACCGTGTCGAGGCGGAAGCCGTCGACGCCGCGTTCGAGCCAGAAGCGCATTTCGCCCAGCAGCGCGTCCTGAACTTCGGGATTGTGGAAGTTGAGGTCGGGCTGGGAAACCAGGAAATTGTGCTGGTAATATTGCATGCGGCGGCTGTCCCACTGCCAGGCCGAGCCGCCAAATATTGAGAGCCAGTTATTGGGCGGCGTGCCATCGGGCTTGGGGTCAGCCCAGACATACCAATCGGACTTGGCATTGGTGCGCGACTGGCGGCTTTCCGAGAACCAGGCATGTTTGTCGGACGAGTGCGAAATCACCTGATCGATGATGACCTTGAGACCACGCGAATGGGCCTTCTGGACCAGATTGTCGAAGTCTTCGAGCGTGCCAAAGCTGGGATCGATGTCGCGATAGTTCGAGACGTCGTAGCCAAAGTCCTTCATCGGCGAGGTGAAAACAGGCGACAGCCAGATGGCGTCGACGCCGAGATCAGCCACGTAATCGAGGCGGCTGGTTATGCCCACCAGATCGCCGACACCGTCCCCATCCTGATCCTGAAACGAGCGCGGATAGATCTGGTAGATCACCGCGCCACGCCACCAATCGCTATCAATTGCGGCGTCTTCGATCGTCTTCTGCTCAGTCATCAATGGAGACGTCATAGTCTGCTCCAGCGCGCGGAATAACAGCAGTTAGCCCGGCTCGCTGGGCATAAGCAAGGCAGTGAAATACTTGCCTTTTTCTTTGACCAAGACGTCGCCTATTTTAGCGGGTGTTGTGAAGCATGCCCTGGAAGGCGCGGTAGCTGGATTTTGGGGTGCGGACCTGGGTTTGGTAGTCGACATGGACAATGCCGAAGCGCTTGTTGTAGCCCTCGGCCCATTCGAAATTGTCGAGCAGCGACCAGGCGAAGTATCCGCGCACATCCGCGCCCTGTTCGCGCGCTGCCAGCACGGCCTTGAGATGGTCGTCATAGTATGTGACGCGGCGTGGATCGTCGTCGCCCTCGACCTCGGCCATGCCGTTCTCGGTCACGTAGAGCGGGATCTTGGTGTATTCGTTGGAGACGCGGACCAACAGGTCGGTCAGGCCCTTAGGGTAGATTTCCCAGCCGATGTCGGTGCGCTCGAGCGGTCCATCGACCTTTTGCGGCAGGCCGGCGGGCGAGGCTTTGTAGATGCCGCGCGTGTAGTAATTGATGCCCAGCCAATCGAGCGGGCGAGACACGACTTCCATGTCGCGCTCGTAGCCGGACGGGAGGTGTTCGCCGAGCCAGTTGGTGACTTCCTCGGGATATTTGCCCTTGAGCACGCCGCCCAGATACCAGCGATTAGCCAGCGCATCGCCCATATTGGCCGCGGCAAGATCTCCCGGCGCGTCGCCGGCGGGTTCGGACTTTTCGAGATTGAGCACGATGCCGAGGTTCCTGGCGCCATTGGCGCGGAGCGCATCGACGGCGGTGCCGTGGGCGTAAAGCACGTGGTGCATGGCGCGGGCGGCGGCGCGAATATCGCGATAGCCCGGGGCGTGCGCGCCGATGAAGTGGCTGAGGAAAGCGACGCACCATGGCTCGTTGATGGTGGCGGTAGCTTCGAGGCGGTCGCCGAACTTGGTGGCGACAAGGGCCGCATAGTCGCCAAACCAGCCGGCAATGTCGCGGTTCATCCAGCCGCCGCGATCCTGCAGCGTCGATGGCAGGTCCCAGTGGTAGAGCGTGGCATAGGGCTTGATGCCGCGTTCGAGCATGCCGTCGATCAGACGATCATAAAAGTCGAGCCCAGCCTGATTGACGGCGCCCGTGCCTTCGGGGATCAGGCGCGGCCAGGCGAAGGAAAAACGGTAGCCGTCAAAGCCACCGTCGCGGATAAGATCGAGATCCTGCGGCCAGAGTTCATAGTGATCGCAGGCATTGCGGCCGGTATCACCGTTGTGGACGTTGCCGGGGGTGGCAGAAAAGCTGTCCCAGATCGAGGGGCCGCGTCCATCGCCCTGCCCGCCTTCAATCTGATAGGCGGCCGTGGCGACACCGAAGGTGAAACCGGGACCGAAATCCTTGCGATCAATGGAAAACACGGGCGCGCTCCTCAGGCTGCAATTGCCGATGAGCTAGCGGAATAGCGCAGCCGTGAGCGTTACGCAATCGATTGCATAGCAGAGTTGATAGCGCGGTCAGGCGGTCTTGTTGATCGCGTTGAGCTTGACCTTGGCGCTATCGGCGGATTTCGAGCGCAGCAATTGGGCGGTCAGATCGACCTGGCCCTGCACGGCCGAATTGATGTTGCCGACCATGGCTGAGCGCAGCGATTGCGACTGGGACAGGCCGTGCTGCGCCAGCTGACGGCGCTTGGCCGTCTGCTGCATATGGGCGCCATAGATCGATAGTTTTTGAACACCAGCCATCCCCAAGGGTGGCCGGTGATGCTTAAGATATCATGAATGCGGGCTGGGCGTGGATGCCAGGATGTTGCGGGCAATGGCGCGGAAGGCCTGGGCCTCCGGACCATCGGGGTTTGCCACCATGGGCGGCAGACCGGCATCGGAGTTCTCGCGGATCGACATCACCAGCGGCACCGCGCCCAGGAAGGCCAGCTTGAGTTCAGCCGCAGCAGCCTCGGCGCCGCCGCTACCGAAAATGTCGTAGCGAGTGCCGGTATCGGGGGCGATGAAATAGCTCATGTTCTCGACCATGCCGAACAGCGGCACATTGAGCCGGTGCAGCATGTCGATGGCCTTTTTGGCATCGATCAGCGCCAGTTGCTGGGGCGTCGACACGATGACGACGCCATCGACCTCGGCCTGCTGGAACAGCGAGATATGGATGTCGCCGGTGCCCGGTGGCAGGTCGACGACCAGAACGTCGATGCCGCCCCAATCGGTTTCGCGCAGCAGTTGGCGAAGGGCAGACGTGGCCATGGGACCGCGCCAGACGACGGCCTGATCGGGATTGAGCATGGAGCCAATCGACATGGCCTTGATACCAAAGGCTTCGTGCGGGGTGAAGATGCCATCTTCGCGGATGGCTGGGCGGCCTTCTATGCCCAGCAGCTTGGGAATGGATGGGCCATAGAGGTCAGCGTCGAGCATGCCAACCTTGAGGCCTTCGGCGGCAAGCGCCAGCGCGATATTGACCGCGACAGTGGACTTGCCGACGCCGCCCTTGCCCGAGCCAACCGCGATAATGCGCTTGATGCCGGGTACGGGGGTCTTGCCAGCTGGGACCGGTTTGCCGTGCGAGAAAGTGGGGCCGGCCGGTGGCTTGCCGCCGGTCAGCGAGACCATGACCTTGCGCGTGCCAGCAACCTTTTGGGTAACGGCAACGGCCTGTTCGCGGGCGGGGCCGAAAGCGGCCTCCATGCCTGTGGCGACAGCAATCGCGAAGGCGACGGCGCCGGGCGTGACGATGATTTCGGATAGGCCGGCATAGCCCGCCAGATCACCCCCGCCGGGGATTTCGACGGCGGAGAGTGCGGACTTGATGGCGGCGGCGAGTTCGGTATCGGCCATGGGCAGGGTCCCTATTGCTGGCCGTCGTCCCCTCTCCCCTTGTGGGAGAGGGTGGATCGGCCGCAGGCCGAGACGGGTGAGGGGCGGTTCAGCTCGCATATGGCGGCAGAAGACCCCTCATCCGCCCTACGGGCACCTTCTCCCACGAGGGGAGAAGGGAAGAGGAAGACTAGAGGATCGACTGACCCGTGGCTTTCCAGTCCTTGAGGAAGCCATCGATGCCCGAATTGGTCAGCGGGTGGTTAGCCAGCTTGCGGATCACGTCGGGTGGGATGGTGGCAACGTCGGCGCCGGCCAGCGCGACCTGGGTCACGTGGTTTGGCGAGCGGATCGAAGCGGCCAAGATTTCGGTCTCGTAGCCATAGTTGTCGTAGATCTGACGAATGTTTTCGATCAGTTCAACGCCATCGAGGTTGATGTCATCGAGACGGCCGAGGAATGGCGAGATGTAGGTCGCGCCGACCTTGGCAGCGAGCAGTGCCTGGTTGGCCGAGAAGCACAGCGTGACGTTGGTCTTGATGCCGCGTTCCTTGAACGACTTGGCAGCCTTGAGACCATTCAGCGTCAGCGGCAGCTTGACGACGACGTTGTCGGCGATCTTGGCGAGGTGCTCGCCTTCGGCGATCATGCCGTCATATTCGAGCGAGGCGACTTCGGCCGAAACCGGACCTGGCACCAGCGCGCAGATCTCTGCGATCACTTCCTTGAAGTCACGACCGGACTTGGCGATCAGCGATGGATTGGTGGTCACACCGTCGAGGAGACCGGTCTCGTAGAGCTCCTTGATGTCCTTGATTTCCGCAGTATCGACGAAGAACTTCATGGTTCCCTCCTAAATGGCTTTAATTGAGATGTAGCACGACCCGACCCCTCTGCAAGGGTCGGCGCCGGGCTTATTTGATGGCAGCAAGCATGGCATCGGCCAAATCGTCGATGCGATCTTCCGGGATGCCTGCGACATTGATGCGACTGTCGCCGATCATATACACGCCGTTGTTGGCCTTAAGATGTTCAACAACCGAATTTTCAAGGCCAAGCAGCGAGAACATGCCGCGATGGTCGGCGATGAAATCGAAGTCTTCCGAGTTCGATTTCTGGCGAATTGCTTCGCTGAGCTTTTCGCGCAGACGGATCATGCGGGCCCGCATGGCGTTGAGTTCGGTTTCCCACTCGGCACGCAGTTCGGCATCTTCGAGAATGGTGCGGATGATTTCCGCGCCATGATCGGGTGGCTGCGAATAGGCGCCACGGATAATGTTGAGCAGCTGCGAATTGGTGACGTCCGCTTCGGCCGCATCGCGGGCGACGAGGATGGCAGCACCAACGCGCTCACGATAGAGGCCGAAATTCTTGGAGCCCGAGAATGCTACCAGAGCTTCAGGCACCGAGGATAAGATTTTGCGCGTGCCATAGGCGTCTTCGAGCAGGCCATCGCCAAAGCCGAGATAAGCCAGGTCGATGAACGGCAGAGCGCCGGTGCGTGCAAGGCTGGCAGCAACCTTATCCCATTGATCGTTCGACAGATTTGCGCCGGTCGGGTTGTGGCAGCAGCCATGCAGCAGCACGACGTCGTCCTTGCCCAGCTTGTCGAGCGTGGCAAGCATTTCGGCAAATTTGACGCCGCGCGTCTCGGTGTCGAAATAGGGATAGGTTTTGACCGCAAGGCCGGAATTGATGGCGATCGGGTTGTGGTTTGGCCAGGTTGGGTCAGAGACCCAAACGGTGGCGCCGGGCTTGGCGCGGTTGATCAGCTGCATCAGGACCCAGAGCGAGCCGGTGCCGCCGGGAGCCTGTGCGATGCGCACGCGGCTGCGGTCGACGCTATCGGCCAGAGCAAGATCGAGCACGGCCGCGCCATAGCCCTTGTTGCCGGCGATGCCGAGGTAAGTCTTGGTCTTTTCGTTTTCCAGAATGCGCTGTTCGGCTTTGCGAACAGCCGACATGACGGCGGTAACGCCCTTTTCGTCTTTGTAGACGCCGACGCCGAGGTCGATCTTGGTGGGGCGCGGGTCGGCCGCGTATTCGCCCATCAGCGCCAAAATCTTGTCGCCGGGGGCCTTCGTGAGGGTCTCGAACATGTCAGGGTCGTTCCGAAAAGAGAGCGGGGTCTTTATAGGCGGCAGGCAGGAATTTGCAACGTTTTGCAGGGCCTCATCCTGAGTGTGTCGAAGGACCAAAGCCGGTGTGCCCGACCTCGCAGTTCGACAGGCTCACCATGAGGTCCTACGGGATGCGCTGATTCAATTCCGAGATCAATTGCGGGATGATTTCGAACAGGTCGCCGATCAGCGCGACATCGGCCAGCTTGACCAGCGGGGCTTCGGCGTCGGTGTTGATGGCGATGATTTTTTTGGCGCCCTGGATGCCGGCGAGATGCTGCAAAGCGCCGGAAATGCCGATGGCGATATAGAGATCGGGCGCGATGATCTTACCGGTCTGGCCGATTTGCCAGTCATTGGGGGCGTAGCCCGCATCGACCGCAGCGCGGGTGGCGCCGACCGCTGCACCGAGCTTTTTGGCAAGGTTTTCAATGAGCTGGAAGTTTTCGGCTGAGCCGAGTGCGACACCGCCGCCGACCACGATCTGTGCGGTTGCGAGGTCTGGCGTGTCGCTTTCGGTACGGTGTTCGGCGATCAGACGGGCGGCGGAGGCCACAGCGCCATCAATGGCTTCGATGGGTGCGGCGTTGCCGGTTGCGGCGGGGCGGAAGGCCGAGGCGCGCAGCGTGAGGATATGCCTGGCCTGATTGTCGGTAACGGTTTGCACCGCGTTGCCGGCATAGATCGGGCGCTCGAACCGGTTGGGGCCGAGAATGGCGACCACGTCAGTGACCGGCATCAGATCGAGTTTGGCGGCGAGGCGCGGGATGACATCCTTGCCAACACTTCCGGCGCTTGCGGCTACATAATGATAACGGACTGCTAACCCCGACAGTAGCACTTCGAGGCTATCTGCTAACACATTGCCCTTGGCAGTCAGCACTTTGGCGACGCCAGCAAGGGTCGAAACGGACTGTGCGATTGCGGTTGCATCGTCGGCGACGACCAGCACATCGACCGGGCCCAGTGCGCTGACGCCGGCAATGATGCGGGCAGTGGCGGGCGAGAGGACACCGAGGTCGTGATCGGCGAGGACGAGTACGCTCATCACAGCGCCTCCATCTGGGAAACTTCGGAGGCGATGTAGGCGGCGAGCTCGGAGACGGAGCCGACAGTCTTTCCTGCCACTCGCTCGGCGGGCGGGGATATCTTTTCGACGGTCAGGCGCGGCACCAGATCAACCCCGAACTCGGCGCCGGTGCGAACGGCCAGCGGCTTGGAGCGCGCCTTCATCACCATGGGGAGCGCAGCGTTGCGCGGGGTATTGAGGCGCAAATCGGCGGTGACGATGGCGGGTAGCGGCACGGAGATGGTCTCGCGGCCGGTATCGACTTCGCGGGTGACTTCGAGCGACTGGCCGGTGACCTTGATCTCGGAGGCGAAAGTGGCCTGCGGACGACTGGTCAACGCTGCCAGCATCTGGCCGACATGATTGCTGTCGTCGTCGACGGCCTGCTTGCCGAGCAGCACAATGTCCGGGTTTTCCTCGGCAACAACCTTGGCTAGCAGTTTGGCGATAGCGAGGGTTTCGAGCGCGGCATCGGTTTCGATCAGGATGCCGCGATGAGCGCCCATGGCGAGCGCTGTCAGGATCACATCATTGGCGACTTTGGGGCCGATCGAGACGATGACGATTTCATCGCCGTGCCCGGCTTCCGACAGCTGCACCGCAGCCTCGACCGCGTGCTTGCAGAACGGGTTCATCGACATGCGAACGCCAGTGGTTTCGACGCCACTGCCATCGGGACGAACCCGGATGCGAACGTTGTGATCGACGACGCGCTTGATGGCGACCAGGATTTTCATGGGCAGCTCCGCAAGTTGGGCGTGTCATGGCAAATATGGCCGATGCGGGCAAGCCGCGCGGGCAGAAATTTGGGCTAGTTGAGTCAGGTTTGTTGGAAAAGGGTACTGGGGGGGTATGGGGCACGCCCCCTCATGCGGCAAGTCTGCTGAACGCAGAATTGCATCCCTCTCTCACAAGGGGCGAGGGGAAGAACAGAAAACCATGCTAAGGTTGACGGCAACGATTGGGGCAGCGAAACTGACCCAGAATTGACCGCTTTGGACTATTTTATGCCCGTTCTTAACCGTATCGCCGAGTTCCACGAAGAGATCGCCGCCTGGCGACAGGACTTTCACGCCCATCCGGAAATTCTCTACGAGGTGGTGCGGACGGCCGGGATCGTCGAGCAGAAGTTGCGGGAGTTTGGCTGCGACGAGGTTGTTCCCGGAATCGGGCGGACGGGTGTCGTTGGCATCATCAACGGGCGCACAAATACCAGCGGCCGTACCATTGGCCTGCGCGCCGATATGGACGCCCTGCCCGTCACCGAAAAGACCGGCAAGGACTATGCCTCGACCGTCGACGGCAAAATGCATGCCTGTGGCCATGACGGGCACACCGCCATGCTGTTGGGCGCAGCGAAGTATCTCGCCGAGACGCGCAATTTCGATGGCCGGATCGCGGTGATTTTCCAGCCGGCGGAAGAAGGCGGCGCGGGCGGCAAGGCCATGCTCGATGACGGGCTGGTCGACCGGTTCGGCATTGAAGAATTTTACGGCATGCACAATTGGCCCGGCATGCCCGTCGGCCATTTCGGCATCCGCGCCGGCGGCATCATGGCGGCGACGGACAGGTTTTATATCGACATCACCGGTCTGGGCGGTCATGCGGCGCGGCCGCAGACCACGATTGATCCGATCGTGGTGGCGGCCAACATGATTGTCGGGCTGCAGTCGATCGTCTCGCGCAATGTGGACCCACTGGCCAATGCTGTGCTGTCGGTGACGATGGTTGAGGCTGGCGAGGCGGACAATGTGATTTCGCGCACGGCCAAGATCACCGGCACGGTGCGCACGCTTGATTTGGGCATCCAGGATCTGATCGAG
The DNA here is from genome assembly GCF_040546815.1 of Devosia sp. 2618. Lineage (NCBI taxonomy): Bacteria > Pseudomonadati > Pseudomonadota > Alphaproteobacteria > Hyphomicrobiales > Devosiaceae > Devosia > Devosia sp. 2618. Next base: position 2,685,980 of record NZ_JBEPOO010000001.1, read on the forward strand.
CAGCGGCTGGTCGATTTCGTGCCGCAGTTTGCCAGGAGCTTTGGCGCTGAAGCCAGCGTTCGCTATGCGCGCGGCTATCCGGTGACGGTCAATGCCGTCGAGCAGACGGCGTTTGCCGCCAAGGTTGCCGCCGAAGTAGTGGGCGCGGACCGGGTGGACGCCGATGCGCCACCATCAATGGGCGGCGAGGATTTCTCGTTCATGCTCGAAGAGCGGCCGGGCGCGTATATTTTCATCGGCAATGGCGACAGTTCCGAGCTGCATACCAATACTTATGACTTCAATGATGACGCGATCCCGGTGGGCGCGAGCTATTGGGTGAAGCTGGCGGAGCGGGCATTGCCGGTGGGGTAGGTTTGCTCGGTTTGTGGGTGGTCCACAGGCCGGTGTTTTTGGCTCACCCCCTCCCTGCCCTCCCCTCAAGGGGGAGGGTCAGATCGAGTGTTTTGGACGATTGTGCCACATAGTGCATAGGCGTGAATTTGACTGGATAGTGCCGCTGAGTGGAGTTCACCCTCCCCCTTGAGGGGAGGGCCAGGGAGGGGGTGGGATGTCGACGCGGGCGCAGCGTTTGAGGAAGAACCCGACCCCTGCCGAAGTCCGGTTTTGGCGCCTCATCGAACCGCTTAGGCTTGGCGGTTATCACTTTCGCAAGCAGGTTCCGCTTGGGCCCTATGTTGCTGATTTCGCCTGCCATCGCGTCAAGCTGGTCATCGAGATCGATGGCGATACCCACTTTACTGAAACAGCGTTGGCCAAGGATCGTGAGCGCGAGGCGGCGTTAGCCAAGCATGGCTTTGCTGTTTTGCGGTTTACCAATGATGAGATCATGAGCAATGGCGAGGGTGTGTATGCCGTGCTGACCTCTGCGTTGGCGGAGCGAAGTCCCCCTCCCTGGCCCTCCCCTCAAGGGGGCGGGTGAGTTCGGTGGTGGTGGGACGATAGTGCCACTAGCAAGGGCTTGCGGATCACCGCGTCCGACGCCAAAACAATTTCATGTTCCTCACCACCCTCCTCCCCACGCTGCTGACCATTGCCATTTCTGCCATCGGCGGCGGGTTGGCGACGTTTGTTGGCATCCCGGCCGGGTGGTTGATGGGTGGGGCGGTGGCCGTGACGGTGGCGGCGATGATCGGGGTGCCGATTGCGCTGCCGGGGTGGCTGCGGGATGTGACCTTTGTTTTGATCGGCATGTCGATGGGCGCCAGCGTGGCGCCCGATAGTCTGACGCTGATTTCGAGCTGGCCGGTGAGTCTGGTGGCGCTGGCGCTTGAACTGGTGCTGATCATTACGCTGACCGGGTGGATGCTGGCCAAAGTGTTCAAGCTCGATGCGGGAACGGCCTATCTGAGCTCGTTTCCGGGGCATTTGTCGTTTGTGCTGGGCATTGCGGCGGCGGGGGTGGGTAATCCGCACCAGATCGTGATCATTCAGGTGATCCGGATTTTGATGCTGACGATCTGCGTGCCGATCGGGGCGGTGTTTTTGCCGATCGATCACTTTGCGCCAGCGGTGACGACTGAGTTTTTGAGCGTCTGGCAATTGCTGGCGCTGGCGGCAGGCTGTGTGGCGGTGGGGCTGGTGTTCATCCGCCTCAAGGTGCCGGCGGGTCTGGTGCTGGGCGCGATGGCGGCGGCAACGGTCGCCAAGCTGGGCGGGCTCTATGTCGAGGCGGTGCCGACCCCGCTGGTAACGGCGACCTTTATCTGCACCGGGGCGTTGATCGGATCGCGTTTTGTCGGCATCACGCGTGCCGAGTTTTTGACGGCGGCAAAGGGCGGGCTGATCGCCACGTTGATGACCGTCGCCATCGTGACGCTGATGGCCTATGGCGTCAGCCTTCTGGTAGACATGCCGTTTGGCCAGATCTGGCTGGGGCTGGCGCCCGGGGCGTTGGAGGGCATGGGCGCGCTGGGCATCGCGCTGGGTTATGATACGGCGTTCATTGCGGCGCATCACGTGATCCGGCTATTGTTGCTGAGTTTTGCTATTCCGGCGGTCGCATTGCTGCTGCGCCGGCGCGAGGCCGCCACAATCGCACGGCAGTAGATCGGCAAAGGAGATTCTCGAATGCTTAGAACTGCACTCCCCCTCGTCGTCGTCGGGCTGCTTGCCAGCGTTGCGCCCGCCATGGCCGGGCCGATGTGTTTTGGCAGCAGCAGCGGCGTTCAGGTCAGCGTCGGCGCAGCCTTTGGCGGCAAGTTTACCGAGGACGACCAGAACAAGTTCGACCAGATGCGCCTCAACCAGATGGGCATCGAGGCGACGCGTGTCGAGCGCTGGAACAATTGTATCCGCGCCTGGGTGCGGCAGGCCGATGGTCGCGAGACCATGGAATTTTATGATCCGCAGTCCTATGAGCGCGTGCAGTAAAGTCCGCGCCGAAATAAGATGAATATAACAGTCATCTAATTGACGAGCACGATCGGCTAGGTCGTTCCAACTGTTGCAGTTTTTGGAACCAAGTGGCGTGGCATTGAGTTACAGTGCCAACCACTGCAATCCAAACAAAGGATGGACGGAATGATCAAGATCATCATGGCAACTGCTGTTGCTGCAACCAGCCTTGCCTTCGTCACCCTGCCCGCGCAGGCCCAATCCGAGATGGCCTGCAATGCCAGCCATTCGATCGTGGGACGCGAGAACACCATTTCGCGCCAGCTTGAGCGCATGGGCTATGACGTGCAGAGCGTGGAGGCCTGGAACAATTGCGTCCGGGCCTATCTGGTGAACCCGGACGGGTCGCTTGAGATGGCGTTCTTCCAACCGGGCTCTCTAACCCGGATCAACATCAACGACTGATCATTGATCGCCCCGGCTAAAACCGGGGCGATTTTTTTGGCTTATGCAGAGGCGACCGTGACGCCAGCCGAGACCGGGATGAAGGCATAGCCATTGGCGGTGAGGGTCAGCGTGTCGTCGGCCAGTGCGGCGTTTTGCGAGACGGGCTCCAGCACTGTGGTCGGGCCCAAGCCGCCGATCTTGATCTGCTGCGGTTCGGCCGAGAGGTTGAACAGACAAAGCAGGCTCGCATTGCCCTCGGTGCGCAGGAATGAGAGCACCGGCTCGGCCGTGTCGTAGAACAGGATATCGCCGGTTTTGAGCACGGGCTGGGTTTTGCGCCAGGCAAGAATGGCGCGGTAAAAGGCGAGCGTCGAGCCTGCGTCAGTGTTCTGGGTGGCGACGTTAAGCACCGATTGGGCCGACTTGACCGGCAGCCATGGCGTGCCGGTGGTAAAGCCATTTGGGGCAGAGCCGCCATCCCATGGAATGGGCGTACGGCAGCCATCGCGGCCCTTGTCTTCGGGCCAGAAGCGGATGCCGCGCGGATCGGTCAGTTCTTCAAACAGCAGGTCGGTTTCGGGCAGTCCGAGCTCTTCGCCCTGATAGAGGCAGACCGAGCCCTTAAGCGACAGCACGAGCGCCGCCGACTGGCGGGCCAGCGCGTTTTGCGCCTCGGCATGGGGCGCCCAGCGGGTGACGTGACGCGGCACGTCGTGATTGGAAAAGCTCCAGCACGGCCAGCCATCGGGGCCTTCGCGGAAGAACTGTTCGATGCGGGTGCGAAAGTGGGCGGCGGTGAAATCGTCGCCAAGGAAATCAAAGCCGTAGCACATGTGCAGCGTGTCGCCGCCCGAGGTGTATTCGGCCATCAGCGCCACGGACTTATGGCTATCGCCGACCTCTCCGACCGAGGTGGCGCCGGGAAATTCGTTGAGCAGCGAACGGACGCGGCGCAGGAAATCGACATTTTCCGGCTGGCTCTTGGAATAGACATGCTCCTGCATGTCATAGGGGTTCACGGCATAGGCGAGGTGTTCGCTCTTGATCTTGTTGGGCGGATTGGAGCGCAGCTGCTTGTCGTGGAAGTAGTAGTTGACGGTATCGAGGCGGAAGCCATCGATGCCGCGCTCGAGCCAGAACCGCATGATATCGAGCACCGCGTCCTGCACGTCCGGATTGTGGAAGTTCAGGTCAGGCTGGCTGGCGAGGAAATTGTGCATGTAATATTGGCCGCGCGTCGGGTTCCATTCCCAGGCGCGGCCACCGAACACGGCGGGCCAATTGTTTGGTGGGGAGCCATCGGGCAGCGGATCGGCCCAGACATACCAGTCGGCTTTGTGATTGGTGCGGTTGAGGCGCGATTCCTGGAACCACGGATGCTGGTCGGAGCTGTGGCTCACCACCTGATCCATGATGACCTTGAGGCCGCGGGCATGGGCCTGGGCGACGAGGCTGTCGAAATCCTGCAGCGAGCCGAACAGCCGATCAACCTCGCGATAATCGGACACGTCATAGCCCATATCGGCCTGTGGCGACTGGGTGATCGGCGAGAGCCAGATGCAGTCGACACCAAGGCCGGCAATGTGATCGAGGCGCGCGATGATGCCCGGCAGATCGCCGATGCCGTCGCCATTGCTGTCCTGAAACGAGCGGGGGTAAACCTGATAGATCACTCCGCCGCGCCACCATTCGGTCATACCGGACTCCTGCCCCGATTCATTGCCACGTTGAGGCGACGCTATCTGGTTGCTGGTTCAGATGGAATCGCCGTCTGGTGCAGGTAAGCCGTGCGAGAGAGGCAGGACGATGGCGCTTGAAACAGGATTATTGATCGACCACGCAGAGACCATCGAGCGGCTGACGGCGCTGCTCGATGCGCAATGGCCCGATTGGTACAATCCCCGCGGGGCATCGGCGCGGACGGATCTAAGCGAACGAATGCGACGGGATGGATTGCCGCTGGGCATAGTGGCGCTGGTGGATGGCGAGGTGGCGGGCACCTGTGCGGTGACAGCCGGATCGGGTGGCGTGGTGACGGAACGGTCGCCGTGGCTCAGCGGGCTGGTAGTGGCGCCGGAAATGCGGCGACGGGGCGTGGGGCGGGCGATGCTGGGTCGGGCCCGGCAGGAGGCGCGGCGGCTGGGGCATCAGTGGATTTATGCACTGACAGCGGATGCGGCGGGGTTGTTTGAGGCCGAGGGGTGGGTGGAGGTCGATCGGATCGAGGTTGCCGGAGTGCCGCACCGGGTGTTTCGGGCGCGGGCTTGAGGGGCGGTGGTCCGCGAGGTTTACAGTGGGCGCGGGTGGGCCTTCACCCCTCACCCTAGCCCTCTCCCCTGAGGGGCGAGGGGATACGATCGGGGGGTGGGGCGGTATTGACGGTCGAATTGAACGGGCTGCTTCCGAGCTGCCCCCGGGTTAAGCCCGAAGGCAAGCCCGGGGATTTGGAATCGCGCGCCACCCTTGATCCCTCCCCGCAAGGGGGAGGGTGTTGACTGCTCTATCCAGCTACTTTCAAGAAAGCCCCTTACACCACCGCGCTGATCAGTGGTTCGCCCGCGAAATGGGCGTCGAGGTTGGCCACCAATAGGGCGCCCATGGCGTCGCGGGTTTGGACTGTGGCGCTGCCCTGGTGGGGGGAGAGGACGACGTTTTCGAGGGCGAAGAAGGCTTCGGGGACGTTGGGTTCGTCGTCGAAGACATCGAGCGCCGCGCCGCCGAGGGCGCCGGACTGGAGGAGTTCGAGCAGGACCGGTTCATCGACGAGGCTCCCGCGGGAGATGTTGACGAGGTTGCCCTTGGGGCCGAGCGCTTCGAGCACTTCGCGGTTGACGATGTGTTGGGTGCCTTTGCCGCCGGGGGCGATCAGGACCAGCCAGTCGCTGTCGCGGGCCATGTCGACCAGCTTGTCGTAAAAAACATGCGGTTCGTTGGGCTGGCGTTTGCGGCCGTGATAGACGACGCGCATTTTCATGGCCTGGGCACGGCTGGCGATTTCCTTGCCGATACGGCCGAGGCCGACAATGCCGACGGTCTTGCCGGTGAGTTCGCTGAACAGGCCAATCTGGCCCTTGGTCCATTTGCCCTGCCGCACGAACTGGTCGGCCTGGGGAATGCGGCGGGCCAGCGCGATCATCATGCCGATGGTCAACTCGGCGACGGCATCGTTGAGCACGTCCGGGGTATTGGTGACGCGGATGTTGCGGGCCTTGGCGGTCTTGGTGTCGATATTGTCGTAGCCGACGCCGAAACCGGCAATGATTTCAAGATTTGGCAAAGCATCCATCATATCGGCCTGCACGCCTGAACCGGCATGGGCGCGAATACGCGCACCGTTCTCGGCCAGCCAAGCCTTGGGGTCTGCCTGCTCAAAGAGTTTGTGCACTGTATAGCGCTCGGCCAATGCGGCTTCACAACTGGCAAGCAGCTTGCCGGTCTGGACAATCTCGATGGTCATGGGAACTCTCTACACAGGTCAGGAATTGAAAAGAAATAACCGTGACTTCCATTCAAGTCGACCCGCGCTACACAAAAAGCAAGTCTAACGCACAAGTCAGCGGCTGGACGCGGCTCTACAAATGTGTAGCAATGTGAAGGCGATGGGACGCGCCGCATTACCACTCGGAGCACAATGGCCGATAAACCGCCGTTCGACGAAATGTACAATCCGGATGGTTCCGTCCGAGAACCATATCGCGCTCTAGCGCAATGGCTTGAGGAGCAACCGGACAAGGCACTGACGCTGATGCAGTCCGATGCCGAGGCAATTTTCCGCAAACTGGGCATTACCTTTGCCGTTTACGGGTCTGAAGAAGGCACAGAGAAGGTCATTCCCTTCGACGTGATCCCCCGCATCATAGCGGCGCAGGAATGGCGCCGGCTGTCTAAGGGCATCGAGCAGCGCGTCAAAGCGCTCAATGCCTTTCTCTACGACATCTACCACCGCCAGGAGATCCTCAAGGCCGGTCGGGTGCCCGAGAAACTGATCCTGCAGAACTCCGCCTTTGCGCCGGAAATGATGGGGCTGGAGCCCGCCAAGGGCGTTTATGCCCACATTATCGGCGTCGATATCGTGCGGGTTGGGCCGGACGAATTCTATGTGCTGGAAGACAATCTGCGCACGCCGTCGGGCGTTTCCTACATGCTGGAAGACCGCGAGGCGATGATGATGCTGGCGCCGGACCTGTTCCAGCGCAGCAAGGTTGCTCCGGTCGAAAACTACCCAGAAAACCTGCGACGGACACTGGAAAGCGTGGCGCCGGCGGGTGCCGGAAGCTCGCCCAATATCGTGGTGCTGACCCCCGGCATCTATAACTCGGCCTATTTCGAGCACTCGTTTTTGGCCGACCAGATGGGCGCGACGCTATGCGAAGGGCCGGACCTGTTTGTCGATGGCGGCAAGGTTTACATGCGGACCACGATGGGCCCCGAGCGGGTCGACGTGATCTACCGCCGCATCGACGATGATTACATCGATCCACTGACCTTCCGGTCGGACTCGATGCTGGGCGTGCCGGGGCTGTTCAATGCCTATCGCGCTGGCAATGTGACGCTGGTCAATGCGCCGGGCACGGGCATTGCCGACGACAAGGCGGTCTATACCTATGTGCCGGAAATCATCGAGTTCTATCTCGGTGAAAAGGCGCTGTTGCAGAACGTACCGACCTATAATTGCACCGACGACGACCAGCGCAACTGGGTGCTGGAAAACATCGCCGATCTGGTGGTGAAGGAAGTGCACGGTTCGGGCGGCTACGGCATGATGGTGGGGCCGACTTCGACCAAGGCCATGCATGCCGAGTTCAAGAAAAAGATCGAGGCGCGGCCGGACAACTATATCGTCCAGCCAACCTTGGCGCTCTCCACCTGCCCCACGTACGTCAATGCCGGCATCGCGCCGCGTCACGTCGATCTGCGGCCTTATGTGCTGGTGGGTGACGAGGTGCGGATCACGCCGGGCGGCCTGACACGTGTGGCACTCAAGAAAGGCTCGCTGGTGGTCAATTCAAGCCAGGGCGGCGGCACGAAGGATACGTGGGTGCTGGAAGATTGATGATGGATCAGCACGCAACGACGTTAGACGCCACGCCCTCGTGGTTCGAGGCTCGCAAAGAGCTCGCACCTCACCATGAGGGCTACTTTGAACTCGATGCTCCAACAGCCCTCATGGTGAGGCGGGAGCGCAGCGACCCTCGAACCACGAGGGCGTGGCAAAGTGATCGGGTGTCGCCATGAGCATGCTCGGACGGACTGCACAGAACCTGTTCTGGCTCAGCCGCTATGTCGAGCGGGCGGAGAATATGGCGCGCCTGCTTGAGGTGGGCTATCGCATGAGCCTGACCAGCCGCCGTGAGGGTGGCTCGTCGGAGCATCTGATTTCGATGATGAAGGCCGCCGAGGTGGACGAGGACTTCGCCAAGAAGGACAAGCCCGCCGACGTCGATACCGTCGCCAATTTCATGATGTTCGACCCGACCAATCCGAGCTCGGTCTATTCGTGCCTGCAGGCGGCGCGGACCAATGCGCGCTCGGTGCGCACGGCCATCACCAGCGACATGTGGGAAAGCATCAACTCAGCCTGGCTGGAATTTTCCCAGATCAAGCCGCGCGATGTGCGGGGGGCAAAGCTGCTGGGCCTGCTTGAATGGGTCAAGCATACCAGCCACCAGTTTCGCGGGGCGCTGCTCGGCACCATTCTGCGCGACGATGGCTATGCGTTTTTGCAGGCGGGCAATTTCATCGAGCGGGCGGACAACACCGCGCGTATTCTCGACATGAAATATTACGTGCTGCTGCCGCGCGCAAAAATGGTGGGCGGGGATCTCGACATCCAGCAATGGACGCTGATCCTGCGGGCCGCTTCGGCGCATCGCAGCTACCGGCATGTTTATCATGACCGCTACAAGGCCCATAACATTGCCGATTTCCTGATCCTGCGGCCCGAAATGCCGCGCTCGCTGATCTCCTGTGCTCGCTTTGTCGAGCAGCAGGTGGACACGCTGGCCGACTTTTACGGCAAGAAGCAGGACTGCAACAATTCGGCCGGCAAGCTGCGCGCCATGGTCGAAAGCACCACGATGGATTCCATTTTCGCCAACGGCCTGCACGAGTTTTTGACCGAGTTCATGGCTCGAAACAATCGCGTGTCAGACAGCCTTTCGGAAAGCTACAACTTCTACTGATGCGTATTTCCATCCGACACCAATTGAGCGTTACGCCACCACCGGGCAGTGCCCATGCGGTGCTGCAACTGTTGCTGACCCCGCAGGGCGCATCCACGCAGAGCGTGGAAAGCTGGAGCGTGGAAAGCTGGAGCGTGGAAATGGCCGGCATTGGCAATGCCGGGCGTTTTCAGGATGCCTATGGCAATCAGGTGCATCTGGTGAACCAGACCAAGCCGGAAGGTGCGCTGCTGGTGACGGTCAAAGGCGTGGTGGAAACCACCGATAGGCACGGCGTGCTGGGCAAAGGCGGCGTCGGGCCGGTTCCGGCGCTGTTCCGGCGCGTGACGCCCCTGACCAAGGCGCCGGTGACGCTTTATGGCAAGTATCGCGGCAGCAAGGACAGCCGCCTCGATATCCTCCACGCGCTGATGGCGCGGGTGGGCGAAACGCTGGGCGTGATCGAGCAGGCCCAGACGCAAAGCCAGATGGGCGCCGACGGTTCGCAGTCGCAGTCGCAAAGCCAGGGTAGCGAGGCCAAGCCTTTGCCGCCGGCCAGCGACTACGCGCATGCCTTTATCGGTGCAGCGAGGGCACTCGAAATTCCGGCGCGCTATGTGACTGGCTATCTAGCCGGAGCCGAAGAGGGCCAAGCGCCATTTCACGCCTGGGCCGAAGCCTATGACGAGGGGCTAGGCTGGATCGGCTTTGATCCGCTGCTACAGCTGTGTCCGACTGACCGGCATGTCCGGCTGGCGGCGGGGCTCGATGGGCTGTCGACGGCGCCGATCCGCGTGGTTCCGGCCGGCGATGGCGTCAGCACGATTGAGGTCAGCGTCGAGGCCGAATAGCAGGCCTTAGGGGCCGACGAGTTTAGGCCATTCAGCCAGCAGTGCGTCGCGGGTGCGGAGGCCACCGGAGACGGATTGGCGGACTTCGTCTTGCGTGAGCCGCACGACGATCAGCGTACGGTCACCTTTGGTAGCCATGCCGACATACCAGCCCCAGCCGCGCGCCCGATCGAAATTACCGTCGGCTTTGCGCGGAAAGGCGGAGCCGGTCTTGCCGACGAACTGCCAGCCATTGCTGGTTTCCCGCCGCTGCATGATGGCGATTGTGGTGTCCATGGCCGTGCGCGACACTGGCAGCTGACGGGTGGCGAGCTTTGTCATGAAGGCCAGTTGCTGGCGCGGCGTGATCTTGAGCGAGGAGCTGATCCAGCTGCGTTCAAGACCGTTATTGGCGCCGGGATCGTCGGCAAAATCGGCATTGCCGTAGTCGAAGGAGCGGGCATATTGCGCCAATTGGTCGGCGCCCAGCGAGCGGGCGATCACCTGCGAATACCAGACGACGGAATAGTCCATCCAGCGTAGCGGGTCGGTGGTTTGGCGCCATTCGGCGCCTCCCCAATCGGCATAGCCTTCAACGAAAGGCAAGGCCGGGTTGTGCGCGTCAGCCAGCAGGCGCGCATCAAATCCCATCACCGCCAACGGCACTTTAAAGGTCGAGGCTGGGGTGGTGGGCATATCGCAACCACCGCCCTCTTCGATCAGAACCTGCCCCGTCGTCGCATCGGCCACCAGCGTGCAAAGCGTTGCCGCCTGCGCGGGGATGGTCAGCATCAGTGCGGCGAGGGCAAGGGAAATCAGGGTTTGGACTAGACGCATTGAGCCAACTCACGAATTTGGCCCTGAAACGCAGGTCCGACCAGAACATGAAGCGACGATGGCAAAGGAAAACGGCTGCCGTTAGGCAGAGCTCACCGCGTTGACGATGTAGTCGGCAATCATGAGATCGAGGTGTGCGCCGCCGCCGTTTTTGAACAGGGTAATCTGGTCGTCAGACTGACGGCTTGAGGCATTGGCGGCGACGAGGTCGTAGAGATCGCCCCGCACATGATCGCGCGTGATGACGCCGGCGGCGATTGGCTGCATTAGTTCGCCGATCTGGTCGACGACAGTGTCGACGTAGTCCACATAGACCAACGCTGACGCGATCAGGTCGTCGTCGGCCTCGCGCATGTCGGGGGTGAACGCGCCGATCAGGTCGATATGGGTGCCGGGGCGCACCCACTGGCCAAGGACGACGGGCTGTTGGGCCATGGTCGCGGCCGCAACGATGTCGGCCTCGGCGACGGCCTTGGGAAGATTGACCACGGCTGAGACATTGGACCGGAGTGTGTTGAGGCTGGCGGCCAACGCCTGCGCCTGTTCCGGGCGACGCGACCAGATCGAGATGCGCTCGATGCTCTGAAAGGCGGCGTCATAGGCCTTGGCCAGAGTGGACGCGACCATGCCGGCGCCGATAATGACCAGATGGCGACTATCAGGGCGGGCAAGGCATTGGGCGCCCAAAACGGAGTCTGCGGCCGTTTTGAACTGCGTCACCAACCGGCTTTCGATGATGGCGCGGAGCGAGCCGTTTTCTGGATCATAGAGCAAGACCGCGCCCTGTATGGATGGCAGGCCTTCCTGTGCATTTTGAGGGAAGACGCTTTCGCCCTTGATGGCAAAGCCGAGGCCGTCCACCTGTGCGGCGCGGTTGACCAGCCTGGCGTTGGGCGAGCCAAGGAACAGATCGCCCTGCTGGGGAGGCGTGAGCTTGTGTCCCTGGCGCAAAGCGTCGACAGCGCCAGCCCAGGTCAGCGACTTCACGCAGTCGTCATAGGTCAGGAGTTGCGGCAGTCCGGAATAAGGAGTCAACGCAGGGGGCCGTCTCGTTCGAACTCTTCCCAGCCGAGCAGTTTGGGACGGGGCGCGGTGTCGCTGTCTTCGGGCGTGGCTACCATCTTTTCGGCGGCCTTTTCTGACCGTTTCAGCTTTGCCTTCCAGGCGGCACGACGGCGGTTTTCGGCGGCGGTTTCAACGTCATCTTCGCGCCAGGTGGCAATCAGTTCGCCGTCGAGCATGTCCTCGACCTTGCGTGGATCAAAGACGTGGAACGTGATCTTTTTGGCGCGACCGCGCAGTTTGACGGTGCGCGTTCCGGCGCTTGGCAGACGGCCATCCTTGAGCCAGCGATGGCGCTCGGTGGTGGAGATGGTCAGGATGTCTTCGATCTCACGCGGGATCACGGGCAGGTTTTCGATGCCTTCAAGCGTTTTGACGACGGTTGTTGAGACGGCGCGAAACTCGTCGGCTGAGTTCTCCGGCAGCTTAAGGACGAGCACCCCGGCCTCGACATCGAGCGACTTCTTGAGCGGCGACGGCAGGCGCGCCCGGATTTCGAGCAAAATGCCTTTGATCCGCACCGACGAGCCGAGCGTGGCGGCGGCGGGCAATGTCCACTGCTGAACCAGCCACGCATCTGTATTCGGTTTTGGTTTGGGCTTAGCCATGAGCGCAAAGTAGTGACTTCGCGCTGCAGCTTCAACAGAGCGCTTGGGGTATCGGCTGTCGCGCCAAGAGTTTAGGCAGGCAGGACGATCACCTTCGTGTCGACCGGGGTCTTGCTGTAGAGATCGACCATGTCCTGCGTCAGCAGGCCAACGCAGCCGCTCGACACACCCTTGCCGATCGTTTCGGGCATGATGGTGCTGTAGATCGTATAGAGCGTGTATTTGCCATTTTGGTAGAGGTAGAGCGTGCGCGCGCCGAGTGGATTGTTGAGGCCGGGTGGCATGCCGCGCGCATAAGGGGCCGCTTCGGGCTGACGAAGGATCATTTCCCGCGGTGGCGTCCAGATCGGCCACTCCGCCTTGCGGCCGATATAGGCATCGCCGCTCCACAGGAAGCCAGCGCGGCCCACATTGGCCCCATAGCGCGTGGCCATGCCGTTGCCTTCGATGCGGTAAACGTAATAATGGCGCGGGTCGATAATGATGGTGCCGACGGCTTCCTTTGACGGGTAGCTCACTGTCCGGCGAAGATATTTCGGATCAACCTTGGCGATATTGACGGCGGGGACCGGGAAGCGCTCGTTGGGCAGCGCGCCGTAAACTCGCGCGGCTTCTGCCGGGCTCATACCGCCGGTGGTGGCGCAACCGGCCAGACCCACCGCGCCGAGAATAGCGGCAGAGCCGACGAGAAACGAGCGACGGTTCATCGGCCCGGGGCGAGCTGTTGAGTCCATCGCGCCCTCACCCAAAACATCACCGTTCATGCTCATGACGAATGCCCCTCCGGACTCGACAACCCAATGTCCTGCTGCTGCGAGATTGATCCAACACAGATCAATTGGCAAGCGGGGTTACCGCCGTCATTGTTCGGAATACAGCATCGATAAATGTTAACGGCCGGAGACTGTTTGGCTTACTCATGATGACAAAAGCTATGCTGGTGAGTTTGCGGTCCACGGCCTACTAGACCGCGTTTATCGAGGAATTTCTTCTCCAATAAGCTCTTACCCCTAGGCCATGGATGCACTACACAGGCGTGCCGCTGTTAACTATTCGCAGTGGTTGCACTGGGGGGACAAGTGCCGGGACTGAATAAGCTGATCAGCATCGAGGGGCGCGGAAAATTCCGGCTGCTGGAGCGCTCAATTTCAACGACCACCGACATCGACACCATGACCGAAAAGCACGTGTATCACTTTCGGGTGGCGTTCTCTCCCGGCATTTCGGTGGGCCATCGCGTGGTCTATATGGGGCGCCGCTATACGATCACGGCCGTGGACGACACCGACCAATCCAATGGCCTGACGCTGACGACCGCACTGCAAAAGGCGTAGGCTGGCGGCTGCGATCTGGGAAGCCCGCACCGATCGGCTGGAACAATTCGTCACCAATAGGGAGACGCAAAATGACGCTTGATGCAGAACGCGACCTCGAAATTACCCGTGTCATCAAGGCCCCGCGCAGCGCGATCTGGGCGGCCTGGACGACGCCGGAGCAGTTTGCAAAGTGGTGGATTCCCGCGCCCATGACCTGCAAGATCGTCGAACTGGATGTTCGGCCTGGCGGCGCGATGGTGACGGAGATGAGCGAGGACGGCACGACTTTTGGGCCGCATATGGACGCCTGCTACCTAGTGGTCGAGCCCGAGCGCCGGATCGTCTTCACCAACAATCTGGTGGGCGGCTGGCGGCCGGCGGACAATCCGTTTCTCGCCATGAGCGCGGAAATCACGCTGGAAGATCATCCCGACGGCACGCTCTATCGTGCCGTGGCCAAGCACGGATCAGCTGAAGCGCGCGACAAGCATGCGGAACTCGGTTTTTACGACGGCTGGGGCGCGGTGACGGAACAGCTTGCAGCGCTGGTGGAGAGATAAGGGTACGCCCTCGTGGTTCGACAAGCTCACCATGAGGGCTATTTGTGTGCCATACCAGGGCAGCCCTGAGGGTAAGGCGGGCGCGTGGCGACGTTTGAGTCACAAGGTCTTGGCACGGATAGCGGCTACAAGCTCAACACATATAACCAGCCAGACACCGTTATCGCCGAAGCAATCGTGCCGATGAGGATGGCGTTGGCGGCGACGCTGGTGCCGCGATTGTAGTAGGTGGCGAAAACGTAGACGTTGACGCCGGCGGGCATGGCGGCCAGCAGGATGCCGTAGCGGGCGATTTCCATGGGGACGTGGAACACCCAGATCATCAGCACATAGGCAATGGCCGGGTGGACGATCAGCTTGATGATGGCAGCGACCAGCGCCTGTTTCCAGTTGTCGGATAGCTTGAACTCGTTGAGCGCGCCGCCGATGCCGAACAGTGCTGCCGGAACGACGGCAGAACTCATCATGATGAAGAAGGCTTCGGCCGGCTCGATCAGGGTAAGGCCGGAGAAATAGCCGATCATGCCGGCGGCAATGCCCCAGATCAGCGGATTGGACGCGACGCGACGAACAGCGGTGAGCAGGGTCTTGCCGAGCGAGGCGCCATCGCGACGCATCAGCTCCATGGTGATCATGCCGATGGTGAGCAGGATCGCGCCATGAAGGCCGATGATCGAGAGCGTCACCGGCAGGGATTCCACGCCATAGGCGCGTTGCATGATGGGCAGGCCGACCAGCACCGTATTGGTGAAGGTGCCGGCAAAACCGACCGACACCCCCTCGCACCGCGTATTGCCGAACAGTTTAACGGCGATAACGATGCCGATGACGAAGCAGATCAGCGCGCCCAGATAGAACGGGCCGATAATGGCGGGGTTGAACGCGGCGCTGAAATCGCTGGTAATCAGCGAGTAGAACAGCAGGCACGGTGTCGCGAAATTGTTGACGAAAGCGATTAGGCTTTTGATGCCATCGGCGGGGAACAGGCGAAAGCGCACCGCGCCATATCCGAGTGCCATCAACGCGAAAATGGGCGCGATGACAGTAAGAATGGCAAGCATGGCCGCGAACTTCCCGGAAAGGACAGACCCCCTGCCCTAGCCTCCTGAGACGGAGCGGTCAATTGCGGTCTGGTATGGCAGTCTTCATGCTGGACAATCGCAATAAACGAAAGCCTGATGCTTGAAAACGAAAGCCAAGCGCGTATAAACGAAATGACTGGAGACCGCAGCATGGCCACGAGCGACAGCGTCGACATTTTCGTTATTGGCGGGGGCATAAACGGCGCGAGCATTGCCCGCGACGCAGTGGGGCGCGGCTATAGCGTGGCGCTGGCCGAGATGAACGATCTGGCCTCGGGCACCTCGTCGGCCGCCACCAAGTTGGTGCATGGCGGGCTGCGCTATCTCGAGCACTACGAATTCCGGCTGGTGCATGAGGCATTGGCCGAACGTGAAGTGCTGTGGGCCGAAGCGCCGCACATCATCAAGCCGCTGCGGTTTGTGCTGCCGCATCACAAGGGCCTGCGCCCTGCCCTGGTGCTGCGCGCGGGGCTGGCCATGTATGACTATATGGGCGGCCGTCGCCTGTTGCCGCCGACCAAGACGCTAGACCTGACCAAAGACATCACCGGCAAGCCGCTGAAACCCGGCTATCGGCTGGGCTTTGAATATTCGGACTGCTGGGTGGACGATGCGCGCTTTGTGGTGCTGAACGCGCGCGATGCCGCCGACAAGGGCGCGGCGGTGCATGTGCGCACCAAGGTGACCAGCGTGCGCCGCGATGCAGGCGGCTGGCTGATCGAGCTGGATGGAGAGGCCGGGCGGCAGAGTGTGCGGGCAAAGCTGGTCGTCAACGCGGCGGGGCCATGGGTCGACCACGTCATCACCGGGGCGATGGGCAGGAACGGCGCGCATAATGTGCGGCTGGTCAAAGGCAGCCATATCGTGGTGCGCAAGCTCTATGACCACGACCGCTGCTACATGTTCCAGAACGCTGACGGCCGCATCATTTTCTCCATCCCCTATGAGGATGATTTCACCCTGATCGGCACCACCGACGAGGATTATCCGGGCGATCCGAAGGACGTTAAAATCTCGGACGCCGAAACCGATTACCTGCTGGGCGCGGCCAGCGAATATTTCGCCAAGCCGGTGACGCGCGACCAGATCCACTGGACCTATTCGGGTGTGCGACCGCTGTTTGATGACGGCGCCAGCGCTGCGCAGGAAGCGACGCGCGATTATGTGCTCAAGGTGGATGGCGACGCGGAGGCCGGCGCCGCAATCAATGTGTTTGGCGGCAAGCTGACCACGTCGCGGCGGCTGGCGGAATCGGTGCTGGAAAAGATCGAGGGCGTGCTGGGCGCCAAGGGCAAGCCATGGACCAAGACCAGCCGTCTGCCGGGTGGCGGGTTTGAGCCGCTGGCGTTTGACGCCGAAGTGCGTCGGCTGGGCATGGAATATAGCGGGCTGCCGGGTACGCTATTGCGCCGGTTGATGCGGCAATATGGGACCAAGGCCAGGGACGTGCTTGGCGATGCCAAATCGGTGGACGATCTGGGGCGGCACTTCGGCTGGGATCTCTATGCACGCGAAGTGGTTTATCTGGTTGAACACGAGTGGGCACGCACGGCACAAGATGTGTTGTGGCGGCGAACCAAGGTTGGGCTGCGGGTGAGTGCCGAGGACGTGGCGGCGCTGGAGGCGTATCTGGCTAGCCGGAAGTAGCGCTGAAGCATCAGTCAATACCCTCCCCCTTGAGGGGAGGGATCAAGGGTGGGGGTGAGTCAGGACCACCGGACTCGCGGAGAGATACCCCTTCCCTGCTCGATTCAACGGACTTAGCTGAAGCTAAGTCCTATCTCACTTCCCTCCCCTCAAGGGGGAGGGTGGACGACTGAGAGACCGGGAAGCGGTCCTGGAGGAACTATGAGCGACTACATTCTGGCGATCGACCAGGGGACCACATCGAGCCGGGCTATTGTTTTCAACAAGGACCGCACGATTGCCGGCGTCGGCCAGAAGGAATTCACTCAGATTCTTCCGCGCGATGGCTGCGTGGAGCATGACCCGGAGGAAATCTGGGAGAGCGTGGTCTGGGCGGTGAAAAAGGCGCTCGCGGCGGCCAAGGTCGAGGGCAAGGACATTGCCGCGATCGGCATTACCAACCAACGCGAGACGACGCTGATCTGGGACCGCAAAACCGGCAAGGCGATCCACAATGCTATTGTGTGGCAGGATCGGCGGACGGCGTCCCATTGCGCCAAGCTCAAGAAGACCGGGCACGAAAAGGTCGTGACCAAAAAGACCGGGCTGCTGCTCGACCCCTATTTCAGTGGCACCAAGGTCAAATGGCTGCTCGACAATGTGAAGGGCGCGCGCAAGCGGGCCGAGAAGGGTGAGCTGGCTTTTGGGACGGTCGACAGCTTCCTGATCTGGCGGCTGACCGGTGGCAAGAGCCATGTGACCGACGCGACCAATGCCGGGCGGACGCTGCTGTTCGATATCGGCAAGAACGCTTGGGACAAGGGCCTTCTGGAGCTGTTCGAGGTGCCGGCCGCGCTGCTGCCCGAGGTCAAGGATTGTGCGGCCGATTTTGGCGTCACGGACGAGAGCCTGTTTGGCGCGGCTATTCCGATTTTGGGCGTTGCGGGCGATCAGCATGCGGCGACTATCGGGCAAGCGTGTTTTGAGCCGGGCATGTTGAAATCAACCTATGGCACGGGCTGCTTTGCGCTGCTCAATACCGGCAAGGACATGGTGCGCAGCAAGAACCGGCTGCTGACGACCATTGCGTACCGGCTCGATGGCAAGACGAGTTATGCGCTGGAAGGCTCGATCTTTATCGCGGGTGCGGCGGTGCAATGGATCCAGGATGGTCTGAAACTGGTGAAGAATGCCAGCGAAACCGGGCCTTTGGCGCAGACGGCCGACCCGAGCCAGAACGTTTATATGGTGCCCGCCTTTGTGGGTCTGGGCGCGCCGTGGTGGGATGCCGAGGCGCGGGGCGCAATCTATGGGCTGACGCGCAATTCGGGGCCGGCGGAAATCGCCAAGGCGGCGCTGGAAGCGGTTTGCTATCAGACGCGCGACCTGCTGGAGGCCATGCGCAAGGACTGGAAGGGCGGGCAGGACACGGTTTTGCGCGTCGATGGCGGCATGGTGGCTTCGGACTGGACCATGCAGTTTTTGGCAGATGTGCTGGATGCGCCGGTGGATCGACCGGTGATTTTGGAGACCACGGCGCTGGGGGCGGCTTGGCTGGCGGGATCGCGGGCCGGGGTGTGGCCGGGAATGGCAGAGTTTGCCAAGAGCTGGGCACGGGATCAGCGGTTTGAGCCGGTGATGGGGGCGAAGGAGCGCCGGGCGAAGATCAAGGGGTGGGATGTGGCGGTGCGGCGGACGTTGAGTGTTTGAGCGCTACTGATCGCAGGCTGGCGAACTACGCTTTAGGCTGAAAGTGGATACCCCCACCTAACCTCCCCCTGATAGGGGGAGGAATCTGGCTGGTGGTGAGAGATGATTTTGCCCCATGCACGATCTAGTTCCTCCCCTTTTCAGGAGGAGGCTAGGTGGGGGTATTCTTTCTAATCTAGCTTCCTACCCTCGCCACGCATCAAAGCTACCACCGGCAATCATCGTCCAATAGACCTTGCCACTCGACGCGCGGGCGCTGGCCAGGCCGAATTCGGTGAACTTGCTGCTGAGCAAAGTGGACCTGTGGCCGGAGGAGTTCATCCAGCCTTCGATAGCGCCCTGCAGGTTGGTGTAACCCTTGGCCACGTTTTCGCCGACGGCGCCGAGATAGCCAGCAGTCGTAACGCGCTGGCGAAGGGTGACGCCGAGGTCGTGGCTCATGGTGTCTTTTTGCGCCATCAGGCGGGCCTGTGATCTGGCAGCGTCTTCAAGACGTGGATTATAGGTCCAGTCTGGCGCGCCATTGGCTTTGCGGACGGTGTTGATCGCCGTCAGGATTTCGGACTGGGTCAGTTCTTCCGGGCGGCTGGCGGCGGCTTTGGGCAGCACCGGGACGGTGGTCGAGCAGGCAGCTAGAACGGCAGCGGCGCTGACAAAGAGAAAACCGCGTCGGGTCGGATTGAGCATTCTGGCTCCGGATTAGGCCTGATCGTAGGCGCTGAGCAGATGGGGCAGCACGGCAAGATCGGTGGTAATGGGATTGCCGGCGGCCAGATCCCAGCAGGCACTGAGCGCTGAGTGGGCGGCAGCATAGCCTAGGACGCGCTTGCGCGGAAAGCCCAGCCGGGTTTCGAAGGCTTCGACCAGCGCATTGATCCGCTTGGGATTGGCGGACAGTTGGATAGCGCCGGGCGGATTGCGGAACACGTTGGCCACTTCATAGAGCGGGTCGCCGATCAGCCCCTTGGGGTCGATGGCCAGCCAGCCGCGGTCGGAGCTGAGGATATTGTCGTGGTGCAGATCGCCATGCAGCGGGATTTGTGCGCTGGGGCGGTCGAAGAGTTTGAGCGCTATGCCGCTGGCGCGGGCATAGAGATCGCGGGCGGTGTGGGGCCAGGCGCGGACATCGGTATCAAACAGCGCCTTGAAGCGCTGTGGCAGCGGCATTAGGCCTTCGGGGGCATCGGCGCGGGGGCGGTGGAGATTTGTGACGACGGTGCAGATGGCGATAGTGCCTTCGTCATCATGGCCGGCGCGGACCGGTTCGCTCAACGTGCCGCCATCGAGCCATTCCATGAATATGGTGTCGCCATGCATGTCAAAGACAGTGGCGGCACCCTCCCCGCCATACCAGTTCATCAACTGGGCGCCGCGACGTTCTTCCTCGGCGGCGAGGGATTTGAGGATTTTGAGGGCGGCGAAATTGCGCCCGTTCTGTTCGACGCGGAAAATCCAGCTGGTCGCGGTTTCGGCCACGAGCGTCGACTTGGTCAGGGACCAACGGATCATGGCACGGTTGAGCGCGGTTTCGGCGGGCGACTGATTCATCATGGAGCCATTAGAGCAGAAGGAGCGGCGAGTTTCGACAGCCAGCCGCTTATGGACGGTAAAGTTGATGAGATGGTGGCGGTAGCGGTCGGTTAAGCCTATGCGTTGGCCGGATGGCAACCCTAATGACGGGAACAGCTCGGGGCGCAAGGTTTCATTACAATTGTAGGTTCAGCATGGCCTCAGGCGAAACGACGACCTGCAGGGAGGCATCTGGATGGCGCATCTACCTTATGACGACCAGCGTGGCGCGAGCCGGCTCGACGATATCATCGCGGCCGACGAGGCCCATCCTACACTGGGCAAGCAAATGCTCAACGGGCTGGGTGGCCTCGTGGTGCTGCTGGCGACCGGCGTGGTGATTGTGCTGCTGGTGCTGTGGAAGTCGCCGTAAGCGCATTCCGCTGGGCGCACCTGGCCCCATCCGGCATCGTCATCACCCGGCTTGTCCGGGTGATCCATTCTACCGCAGCGCAACAGCTGGATTGCCCGGACGAGCCGGGCAATGACGGCTGAACGATAACGCTGCGGAGCGGACATCCTCTCCCAAAAGGGAGAGGGGAAGAGTTACTTGATCCGATAGGCGTCTTTGGCGGCTTGGTAACTGAGGTGTTTGGCTATTTCCCGCGCGGTGGATTTGCTGAGGCGGTTTTCGCCGACCCAACGGCCGAGGAAGCCGCAGACTTCACGGCGCCAGACGTCGTGGCGGGCGGGGATGGACAGTAAAGCGCGGGTGTCGTCATTGAAGCCGGCGAGGTTGTAGAAGCCGGCGGATTCAACCACCTGATCGAGATAGCGACGAATACCCTGCGGGCTATCGTGGAACCACCAGGGCGGGCCAACCATCAGCGATGGCCAGTAGCCAGCCATGGGCGCGAGCTCGCGGGCATAAGTGGTTTCGTCGAGCACGAACATGATGATGCGCAGGTTCGGCTCGTTGCCGCAGCGCGACAGCAGGGCCTTGAGGCCGTTCACATAATCGGTGGTGCCGGGGATATCGGCGCCAAGGTCTGGGCCGCGTTCGCCAAACAAGAGCGGATCGGTGTTGCGGCGCGAACCGGCATGGATCTGCATGACCATGCCGTCTTCGACCGAGAGCAGCGCCATTTCGGTTAGCATCTGGGCACGGAACAGTTCGGCGTCCGCCGCGTCATGCTTGCCCGACAGCACCTTGTCGAGCAGGGCTTGCTTGTCGACCAGCGGCAGGTCGGCGGTGTTGGCGCTGGGCACGCCGTGGTCGGTGGCGACGGCGCCGAAGCGGCGGAAATATTCGCGGCGCTTGCGGTGCGCGTTGATCAGGCCATCCCAGGTGGTGATGTCTTCGCCGGTGATTTCGCCGAACTTTTTGAGGTTTTCGACGATTGCCGGGCGGCTCGGATCGGTCACGTCATCGGGGCGGTAGGTGGTACGAACGCGGCCTATGGTGCCGTTGGTTTCCATCTTCTGGTGGTGCACCAGCGGATCGAGCGCAAATTCGGTGGTGGCGATGACCTCGACGCGGGCGCGGTCGAGCAGGGCGTGCGGCAGCAGGTCGGGCGTGGCCAAAGCGGCGTCGATCTTGTCGTAAATGGCGTCGGCGGTATCGGGCGACGGTTCATCGGTTATGCCGAAGGCCCAATCGAGCGAGTGGTCGATCCAGGTTTTCGATGGGGTGCCGGCGAACAGGTAATAGTTGGCGGCAAACAGGCGCCAGGCCGCCCTGCCCTCGGCGACGGGCTTGCCATCCTTACGGGGCACGCCCAGATCGTCATAGCTCAGGCCCCGGCTGCGCAGCATACGCAACACGTAATGATCCGGCGTCAGGAACAGCGCGGCCGGATCGGAAAACCGGCCATTGTTAGCGAACCATGCCGGATCGGTATGCCCATGCGGGCAGATCAGCGGCAGGTCGGCCACATCGGGATAAAGCTCGCGCGCGATGGACTGGGCGGGCTCGGAAGCGGGGAACAGACGGTCTGGGTGCAGGTGGGTCATGCGATGTTTTTGCCATGAAGTGCGCGGCAGATCAATCATCTTCCATACAAGATAAGCGCCTGTGGTATTTTATGTAAATTAACTGCATTCCGAGGATCGAATTCGCTGAAATCCAATGCCGCGCTAGCTTCCTTGCAGCGGGTGAGAAACAGCGCAAAAGCGGCTGCCCAAATGTGAAGTCTGGCCATGATGGCCGGGGCAACGGAGGGCGATCCGATGGCACATATTTACGGCAGCGACGACACCGCAATCATGGCCGCGCGGCGTATAGCGCGCCAATCCACCCATGTGCAGCGCGCAAAGATGATGCTGGCGGCAGCAGGCATCGCCGCCTTCGGCATTGTGGTGGTTGCAGCAACCATGATGACGACGCTGTTTTAGAACACGACACTTGTTTGTCGGGGCGGGATCAAAAACCCAGTCCCACTTTGTTGCTGCTTGCTCTAGTGTGCGCCGGGGAGAACACCGGCCGCTCATGCGAATATTGCTCGTTGAAGACAATGAAGATCTGGGCGAGGCGATTGAAAAACGCCTGCGCAGCGCCGGTCATTCGGTGGAATGGGTGCGCGACGGCAATGACGTGGTTTCGGCCGCCGAGGGCGATGATTTCGATGCCGTAGCGCTCGACCTGATGCTGCCCAATCGGGATGGCATTTCGCTGATTGCCGAATTGCGGCGCCACAAGTTCAATGCGCCGATCCTGGTTATTACAGCCCGTTCGGAAATCGACGACAAGGTGAGCCTGCTCGATCTGGGCGCGGACGATTATCTGGTCAAGCCGTTCGACCTGCGCGAACTCGAAGCACGGCTGCGGGCGCTGATCCGGCGCACCGGCGGGCAGACCACAAGCACGCTGGGCGTGGGCAATCTCGAAATGGATCTGGCGGGGCTCAATGCGAGCGTCGAGGGACGCTCGCTGGAGCTGGGGCGGCGCGAATTCCGGCTGCTGGAAATCCTCGTCACCAATGCCGGCAAAGTGGTGCCCAAGGAGCGGCTGATGAACCAGTTGTTCAATTTCGATGAGGCGGTGTCGGTCAACGCGCTGGAGCTGCATATCTCGCGGCTGCGCAAGAAGCTGGAAGCGGCCAATATCGAGATCGGGACGGTGCGCGGGGTTGGCTATGTGGTGCGGGCGCCGAATGGGTAGCGGGATTTGGCCGCAACCACGAAGCGGTACCTCCCCCTTGATGGGGGAGGCTAGGTGGGGGTGGAGCCACAAGCGCCGGGTTCGCGGAGAGAGCCCCCCTTCCTGCTCGATCACGGACTTAGCTGAAGCTAAGTCCTATCTCGCTTCCCTCCCCTCAAGGGGGAGGGTGGGCCCTGTGGTTGGGGTGCGATAGTGGCAGTTCCGCAGAAATCTTTCTCCATCCGCCGTCGCATCCTCGCGCTGGCGCTTGCCTTGCTGCTCGCGGCGGCGGTCATCCTGATCGTCTTTATCCGCGACTATGCCGAGCGGGCGGCGGATCGGGCGTTTGATCGGTTACTGGCGGCTTCGGCGCTGACGATTGCGGGTGCGGTGCAGGTGGAGGACGACAATGTGATCGTCGAACTGCCGTTCGCATCCTTCGGCATGTTTTCGGGGCGGGACCGGGTGTTTTATGCGGTCGAGACGCCGAATGGTCGGGCGGTGACTGGGTATGAAGACCTGTCGGCGACGCTGCCGGAGCTGACATCGGCAGGACCGGTTTTTGCCGATACGATGTATCGCGGCGAATTAGTGCGGGTGGCCAGCGTTGGGCGCCTGACCTCGTCGGGCGGCGATGCGGATTGGGTGACGATCCATGTGGCCGAAACCCAGAATGAGCGCGAGGCGCTGGCGGCGGAGATTTTGGGCAATGCCATTGTGCCGGTGGTGGCACTAACGCTGCTGGCGATTGCACTGGTGTGGTTTGGCATCGGGCGCATGTTTGCGCCGCTTTATCAGCTGGAACGCGAATTGC
This sequence comes from Devosia sp. 2618, assembly GCF_040546815.1. Classification (NCBI taxonomy): domain Bacteria; kingdom Pseudomonadati; phylum Pseudomonadota; class Alphaproteobacteria; order Hyphomicrobiales; family Devosiaceae; genus Devosia; species Devosia sp. 2618. The sequence goes on from NZ_JBEPOO010000001.1 coordinate 2,710,018, forward strand.
GCGGGCGGGCGCCCGATGATCTGAGCCCGGTGGATGTGCCGGTGCCGACCGAGGTGCGGCAGCTGGTGGCGGGGCTAAACGCCTTCATGGCGCGGTTGGGCAGCGCGATGGAACGGGTGAGCGGGCTGGTGGCCGAGGCGGCCCATGAAGTGCGGACGCCGCTGGCCTCGTTACGCGCTCAAGCGGAAGTGGCGATGGATGAGCAGGACCCTGAGGCGCTGCGGCGACGGGTGGGGCGCATTCATCAGGGCGCGATCCAGGCGAGCCAGCTGGTCAGCCAGTTGCTGATGGAAGCGACGATTACCCATCGCCTCGAAAATCAGGAAACGGACGCCACTGTGTTTGGCACGGTGGTGGACGAGGTGGTGCAGCGGCTGGACCCCGATCAGGCTGGGCGCGTGACGGCCAGCTTGCCCGAGGGCGTGGCGACGGCGCTGATCCGGGGCGACAGGGTGGCGCTGCGCGAGATGGTGCGCAATGTGGTGGACAATGCGCTGGTCTATTCGGACGGCCCGGTGCAGATCGGCGGCAGCGTGGGAGATGGCACGATGATGCTGACCGTCAGCGACCGGGGGCCGGGCATTGCCGACGCGGAAAAGCCACTGGTGCTGGAGCGGTTCAAGCGCGGCGCGACGAGCGGGGCAAAGGCAGGGTCCGGGCTGGGACTATCCATCGTCAAGCGGGTGGCGGAGGCGCATGGTGGCGCGCTGCGGCTAACCGATCGCGCGGGTGGCGGGCTGGTGGTGGAGATTGACCTGCCGCTGGTGGGTCGCAATGCAAAGGTGGAGCAATTGCGCAAAGCCTTGGGGAGCCTCTCGGCGCTGGTGATCTGCGTGTTGCTGATCGATCCGCGTGGGGCGCAGGCGGCGACCTCGACCTATCCGGCACCCGATGGCAGCGCCGAAACGGTACTGACCATTGTGGGCACGACGGACACGCCGCTGTTTGCCGATTTCGTGGCCGGATTTCAGAGCCAGCGGCCCGACGTGACAGTGGAATATGACGAGCAGGATTCCCTGCCGATGTATGAGAATTTTCTGTCCGGCGTGATGGCGCCGCCAGACCTTTTGATCAGCTCGGCGGCGGACCTGCAGATCAAGCTGGCCAATGATGGCTATGCCACCGCCTATGACAGCCAGTGGCTGGGCGATCTGCCGGATTGGGCGCATTGGCGCAATGAGGTGTTTGGCTTCACCTTCGAGCCGGCGGTGATCATTTATAACCCCGACCGGATCAGCGCCGCCGAAGTGCCGCGCACGCATTTGACACTGGCGGAAATGCTGGAAACGCAGACCGAGCGGTTCCGGGGGCGGATTGCGACCTATGACATCGCGCTGAGTGGCGTAGGCTATCTGCTGGCGTCACAGGATCAGGTGATTTCGTCGAACTTCTGGCGGCTGGCGGCAGCTTTTGGGCGGGTCAATGCGCAGTTTTCGGGGTCGAGCCCGGCCATTCTCAACGGTGTGGCCGATGGATCGCTGTCACTGGGCTACAATGTGCTGGGCTCCTATGCCTTCGCGCGCAAATCGGCTGGGGCCAATATCGAAATCGTGGTTCCCGATGACTATGTTCTGGTGCTGACGCGCTCGATGCTGATCCCGCGAGACGCCAAATTCCCCGACCTCGGCCGGGCGTTTGTTGACTTTGCGCTGTCGCCCAGTGGACAGGCGATTGCGGCGGGGCGAACGGCGCTTGGGTCGGTGGTGCGGGGCGCTGACGGCGAATGGACCAGCGAGGCGATTTCGGCGCGGGGGCGCGGCGTGATCCAGCCCATTCCGCTCGGGCCGGCGCTGATGGTGTCGCTCGACCAGCAGCGGCGCAGCCGTTTCCTTGAAAGCTGGGGCGAGATCGTCTCGCCCAAGCCATGACACCCATGCACCCAACGCATGGATTAGCCCTTGGTCGTAGCGATTTTGCCCATTTGGGGTGAATATTGTGGTTAGCGCCGCGTTAATTGCATTGAGCGCATGGCTGCGATGAGGTTTGCGGCCTAGCAAAACAAAGGCATTGGCCCCATCTGTCTACTCATGAAAGCGGCCCGGCAATTCGGTTGGGCCTTTTGAGGACCTGGACAAATGAGCACCCCCCGCAAGTCGATCTTTGCGACCCTTGGCACCTTCGTTGAAGTGTTCGGCAGCGCTGCTGCCGTCTCCAACGCCGTCGAGGCTGGGCGTACTCCAAAGGCCAAGCACCTCAAGGCCCTCGGTATCGATGCCGACGCTTTCCGTTCGATCGGCAAGCGCTAAAGTCTCCTTGGCTTAGGGCGCCGCACCCTCCGCGACCTGAGCCGCGCTATCGATTGACGTGAGAAAGCCCGGATGCCCTGAACAGGGGCATCCGGGCTTTTGCTTTTTTGGAGTGTATGTCTGGTCGTCACTACCCGGCTTGTCCGGGTGATCCATCGTTCAGCGCGTGCTGCGATATGGATTGCCCGGACAAGCCGGGCAATGACGGGGGGTGGAGGCTTTGGTTGCCCGACCTCGCCCTTCGACGGACTGAGGATGAGGTCTACTGCTGAATCAACAGTAGACCTCATGGTGAGCTTGTCGAACCACGAGGGGGTGACCCCTAGTCTTCGTCGCTTGCGAGTTGGCCCAGGACCTGACCCTTGCCGCAGAGGCGGAAGTAGACGGGGACGAGGACTACGGCGGCGGCCAGCACATAGAGTGTGATGGCAATGGGCGAGTGGAACAGGATCAGCGGGTCACCCTGGCTGATTGCCAGTGCACGGCGGAGCTGTTGTTCGGCCATGGGGCCAAGGATCAGCCCGACCACCACCGGGGCAATCGGATAGCCGAAGCGGCGCAGCAGATAGCCCAGCACACCAAACACCAGCAGCAGCATCAACTCGAACGAAAAGCGGATGCCAAAGATATTGCCCGACATGGCGCCATTGGCACCCAGCGTGCCGAGCGTCGCGAACACCAGAATGCCGCCATAGAGCCATGGCTTTGGAATGGTCAGCAGCTTCACCCACAGCCCGATCAGCGGCAGATTGAGCACGATCAGCATGAAGTTGGCGACGAGCAGGCTGGCGATCAGCGCCCAGACGAGGCTTGCATTGTTGGTGAACAGCAATGGGCCGGGCTGAAGGCCAAACTGCTGGAAACCGGCCAGCATGATGGCGGCGGTTGCCGTGGTGGGCAGGCCCAGCGTCAGCAGCGGCACGAGCGTACCGGCAGCAGACGCGTTGTTGGCCGCTTCCGGCCCCGCGACACCTTCGATGGCGCCGTGGCCGAACTCTTCGGGACGCTTGGCGAAGGTCTTTTCGGCGCTGTAGGACAGGAAGCTCGAGACGTCGGCGCCGCCCGCCGGCATTGCGCCGATGGGGAAGCCGATGGCCGTGCCGCGCAGCCACGGAACCCAGCTGCGCTTCCAGTCTTCCTTGGTCATCCAGACCGAGCCCTTGACCGCCAGAACCCCTTCGTTGACCGCAGAACGGTCCGAAGCGATCTTGAGCGTTTCGCCGATGGCGAACAGCGCCACGGCAAGGGTGGTGACCTCGATGCCGTCGAGCAGATCGGGAATACCGAAGGACATGCGGGCCTGACCGGTCTGCAGGTCGATGCCAATAATGCCAAGACCCAGACCGATGAACAGTGCCGTCAGACCACGCAGCGCGCTATCGCCAAAGGCGGCGGATACGGTGACGAAGGCCAGCACCATCAGGGCGAAATATTCGGCTGGACCGAAGGCCAGCGCGAATTTGACGACCCATGGCGCGACGAAGGCCAGCGCCAGCGTCGCGATCAAACCAGCAACGAACGAGCCGATGGCGGCGGTAGCCAAAGCGGGTCCGCCCCTGCCCTTGCGGGCCATTTTGTTGCCTTCGAGCGCGGTAACGATCGAGGCGCTTTCGCCCGGCGTGTTGAGCAGGATGGAGGTGGTGGAGCCGCCATACATGCCGCCGTAGTAGATGCCGGCAAACATGATGAGCGAGCCGGCCGGATCGAGCTTGTAGGTAACCGGCAGCAGCAGCGCCACGGTGAGCGCGGGGCCAATGCCGGGCAGCACGCCAACGGCCGTGCCGAGCGTTACGCCGACCAGCGCATAGAGCAGGTTCTGCCACTGCAGTGCAGCGACAAGGCCCTGGGCCAGAAGTCCGAAAGTGTCCATGTCAGGGTCTTCCGATCAGGGAATGAGACGTTCGATGGGACCGGCTGGCAGCGACAGCTGCAGGCCCTTGGCAAAGGCGATCCAGACGATGAACGCAAACAGCGCACCGGCAGGAATGGTCTTCCACAGGGGGCCGCGCCCAAAACCCTTGGCGGTGAACGCAAACAGCACGCCCGTGGCGATGGAGAAGCCGGTCGTCGAGAGCAGCAGGATCTGGCCGATCAGCCCACCCAGAATCCACAGCATCGGGATGTAGTTGTCGTTGGTCCGCTCCGGAAAGCCATTGCGCAGGGCCGAAAACACCGTGCCGATGGCGAGCAGGATCAGGGCGCCCGCGATGATGTAAGGAAACACCGTGGGGCCGACGCGTGCCTGGATCGGGGGGACGCGCATCTGGCTGGTCTGCCAGATGATCACCGCCGCGATGCCAGCCAGAATGGCCGCTATGACAAGCGCCGCCCCATCGGGGCGGCGCGAGAGATTTGGTTGGCCGGAGCTCATTGGACGAGGCCAATGTCTTTCAGGATGGTTTCAGTGGCGGCGGTGTCAGCAGCGAGCTGAGCATCGAACGCGTCACCGGCGAGGTAGGTGTTGACCCAGCCCTTGGTCTCAAGCGTTGCCTTCCAGGCGTCGGAATTGACCATCTTTTCGATGTCGGCCGAGATCGCAGCCTTCTGCTCGGCAGTGATGCCGGGGGCAGCGGCAACCATGCGCCAGTTCTGCAGCGCCATATCGACGCCAGCTTCACGCAGGGTCGGTGCGTCAACGCCGGGGATGCGCTCGTCGCTGGAAACAGCGAGCAGACGCAGTTCGCCCGCAGCGATCTGGCTGGAGAACTCGGAGTAGCCCGAGATACCCACAGTCACCTGGCCGCCGAGAAGGGCTGCGAGAGCTTCGCCACCGCCCGAATAGGCGATGTAGTTGACGGTGGTTGGATCGACACCAACGGTCTTGGCGATGAGGCCAGCCGTGATGTGGTCGGCGCCACCAGCCGAGCCACCAGCCCACGAAACCGAACCGGCATCGGCCTTGAGCTTGGTGATCAGGTCGTCGAGGGTCTTGAGCTCGGACGCGGCTGGCACGACGATGACCACGGATTCACCGGTCAGACGAGCGATCGGGGTAACCTGCTCGAGGGTAACCGGGGATGCGTTGGTGAGGATTGCGCCGACCATCACGTAGCCGCCAACGATGAGTGCGTTTGGATTGCCTTCTTCCTGATTGACGAACTGGGCAAGGCCAATGGTGCCACCAGCGCCGGGAACGTTGGTGACCTGCACATTGCCCGAGATGCCGTCGGCCTGAAGGGCTTCCTGCATCGAGCGGGCCGTCTGGTCCCATCCGCCGCCGGGGGCAGCAGGCGCCATGATGGTATAGTCAGCGGCAAAAGCGGGGACAGCCATTGCGCCAGACAGCAGCGCAGCCAAGAACAGCTTATTCATAAGTCCTCCCATGTAAAATCCTGAACGTCGTTGCGTCCGTGGGAGGAACCATAGGCTCGGTCCCTGTCACCGTCCTGTCATGGGGGCGGGAGTTTTGAGGTGCGGATACTGCACGCGAAGCTGCGGGTTTCCGGTGGCGCCAAGGCTTGGGGAGCCCTTGCCGATCAACTTGTCGACAAGATCGCATTAGACTTTAGTCGGATCCCCCCTACCCCACACTGCCTAAAAGACAGGACCGTTGTCATAAAACCAAGCAATTTCCAGTGTCTGGCAGCGACTCCGTCAGCGGCGGGAATTGGCTTTATGTGTTTGACTGACCAAGAAAAACTACATCCGCGCGTCTTGCTAGCGGAGTTCGGGCGTCTTATCGTCCGGGCCGGAGGATAGCTGAAAGTTAGGCCAGCAGATTGCGACACTATATGTGTTGACGGACTGACGGCCTTTGGGCTTTCCACGGTGACCGCACGGGCGGGCGGCGTGTTGTCTATGTTGCGCGTGAAAGCGCATTAATCAGGAGTATTCAACTTGAAGTTTTTTGGTCTTCTTGCATTCGCGGTCGCCACGGCCGCATCGACCCTGTCGCTGTCGGCGGCTGAGTTCGAAGTGCACATGCTCAATAAAGATGCCGCTGGCAATACGATGGTGTTCGAGCCTGCGTTCCTGCAGATCGCTGTTGGCGACACCGTCAAGTTTATCCCGACCGACAAGGGCCACAATGCCGAGACCATCAAGGGCATGTTCCCTGAGGGCGGCAATGAGTTCAAGGGCAAGATCAACGAAGAGTTCAGCGTGACCTTCGACGTCGCCGGTGCATATGGCTACAAGTGCGCGCCGCACCTGGCCATGGGCATGGTTGGCCTGATCGTCGTTGGCGACGATCCAGCAAACCTGGCTGACATCGAAGCTGCCCGCGTGCCGCCAAAGGCCAAGGCAACCTTCGAAGAACTGGTCGCCCTGATCGGTCAGTAAGACTTTGCGCTTCATGCCGGGGCATTGATGGCCTCGGCATGAGCCTTATCATCGCGGCGCATGTTCAGCGTGGCCATCCGAAATCCCACATTCCCCGCAGCATTTGCACAACCGACCCGACGAGGTCGCGATTGCGGGGGTATTGTTCGTGACCTGCTGCGCTAAGGCGCGATGGTTCAGAAAACAGATTGTGCTGATCGGCTGGGGGCCGATGAAAACCTCGATTTCCGTGCCTGCGTCTATAAGGTGAGCGTCAACGAGCGCCGACATGGCATCAAAGCCAGACTGACGGGCACAGATCGCAGGCTAGGTGTTCGCGGGGCGGCGAACCGTAGAGGGGAGACTTCATGAGGATTGCGGTTTATCGCCTGCTGTTTCTGGCTGGCCTGATCGCACTGTGGTGGCTGGCGTCCACCATGGTGACGCGCAATCTGGTGCCTTCTCCCTGGGCGACGGTGGAAGCGGCGCAGCGGTTGATTGCCGAGGGGCGGCTGCTGACGGCGCTGGGCGATAGCCTGTCGATTTATCTGGGTGGCTATGCCATCGCCATTCTGGTCGGCGTGCCGCTGGGCCTGATCATGGGCACCATCAAGCCGCTGGGCAAAACGCTCGAGATTTTCGTCTATGCGCTGTCGGCAACGCCTCGCGTGGCGTTCATTCCGCTGATCATCGTTTTTCTGGGGCTTGGACCGCAGGCGAAAATCCTGATCATCTTCCTTGGCGCGGTGATGCCGATCCTGATCAATACCTATGCCGGTGCGCTCAATTCCGATCAGGAACTGGTGGAGATGGCCCGCTCGGTGGGCGCCAAGCAGAAGCGTATTTTTACCCAGATCATGCTGCCGGGTGCGGTGCCGTTCATCATTGTCGGCCTGCGCGTGGGCGCGACCATCGGGCTGATCAATACAGTGGTGGCCGAACTCTATACCGCCGTCAAAGGGCTGGGTGGGCTATTGGCGATTTACGGCAATACATTCCGCATGGCGGAGTATTTCGTCATCGTCCTGACGCTGGCGTTGATCGGCGTGCTGGTCACCGAAGCGCTGCGGTTCGTCGAAGTTCGGCTGGGACGCTGGCGTCGAAGTGAAGTAACTATCTGACAGACCAATAAATAACGCTTGAGGAGATTGTTATGAAGATCACATTGCTGAGCACTCTGGCCGCTGCGTTGATGGCTTCGACGATGGCCGCACAGGCCGCGCCGTTTCGACTGATCGTCACCGATCTGGAAACGCCGCTGGTGCCGAACTCCGTTATGGATCTGGCGCTGCAGGAAGGCTATTTCGAACGCGAAGGCGTGGATGTGGAACTGGTGCGCGTGCAGCAGACACCATCGGCGCTGGCCGCCATTCAGGCTGGCGATGGCGAGATGGCCAATATAGGCACCGACGCCCTGTTGTTGCTGGTGGCCGGTGGCGCGGACGATCTGCGCGCCGTGGTTTCGCCCAACAAGTCGCTGCCCTTCCTGATCGCCGCCAAGGATGCGGTCGCAACGCCGGCTGACCTGGCCGGCAAGAGCTTCGGCATTGGCCGGCCGGGGAGTCTCGATCAATCGCTCAGCACGCGCGTGATGATTGCGCAGGGTGTAGATCCCGAGACTGTCGAGTTCGTCGCGCTCGGCCAGCCCAATGTCCGCGCGCAGGCGCTGATGGCCAACCAGATCGACGCGACCACCATTTCCATCGGCGTATGGAGCTCCCTGCCCGACACGACGGGCCTGCATGTGCTGGTGTCGCAGGACGACTATTATGCGGCAGCGCCCTTGGTCAGCAAGGTCAACATCGTGACCGCCAAGGTGCTCGAAGAGCGCCGTGACGAGGTCAAGGGCGTGATCACCGCGCTGGTCAAGGCGTCGCGCGACTTCGCCGCCGATCCGGCCGTGTGGGTTGCCGCCATGGAAAAGGCGCGCCCCGATGTCGACAAGGCCACGCTTGAAACGCTGGGCGACAGCTTTGCCAAGAGCTGGAGCGTCAATGGCGGGCTGAACAAAGCCGAGCTCGATTACACGGCCGGCTCGCTCTATGAGGGCGAAGACTTCGCCAGCGTGCGCAAGGTGGAACTGTCCGAATGGGCCGATTTCAGCGTGCTCGATGAGGTGCTGGCCGAGCTTGGCACCGATGCCGCCGCGGACAGCGTTTCGCGATGATCGATGACGCCCCGCACCGGATCGGATCTGCCAAAGGCGCCGTAGAAGCGCCGCGCATCCTGTTGCAGGGCGTGTCCAAAACCTTCAAGGGCAAGAAAGAGGGCGACGGCACCGTCGCCCTCAAAAATGTTGACCTTGCGGTCAAGGACGGGGCCTTCGTGTCGTTGCTTGGCCCGTCGGGCTGCGGCAAGACTACCGTGCTGCGCATGGTCAACGGGCTGCTGACGCCCGATAGCGGCACCGTCACCGTGTCGGGGCGGACGCCGACACCGGGCCCTGAAATGGGCTTTGTGTTCCAGTCGTTCCGGCTCATTCCGTGGTCGACGGTGCGCGGCAACGTGGAATTTGCGCTGGTTGAATCCATTCCCGACAAGGCCGAGCGCCGCGAGCGCGCCGACCGCTATATCGAACTGGTCGGCCTGCGCCGCTTTGCCGATGCCTATCCGAGCGAGCTTTCGGGCGGCATGAAGCAGCGCGTCGCGCTGGCCCGCGCGCTGGCGTCCGAGCCCGATATCTTGCTGATGGACGAGCCGTTTGCCAGCATTGATGCGCAGACGCGCGAGCTGATGCAGATCGAGCTGATGCGGCTGTGGACCGTGCGCAAATCGGTGGCGCTATTTGTGACGCATAGCGTTGACGAGGCCATCCTGCTGGCCGACCAGATCGTGCTGATGGGCCCCCGCCCCGGCCGCGTGCTGGAGGTGATCGACGTCGGGCTGGAACGGCCGCGCTGGACCTATGACGTGCGCGCCGAACCGCGCTTCATCGAGCTCAGAAGCTATTTGTGGGATCGTATCAGGACCCTGGTTCTGACCGATCCAGAGTCCGATTTCTACGGCCGCGACCTTGGGTCAGCGTAGCAGGCTAACGGCGATGCCGTAGTCCTCGGCGAAGCGGGCGATGGTTCCGTCCTTGTCCATCTGATCGAGCACCTCGTCCATATGCAGACGGAGCGTCGTGTCGCCTTTCCAGAAGCCGAGCGAGATGCCGGTTGACGCTGGTCCGTCCGGTAGAGGCGCGATCTCGAGACCCGTGTCGCGGAACAGGAAGGCGGCCATGATGGAGTCGGTGATGGCGACGGGTGCTTTGCCCGCATCAATGGCCGTAGCGACGTCGGCCGGCGTCTGCTCGGGCAGGATGTGGATACCGGCTTTGCGCAGGTAGCTGCCAAGAGCAACCCGATCCAGTGCGAAGACGCCGGGGGTGAACACCACTTCGGCCGGTGGCCAGACTGTGCCGGGCGCGGCGACCTGAACCCAGGAACTGGTCAGATAGGGCTCGCCCAGTTCCATCAGGCTGCGGCTCCACGAATTGTCGCGGAGGCCACCGACGATCATGCGGCAGGTCGCGCGGGTGATCCGCCAGTTGGCAGGATTGAACTCACGGGCCATGGCGATATTGGCCGTGACGGTGGCGCGCCAGCCGGAGCGGCGCGCGGCTTCTTCGACCAGCGCGATCTCAAAGCCCGGGCGATCCCGATCGCGCGTCACCAACGGCCCCATTTCGCGCGGGGCGCAGACGGTCAGTCGCCCAGCCGCCTGCGTTTCCTCCAGCGCCGTATCGGGCGGCAAGAGGTTGACGGCCAGTACTACCGCGAAGGACACAGCCAGCGGCGCGATGGTCAGCAGAACGGCGCGGAGCGACAGGGCCATCGGCTAGAGCCTGCGGAATTCGTACATGGCGAAGAGGAACAACACGACGGCCATGCCCCCGGTGATCTGCCAGCCCAGGATTGCCGGGAATTGGTTGAAGCCGATCAGAATGCCGCGCAGGGTATCAACCGCATAAGTCACCGGATTGGCCTCAACGAGCGCCACCAGCCAACGCGGATAGGTCACCAGCGTTTGGGCGCGGGTCAGCGCGGGATCAAGCGGGAAAACCGAGGATGAGGTGAAGTAGAGCGGCAAGACCAGCGCGTTGGAGAACACGCCAAAGCCCTCAAAGCCCTTCACATAGTTGGCGATGACGATGCCGAGGGACGTCATGCCGAAGGCAAGCAGGAACATCAGCGCCATGGCGGCGCCGACATCGGGCAGGCTCATCTGGATATTGGCGAAGCGGGCGACGGCCAGCACCAAGAGACCGTGCACGACTGCCGTGGTGGCGCCACCCAGAACCTTACCCAGGAGGATGAAGTTACGCGGCAGCGGCGACACCAGCACTTCGCGCAGGAAGCCGAATTCCCGGTCCCAGATAAGCGACACCGCCGACTGGATCGAGGTGTAGAGGATGTTGAGGACGATCACGCCTGGGAAGATGTACTGGAGATAGGTGTAGGGCACGATGAAGCGCACATCGCCCATCACCTCGCCACGGAAGAACGGGTTGAGGCCGACGCCAAGGATCAGCACCCAGAGCAGCGGGCGCGATACGCCGCCGACCAGTTGGCCACGATCGGTCAGCGAGCGTTTTACTTCGCGCCACCAGATGGCCTGCACGCCGCAGGCGATGTCCCAAATGTCCTTGAACCCACCCGGAGCGGGGCGGCGGCGCATGCCGTTATTCGCCATCTCGTTGCTCATCTTCGTCCTCCGGCTGGGGGTCTTCCGCGACCCGACGTTGGAGCTTCTTCGCGCAGGGCGCGGCCCGTAAGGTTGAGGAAAACGCTTTCAAGGCTTGGCGGCTCAAGGGTCGCGAGCCCGATTTTGCCGCGCAGGGCAGCGAGCGCGGTTTCAGCTTCGGGCAGCGTGTCGAAGCGCACGAGGATATTGCCATCGGGCAAGGTCAGAGCATCAGGATGGACGGCAAGAATTGCGGCGCGGCCCTCGGTGCCTTCTGGCTGCAAGCGCAGGAGTGTTGTGCCATGCGCGGCCTTGAGGTCCGCTGGCGTGCCTTCAACGAGGATCTTGCCCTTTTCGATGACGCAGACCCGGTCGGCGCCGCCCACTTCGTCAATGTAATGGGTGGTGACGACGATGGTGAGGCCGGTCTTTTCGCGCAGGTCGGACAGGTATTGCCAGATATTGGCGCGCGACTGCGGATCGAGCCCGACGGTCGGTTCGTCCATGAAGAGAATTTCGGGGTCGTGCAGCAGACCGCGCGCGATCTCCAGGCGCCGTTTCATACCGGCAGAAAGCGTGCGCGCCGGGGCATTGCGCCACTCGGACAGTTGCACGAGTTCGAGCATTTCGTCGATCCGCTGCCGTCGTTCGGCGCGACCCATGGCGTGCACGCGACCGTGGAATTCGAGATTGTCGAACACCGACAGGCGGGTGTCCAAGGTGGAGTTTTGGAAGATCACGCCGATACGACGACGCACGCCGCGTGGATCGCGCGATACGTCCAACCCGGCCACCAGAGCGCGACCGGAGAGCGGCGCGCGGATGGTGCAGAGGATATCGATCAAGGTCGATTTTCCCGCGCCGTTCGGCCCGATCAGGGCAAACAGGCTGCCCATGGGCACGGTTAGGCTGACATCGTCGAGCGCGAGCATGCGGCCATAGCGTTGCGAGACGCCTTCGATGGAAATGGCGGAGAGGATTTCCCCGTTTTGCGGGGTCGCAGCTTGGCTCATGCAATCACTCCCGCCACAGGCAGCCGCTCGAGGCAGACATCGCTGAGCTGCGCTTCGGCGTCAACTGGAAGAAAAACGTTCCACCCCGACAGCGATTCGACAAGCGTATCGGTGTGGCGACCGAGCGCAGCGCGGTAGCCGGTCAGGGTGGTTTCGTCGATGGTCATATCGCGCTCGCGGCCAGTTTCGGCATCCACGAGCCGGATGATGCCCTGCCCCAGCGACGATGGATCGCGTTCGGACGCTGACAGAACATGGAGCGCCGTCACCGTGGCAGGGGTCGATGCAAGCGACGCCAGAGCTACCGCCACGTCGGCCTCCCAGAAGTCAGACACGATGAAAATCAGTGAGCCGGCGTCGCTGCTGGGGATGAGTTCGGTGAGGGCCGCCGCCAGCGATGCCGAGGCGTCGCGCTTGCTGGCGTCTTCCCGGTCACGGGGGGCCTCGATTTGTGGTTCGGCGAAGGCGAACATGTCGGGGGCACGGGTGCGGCCCTGCCATAGGGGCGAACGCCGGATGCCGTTTTCGCCTTCCAGCACGACCAGACGCACCTTGTCCTGTCCGGACAAAGCCACGAAACCCAGCGCCCGGGCAACGCCGGTGGCGAGCGCGGCTTTGGTGTCAGGCTGCACCATCATCGACGCCGTCAGATCCAGCACGATGGTGACAACGAACTGGCGACGTTGCACATATTTGCGGGTGAACGGATCGCCGCGCGCGATACTGCGCGGATCGACATGACGCAGATCATCGCCGGCCCGATAGGTCCGGAAATCGGCGAACTCCATGCCCGGCCCGCTGGTGCGCGACGCGCGTTCGCCAACGCCCGTCGTGGCGCGCGCGCCCGGCGGCACGAACCGCATTGTTGACAGTCGATCCATCAACTCGGGCGACGGCATTGCCCGCCCTGATGCGGCTGGTCTTGCCATCAGATGCTGCCCAGATGCTTGTCAAAGAGGCGCGTCAACAGCTTGGTGACGGCCTGTGGATCGGCACGCGCCTCAAAGCGTGGCTGCAGGCGGTGCAGTAGCGACGGCATCATGACGGCGCGGAGGTCTTCAATCGAGACATGATTGCGGCCAGCGATGAACGCGTGCGCCTTGGCACTGAGCAGCATCGACTGTGCGCCGCGCGGACTGATGCCATAGCGTAGAACGCGACCCGCTTCCGGATCGGCACCCGGAGCGCCGGGCTGTGTCGCGCTGGCCAGACGGGCAACGGCCAGCGGGATGGCGGACACAACCGGCATTTCACGCACGAGGTCGCGTACGGCCAGAATCTGTGCCGGGGTCAGAACCGGCGACAGCTGCGGGCGTTCCAGACCGGTGGTGGCAATCAGAATTTCGGCCAGAATTTCGGGCGTCGGGTAATCGACATCGATACGCAACATGAAGCGGTCGATCTGCGCTTCGGGCAGGCTATAGGTGCCTTCCATTTCGATCGGGTTCTGCGTCGCCAGTACGGTGAAGGGCTGGGGCAGCTGTTCGGTGCGACCATCGTGCGAAATCGCGCCGTCCTGCATCGCCTCAAGCAATGCCGACTGGGTGCGCGGGGTGGCGCGGTTGATTTCGTCGGCCAGCAGAAGCTGGGTGAAGATCGGGCCGCGACGGTATTCGACGCGCGGACGGCCTGTGCCGTCATCGACCAGCGTCATGCCGCCGGTAATGTCGGCCGGCATCAGGTCGGGCGTGAACTGGATGCGGGCGAAATCGAGCCCGGTTGCGGCGTGGACGCTCTGCACCATCAAGGTTTTGCCGGTGCCGGGCGGGCCTTCGAGCAGCACGTGACCGCCGCAGACGATGCCAATCAGGGTCAACAGGATCGCCCGGTCTTGCCCTCGGACGGCCTTGCCAATTTCGGTCCGCGCAGCCGCGATGGCGGCACGCACTTCCTCGGGGTCGATATTGATGCTTGCGGGTGCGTTCACGAGGCAATTCCTTCGTCTGAGCGGGTATGAGCGTCTGGCACGGTGCGACGAGAAGTTGGACGGGCGGGACGCATGTAAAAAACGAGAGCAGTCAAAAAGGCGAGCAGAGCCAGCACGAGCCAAGGGGCCGTAACGCCGGGAACCAGACGAACGCCCCAGCCCGTGGGCACGGACGCGGCGCCGCCCGCGACGAGCAGCGGCTGGTCGACCAAAGGCTCGGCCCAGAATGGCCGGGAGCGATAATAGGCGGTTTCAGCGATCTCTTCGGTCGGGGCGGTCTGGCCGCTGACGGGGCGGCGTGATTCGGCCGGCAGAGCGACGCGGGCGGCGATGCGACCGGCCTTTTCGGGAGCAAATGAAGCTTCGTAGATGCCGGGTTTGATTTCGGTCATCTGTAGATTGAGTGCGGCAGCGCCGTCGATCTCGATGGCTGCGATGGCGGCAAGACCTTCGCGGGGCGCGCCTTCGGAATCGAGGGCCTCAAGCGTGAGCAGCATCTGCTCGCCGGTGTCGGCGAGACGCAGCCATGGGCCATTTGCGGGGCGGGTGGGACGGATCTGGCGCAGGACATGTGGCCAGAGCGCCGCCAAAGACGGATCGGCCTGCCAGTTGCGGGTCCAGTTGCCGGTGACATCGCTGGAAAACGCAAGGACCTGACCATTGCCCTGACGCCAGGTGGCAAGGAGCGGCGCTTCTTCGCCATCCGGCGTGGTGGTGGTGAGGGCAACGCGCGCGTCGGGCTTGGCCGTGGTCAAGACAACGCCATCGACCGGCGGCAACCGGGTGGGCAGGCCGCGCAGGAGCGGGTCGGACAGATCGCCGAGTTGTGGCTGCCCCTGCCCTTCGCGAACCGGCGACGACAGCAGCATCGCTTCCTGCGAGAGGATGGACGGTAGCGTGGCGAAATCGTCGGAGGCATGCACGGAACCGCCGCCTGCCGCGGCGATTTCCGCAACGGCCTTTGCGTCGGCGCCGGTGCCGACGGCCACGGCGGAAACGGTGATCCCTTCGGCCCGCATAGCGGTCGCGATGCCGGTGAAGTCGCCCGGCGTGCTCAGACCATCAGTCATCACGATCATATGGCGGGCCTGCGCCTCTGAGCCACGGAGCAATTCCCAGCCGGCCAGAAGACCCGGCGCGATGGCGGTGCCGCCGCCGGTATCGACGGTGGCCAATGCGGCGCGCACTGCGTCGGCGTCGCTGGCAATGGTCAGTGGCAGGACAATGCGGGCTTCGGTGTCGAAGACCACGATGCCGACACGGCTTTCGGGATTGAGAAGGGCAATGGCGCCTTGCGTCGCCTGTCGCGCCATTTCGAGGCGCGTGCCGCCGGCGACCTGCTGGTTCATGCTGCCGGAGCGGTCGAGCACAAAAACCATCGTCACCTCGGGCGCTTCGCGCGGAACGCGGGCCGAAAGGGGGGACAACTTTTCAAACGGCGTGGCAAAATAGCCGCCGGGGCCGAAGGCGTTGCCGCCACCGAGCATGACCAGTCCAAGGCCGTGACGCGTTACGGCGCTTTCGATCAGTCCGGCTTCGCGGCTGGTGACGGCGCGGGCCGGCATGTTCAGCAGGACCACGGCGTCGAAATCGAGCCAGTCGCGCAGATAGTCCGGCGCATTGGCAGGGTTGACGACGGCAAGACCGGGCTGGCCGTCGGGAGGTATGCCGGGAACGGTGGCTGTCGCAAGCTGGGCGAAAGCCTCGCCATGCACAGCGTCGGATGCGAGCACGAGGACGGGACGACCGACACGAGCGATTGCGATGGCGGACAGCGACGAGGTTCGGCCGCCCGCGATGCTGACCGTGACGGTGAACAGGGTTTCGCCGACGGCCAGTGGCGGCAGTTCGGTTTCGATCCGGTTCATGCCGTGCTGGAGCGTCGCGTCTTCCACCACAAGCTGAGTGCCATTGGCATGGAAGGCGATCTGGACGGGGATCTCGATGTCGGACTGGACCAGTGCCGTCAGCCCGAGCCGGTCGCCGGGTGCGGCATCGGCAGGCAGGGCTAGCGCGGTGATCATCGGGCCAGTGGCGGGGCGAAGCGGCAGCGAGGCGGGCTCGAGATAGGCGTTGGCGGGCAGGTTTAGCTGGCTATTGCTGAAGGCGGGGATGGCGGAGCGGACAGGTGCGCCCGCAACGATGTCTGCCACCTGATGCGATGGGACCAGAGCTGATGCCAGATTCAGGGCAACGGCGGGATGGGTGATCGTGGTTGGCAGTGGTTCGGATAGGCCGCCGACCTGTGCGGGGGCGGTCGGCGCCTGCACTCCGTCTCGCAGGATACGTGGCGATGGGCCTGCGGCAATGGCGAGACCGGTGGCGGCCGCATTGCCGCCTTCGGGAACCAGTTCAACGCGCACGCTGCGCTCGAAGGGGAGCGGGAATGCGAGGCCAACGAGCGCTGCGGCAACAAGGATCAGTGCGCCAAGGGCAGGCAATGCGCGCTTGCCGCTGCTGCGGAACCGCAGGGCTGCATCGGCGGCCAGGAACAGGGCAGCGGCGAGCAGCAGGTACCACATGAGGCCGAGGGGGGGCGCATCGACCGGAGTGGTCGCGGGTGCCTCTGCCAGCGTGTTGCCGAAGCGGTCGGGCGCAGAGTTGATGGCCAACAGATCACCAGATGGAACGCGGAACAGGCCGGATACGAGCGGGGTGAAAACCGTTGCATCGGTATTGAACGTGGTGCCGTTCGCGACGGCAACATAGGTGCCCGTTTCGGCTGCGCAGGGCAGACCGACCTGGCAGTTGGCGCGGGGAAGGTCTGTCAGGCGCAGCCAGTCGGTTATTGCGCCGGTCAGAAGCGGCAGCACGTCGCCGCTGCTCCAGTTGACTCGGCGCGGGTCAAACTTGAGGTGGATGTCCTGAAATGCGCCGCGCGTACTGACAGCCAGCAGCGGATAGCTGGCACCAGCAACGAGGACCTCATGGCCATCGGGAAGCGGGCGGGTGGAGACGGAACTGAAGCTGGGCGTTTTCCAGTCTTCGGCACCAGTCAGCGGGTGAAACGGGTGCCAGAAATCTGCGTCGGCGACGACGGCCGTATCCCTTAAATCCTCGCCGACACCGGCGCTGCCGATCCACAGCGTGGGGGCTTTGGGGGCCTCAGGCAGGGTGATGCCATCGACAACCACCAGCGCATAGTCGGCGATATCTTGTGGCAGCGCGTCGGCGCGGAACACTTCGAGACCATCCTGGGCCATGATGGCACGGACAAGCGGCTGGTCAGATGCGGTGGTCGACGCAATGTAGAGGACACGTTGGGGCGCCAAGGACGCCGTGAGGAAACGGGCTTCGGCGCCGGGCCATGCCTGCCGATCTTCGGCTTGCGCGTTGACGGAGACGAGGCCGGGTTCCTTGAGGTCGAGCGTTTCGTCGATCCGGGCAGTCCCGTCAGTCAGCTTGAGATCTAGGCGCTTCCACGGCAGCGGCGGACGTGCGCCGATATCGGCGGTGACGGTGAAGCCAATCGAGACTGTGGCGTTGGTGAGGTGCTGATCGGCGCGCAAAGTGCCCTTCAGCGCCCATTTCTGCCCGTCTATCGGGACGAGGCGGAGATCTAGGCTTGGGGCCAGTGGTGGGACCAGGACAGGCAAGTGGGTGAAGGCAGGTAGTGCGCCGGTTTCCGTGGCGAAAACAGACGGCGTGGCACCGCCAACAATGAGGCCTGTCGCGGTTTCGGTGGGATCGAGCGTTTGGCGTACTAGGCTTGCGACGGCGGTCCAGTCGGTGGGGCCGTCGCTGGCGCTTGCTTGGTCGAGCAGCGGGACGAAGGCCTCGGGCTCATAGGCGTGGCGGGCGGCAAGAAGGCGTGGCTCAGGCCCGGCAAGGATCAGCGACACATGTTGTGGTGGAGCGCCTTTTTGGTCGGCCAAATTGCGCGCGAGTTCGGCACGGGCGACGTCGAACAGTGTCCCCTGCCCGCTTGCCGTGCGCATTTGCGCCGAGCCGTCGAGCACCACGACCAAATGGGCTGGCGGCGGAGCGCCCAAAAAGGGCTGCGCCAAAGCCAACACCAGCGCCGCGAGCGCTGCAAGTTGCAGCAGCAAAAGCGCGGAAAGCTTGGGGAGCTTGCGGCGGCGACGGGCGGCCCCCGGCAGGTCCGGCAGCGTCAGCCATATTTGGATGCTGGGCACGACCCGGCGCTCGGGGCGCGTTGTGTGCAACCAGATGACCAGCGCTGCAAATGCGAGCAGCCCAAGCATTGCGGGGGCAAGAAGGCCGAAACTCAACACGCATATACCCCGAAAAGACTTGCATTACCGGGACAGGCGTCCCGGCGGTCGGCCAAATAAAGTGCGATCATTCGCCCACCCTCTCGAAATAGCGCGCCAGCGACGGGCGGCTTCCGGCGGGGAGCGATGGGCGTTCGACGGTGCCATTCGTGGTCGATCCGGCGCCTGCGCCAGCCGCGCCGCCGGCGCCATTGGCAGCCTGTTCGGCTTCGGATGGCGGGAGGGTGACGCGGATGCGCCGACCGGTTTCCTGCGCGGATTGCGGCAGGGCCATCGGATCGTCACCGCCAACGCCATCGACCATGGAGTCGCCTTCAAGCGCGCTGGTGCCGGCGCCGGCCTGATCGGCAGGGCCTTTGCCGGACTCGGCGGCGGCGCCAACGGACTCGCGACCGGCGGCTTGCAATTGCTGGGGTTCGATCTTTTCGGGCGTCATGCCCGATCCTGCGGGCTTGTTGTCGCCCGGCACGATCTTGCCCAAAGCCTCGGTTTCTTCATCGGCGCTGCGGCCATCGGCTTCGAGCGTGGCGATTTCCTGATTGCGGCGGGCGCTTTCGATGTCTTCGAGGTTGATGGCGAAAACGTCGATTCCCTGTTGCACGTCTGGATTGCGCGGGCCTGAACCACCGGCAGTGGCGGTCGCGCCGTCTGGGAGTTGCGAGGCCTTGCCGCGTTGGTTCAGCCAGCTCGGCGCATTTTCGCCGAAGGCGTCGCGGGCCTGATCGGCGAGTGCGGACAGCTCGTTTTCCAGGTCCTCGGCGCTGACTTCTGGCGCTGCGTCGGCCACCCGTTCCTCGATGGCGCGGGCGATGGCGGCCAGCATCGGGTCCTGCCGCAATACGGCTTCGCGGTTCAACCGGTCGGCCAGATCTTGCGCATCGGTACGGATGCTCTCGGCGTCGGTGGACGCTTCCAGAGACGCAGAGGTTTCCAACAAGGGGGGCTGTGCAAGGGTGATACCCAGCGCCGCCGCTGCTGCAATGAGCCCGGCGATGAGCATGTTTCGCAGCGGCTTCACGCCGAGCGGCCATAGGCGGCGGAGATCGAGGTTCGCCGAGCGTTCGCGCGCGCTCGACAGGAGCGATTGGGCGACTGGCCCCTGCGTGGGCGCAGCGGCGACTTCGAGGGCGGTGGCATAGGCGAGGTCCATGCCGCCGCGTCGATCAATGGCCAGCGCCAGAGAGCCGGGTCGCAGGAGCGCACGGTTCCAGACACAATAGATGGCGGCAGCGAGCGCACCGAGAATGATGGCGGCGAGGGCTGCTTGCAGGACTGGCAGCGGAGCGGAAAGCGCAGTCCATCCCAAGCGTCGGGCGCCTTCCAGCGCGCCGATGCCGAGCCAGACGAGAGCGCCAGCCGCCAGGCCGGTGACGGCGACCAGCAGTGCGGCGCGGGTCAGCAATCGGCTGCGGCTGCCGTCCAAAACTGAGAAGAGTGGGTCTGAATGAACGCTCATCGCCAGATCCAGATCTTGATCGCGAGGGCCAGCACCAAGGTCAGGCCCGACACGACTGCACCCGTGCTGCGGAGGCGTTCGGGCAGGAATTCGCGCAGGGCATGGGCGGCGGTCAGCGAGAGAACGGGCAGCAGGTTGAATGCCGCGATGCGTTCGGACATGCGCGCGAAGGTGAACAGCCAGGCTTCGGCGATCTGAAGCAGATCGGGCGGCGTTATGGCGATGACTAGACCGCGCCCTGCCATCGCACCGCGACCGACGAGCCAAGTGCCAGCCAGCGCCAGAAGCACGACGAGGATCAAGCCGGCAATACCACCCTTCAATTCGCGTGAGCGGATATCCATCGGGCGGATCCAGCCGAACTGCGCGACGACAACGCCGATCAGCGCGAAGAGGTCGATATGGGCCATCGGGTTGAGCGTCTGGCGACCGTCATGGGACGGGCCGGCGTCGCCAAAAGCCTTGGCGAGCAGGGCCAGAAAAAAGCCATGGATCGCCAGAACCACGAGCCCGGCGCTGCCGTCGACCATCATGCGGACAGGGTTGAGTTCACTGAGCAGCGTATTCATGCCGGGTCGGGCCACACGATCTTGTGGCGCTCGGCCAATTGGGCAAGGGTTCCGTCGGCTTCAAGCGCAGCGATGGCTTCGTCGACCAAGGCACCGAGGACATTATCGCCAGCGCGAACGGCTGCGCTGATCTGGACGGTATCGACGGGGAAAGGCAGGCTTTCCATGGCGTAGTATCCAGCCGGGTTGCCCTCCGTGCCCGCCATCAGCGCGCCTTCCCACAGCAGCGCCGCATCGACCTGTTCGTTGGCGAATGCCTTGAACAGCGCCTCGTTGTCGCGGAAAATAACGCGCAGCGGCGCGGTGTCCGCCGGCACGGTGCGCAAATAGCTCGTCAGAGCCGAATCACCGGCGGCCATGGCCTGCGCGCCGATACGGGCGCCGGGCTTGAGATCGGACAATGTCTTGACCGATGGATCCCGGGAAATGCCGAGCATCCGCGCCACGATGTAGGGGCGCGACAGGCGCAGCCATTCGGGGGACGCCGACGACAGGTGCATGCCCAAAACGACGTCGCAATGCTCTGCCATCATGATGAACATCTGCTCGTCAGTCAGGCCGAACAGGTAATCGTAGATCGAGGGGCGAACGGGGAAGTTCTTTTCGCCGAGCGTATAGGTGCGCACATCGGTCAGCAGCACCTGGCCAATGGCTTCCGCTAATTCGCCTTCGTAGGCGGCCAAGGGACCGTTGGGGCGCAGGCAGAATGCGATGCTGTTTCCCTCGTTGCGGCGGCGCTCTTCGTACAGATCGCGCGGCACAACTTCTTCCTGCGCAATGGCAGCCGCGAACGGCAGCAGCAATGCAGCCGACAATAAAGTGAGCATGAATTTGGTGAGTGGCCGCGCATGGCCAAGTGGACGATGCGATGGCGTCAGGCAGGATGTCGAATACATAGGCCGAGCCTTTCGCATCGGGTGTCCAGTATCGCGCTGGACCCGGTGCGCGGGGGACAGGGCACGAAGGCCCTCGTTGATAGAACCGGCGCGGGGTGAGCCGCGCCGGTCCGTATTAGGTGTGCGAACTAAACTTAGTTCGGCAGAGCAAAGACCTGGATAGCAGCGCCGAGCGAGCTCAGATCAGCAGATTCAGGAACCAGACGGGTCATCAGCGTACCGCCGTAAGCAGGGTTGCCCGAAACGATGGCGATGTACTGCTTGCCGTCGACTTCGTAGCTGATTGGAACGCCCATGGCGCCAGCAGCAAGACGGGTCTGCCAGACCAGCTCACCAGTCTTCTGGTTGATGGCCTTGAGGTAACGATCAGCACCGCCCGAGAACAGCAGGTCCGACGCGGTCGCCAGAAGCGATGCGTAGTTCACTGCGGTCTGCTCGTAGCGCCACACGGTCTCGCCGGTTTCGACGTTCACAGCGTCGATACGGCCAGCATTGGTCATGCCATCTGGCAGGGAGTAGACCGATGTCTGGTTGTACGAGTTGGCTGGAATTGGAGCGTCCGGACGTGGAGTCATGGTCATGCAGGCGTTCGTCAGTGGGACGAACATGACCTTGGTCTCTGGGTTGTAGGCCGTACGGGGCTGGTCACGACCGCCGAGGAAGGTCGGGCAGTGCAGGATTGGCGCATCGCCTTCCTTGTGCACGACTTCTTCGTTGACCGTCACGATGCCCTTGTCGTCGATGCTTTCGATCAGGTTCTGGTGAGCCGTATCACGAGCATAGATGAACTCGCCGGTTGCGGCGTCGAACTGCCAGACGGTACCGGTCTTGCACGGCACGCCGGTCAGCACGCGACGCTCGCCCTTGGCAGCGTCAGGGTTGATCGACTGCAGGTCTTCCATCGTCGCGCTCGGGTTCACGTTCACCGTGTCCACGATCATTTCGAAGGTGCATTCCTGGTCCCAGTTATCGCGGGGCAGGGTCTGATGGCGCCAGACGATTTCACCGGTCGATGGCTTAACAGCGAAACGCGTGTTGGTGCCATACTGAGTGCCACCAACGGTGCCGCGCTGAACTTCGGAAGCTGGGCCCGTCGAGGACGAGCCGTAGAACACCAGATCCAGCTCAGGATTGTAGGTGAACTGGCCCCAAGCGCCGGTCATCCAGCGAGATTCATAGGCGCTGCCGCCCCACGTCTCGTCGCCTTCTTCACCTGGCTTTGGAATGAAGTAGTTGCGCCAGAGTTCTTCACCAGTCTTGGCGTCGTGGCCGGTCGCATAGCAGCCGAAACCCGAATACTGGCAGGACGAACCGAGCACGATGATGCCGTTGGCAACGATTGGACCCGAAGAGTTCGAGATACCTTCGTCGCCCTGGCCGCGGTCGATATCGAACGCAACCTGACCGTCGCGCATGTTGAGCGCGATGAGGTGGTTGTCCCATGTCGAGAAGTAGATGTTCTCGCCATAGATCGCGATGCCGCGCTTGCGGTCACGGGTAATCGAGTTGAGCAGTTCTGGCTCGATCTCGACGCGGTGACGGTACTGCCACAGCAGGGTGCCGGTGACGGCGTCGATCGCTTCAACCGTTTCGTTCGGGCTGGCGAGGAACATGATGCCATCATAGACCAGCGGAGCGGTCTGGGTCTGGCCGGACTCGATGCCACGGGCCCAAACGGACTGCAGCGTGCCGACGTTGTCGGGCGTGATGTCGGTCAGCGGGCTGAAGCCGAAATTGCGCACGTCGCGGCCGTAAGCAAGCCAGTTGCCGGGAGCAACGTTCTGAAGGTCCTCGTCGGTGACGGGCTTCAGATCGGCCAGGCCAGCGGCATAAGCCGGGGCCTGTGCCATCGCCAGCGTTGCTACGGTGAGCAACAGTAGACGTCTAAGTTTCATGCGTGTCGTCCTCCAGTCTAAAGATCAGAGCCAAGGCCCTGTTTACGCGGTCCGTATCCGGACCCGATTGCTGAGCCGGCCGAATGATCGGCCGGCCAGGTGATGATTAGTGCCCGTCGTTGGCAGGCTGAGGCGCAGCTTCTGCTGGCTTGGATGGAGCGGCAGGGGCCGCTGCTGGCGCGGCGGGAGCGTCTTCGCCTTCAGGCTTGGCGACGATCTCGATATCGTCGAGATCAGCCACCTTGGGGGGGAGCTCGGTGTCACCAGCTGGCGCGCCATGCAGCTTGAGGATGTATGCGAGCACATCGACATATTCGCGCGTACGCAGCTTGCCGGGGCTTTCTGGTGGCATGGCCGCGATCATGAATTCGACGCTGTCGGACAGCATCATCGTTTCCTTGGCGTCGAGTGCGCTGCCGGTCAGCGGGGGAGCTGCTGGACCGCCGCCGCCCTGAGAGCCGTGGCAGCTGGCGCAGTTTTCACCATATAGCTTCTTGCCGCGGTCTGCTTGCGCTTCGGTATAGACGCCGTCAAAAATGGTCTTGGGGCCTTCGGTCAGCGCCACTGCGGCCGGCTGCGACAGCACCACCGTCGTTGGTACCACAGTGGCCAAGAGGCCAGCTGCGAGCAACGTGACAACTTTCTGTCTGGTCAAATATTTCAACTTAGTGCCTCACATTCTTAGGTATTACGCACGCGGCAAGTTGCCACGCAGATTGCTCGGCAAGTGGCACTTTTCAGCGTCGGTAGCGGCCTCAGGACACCTCGTCCCTGCCGCGCCTGATCTACGGAAAGCGACGTAGCGTCGCACATTCGCTCCCCACAAAATCCCCCAAACGCATCTGCCAACGCTTGTTGCGCCATGCAGAAAATCCAATCGCAGGATTGGTTTACGCCTCCGAGCCGATATCCAAAGGAAACACAACTCCGCGTCAACCTCGACTAAAGTCTACTTGCCAGACATGTCGACCGATTCATGCGGGCAGCCATCCCAATGAGAGGATGCTGAGAGACGGTTGTGCTACTTGGCAGAGCCTTGTGGTTGCGAGCCGCCTCGCACGCACTGCCATGCAGCGCGTCTATCTGTAGCTCTCTTCAGCGCGGCTTAACCGGTCACGGCTAATTCTGTGTCCAGACAAAATCGGGTGCAGGCATGGGCTGGGTCGATCGGAAATGGGTTCAGATCATCCTGATTTGGGCCGTCATTGCGGTTGCGCTCGTTATCACAGCCCTGCGGGCCGGAGGCGCGCCTGTTGTCACCGGCGACGATGCCATGCGACTGGTCGGCGCAATCGATCTGTTCCATGGCCAAACCTGGTTCGACACGACGCAATACCGCGACAACACGCCCTTTGGCGCCCCGATGCACTGGTCGCGCCTTGTCGATGCGCCGCTCGTGTTGCTCATGGCCATATTCACGCCGTTCGCGCACGAAGCAGCGCCCTATTGGGCGGCGTTCGTCTGGCCGCTGTTGGTGCTGCTTGCTGTGGTGGCGCTATTGGCGGAACT